>NZ_WBUS01000116.1 GCF_008933605.1 Albidovulum sp.
GTTGGTCGGGCCCTTGGTCTCGTTCGGCCGTGCGCCCGGAGGTTCAGTCCTGCGCCAGACCCTCGACCAGCGGCACGAAGCGCACCGGTCTCAGTTCGTCGTAATCGTACCCGTGAGAGCGGCGCGTGACCTTGATCAGGCTCTGCACCGTATCCGACTGCCCCACCGGCAACACCATGATACCGCCTTCGCGCAACTGAGCCAATAGGGGCCCCGGCGGGTCCTCGGCCGCGGCGGTGACGATGATGCGGTCAAAGGGCGCCTGGTCGGGCAGGCCGTGGCTGCCGTCGCCCGCGATGGCGGTGATGTTGGTCAGGCCGAGCCGGCCGAAGACGCCTTCGGCCTCGCGCACGAGGCGGCGGTGGCGGTCGATGGTATAGACCCGCCGGGCGAGGAGCGAGAGGATCGCGGCCTGATAGCCGGAGCCGGTGCCGACCTCCAGCACCTTGTCGCGGGGGCCGACCTCCAGCGCCTGGGTCATGAGGCCGACGACCGAGGGCTGGCTGATCGTCTGGCCGCAGGCGATCGGCAGCGGCATGTCCTCGTAGGCGCGGTCGGCGAAGAGCCCGGTGACGAAGGCGCCGCGGTCGATCTTCTCCATCGCCGTCAGAACGCGGGCGTCGGTCACCCCCTTCGAGCGGAGCGCGTAGAGAAAGCGCATCTTCCGCTCGGCGGTGTCGGTCATCCGAACCGCGCCTCGAGGTCGGCCAGCGAGTCGTGGGCGGTGAGATCGGCGCGCATCGGCGTGATCGAGATGTAGCCGTCGAGGTTGACGGCCACGTCGGTGCCGGGCGCGGTGGGCATGTGCTGCGGCCCGCCGGTGATCCACAGGAATTTCTTGCCGGCGGGCGAGATATGCGGCTCCACCCCGAAGAACGTGTCGGTCCGGTAGCCCTGGGCGGCGACCTTCATGCCCTTCACCGCGGCGGCGGGGACGGGCGGGAAGTTGACGTTGTAGAAGAGCCGGTAGTCGCCCCGGTCCCACAGGCCCTTGTCGAGAAGCGCCCGGACCACCGCGACGCCATGGTCGCGCGCCGCCTCGAACGGTGTCTCCAGATCCTCGGTCAGCGGGCCCATGAACTGGCTCAGCGCGATGGCCGGCAGGCCCTGGAGCGCGGCCTCCATCGCGCCGCCGACGGTGCCGGAGTAGAGCACGTTCTCGGCCGCGTTGTTGCCGCGGTTGACGCCCGAAAGGACGAGGTCGGGCCGGTCGCCCCGGAAGACGTCGTAGAGTCCGGCGAGGACGCAGTCGGCGGGGCTTCCTTCGGCCGCGTAGCGGCGGGGACCGAGCTTCAGGATCATCATCGGGTGGGTGTAGCTGATGCAATGCGCCACGCCCGACTGTTCGAAGGCGGGGGCGACCGTCCAGACCTCGCCGTCCGGTCCGGCGATCTCGCCGGCGATGGAGGTCAGGATCTCGAGCCCGGGCGCGTTGATGCCGTCGTCGTTGGTGATGAGAATGCGCATGCCGGGCCGCCCGCTGTGTCTGGGCACCTGATTAGACGACCGTGGCGGGTGCGTAAAGCGCCCCCGGTCGGTGCGGCGGGGGCGGGGGAGCCTCCGGCGGGAGTATTCGGGTCACGGGGTGACCCGGGCGCGCTCAGGCCCCGGCGAGGACGCCGTCGAGGAGCCGGGCCGCCTCGTCGTGGATGTCGGCAAGGCGGGCGCGGTCCTCGCCGGGGAAGAAGCGGGCGCGGGTCGCGGTGGCCATCGGGCGCGGCGTCTCGATCACCACCCGGGGGCCGATCTTCGCGGTCTCGGCCTGCCAGCTGCGGGCGAGCGCGATCTGCGCGGCCTTGGTCGCGCCGTAGGTACCGAAGAACTTCGCCCCCGCGCGCGGATCGTCGAGAAAGAGCGCGGTGCCGCCCGCGCTGCGCAGGAGGGGATCGAGAAGCGGGATGAGCGTCGCCGTCGCGCGGAGGTTCGTTGCGATGGATTTCTCGATCTCCTTCGCGTCGGTCTGCGAGGCGGGCGATAGCGGCGCGGCCTGGATCGCGGCATGGACCCAGAGCCCGAGCCCGCCCCAGCGCGCGCCGATGGAGCCGGCGAGGTGTTCCATCGCGGCCGCGTCGGTCACGTTGAGCGGCGCGAGCGTCGCGGTGCCGCCGGCGGCCTTGATCCGGTCGTCGAGTTCCTCGAGCCCTCCGACGGTGCGGGCAACGGCGAGGACATGCCAGCCCCGCGCCCCGAGCGCGGCGGCCATGGCATAGCCGAGGCCCCGGGAGGCGCCGGTGACGAGGGCGAGGCGGGAGGCGGATGGCGCGGTCATGGTGCCGCTTTGGCACCGGCGGGCCCCCCGCGCAAGGGGCAGAAATGACGGAAGCGATTGACAGGACGCCGCACCGCGGAGAAATTGCGCGGAATCTGACAGAGGAAGGAACTCCAGATGACCCTTTCCAAAGCCCTCGTACCCTCGCAATCCCTGCTGACCCGCGCGCTCATGGTGGCCGGCGGATCGGCCTTCATCGCGCTGGCCGCTCAGGTCTCGGTGCCGATGCTTCCGGTGCCGATGACCCTCCAGACGCTGGCGATCCTGCTCGTCGGCTTCGCGTTCGGGGCGCGGATGGGCGTGGCGACGCTGCTCGCCTATCTCGCCGAGGGGGCCATGGGCCTCCCCGTCTTCGCCAACGGCATGAACGGAATCGCCTTCTTCGGCCCGACGGCGGGCTTCCTCCTCGGCTTCGTGGCGATGGCCGCGATTGCGGGCTATGCCGCCGACCGCGGGGTCACGGGCGTGATCGCGACGGCCGCCGTGGCGCTCGCCGCCTCGGCCTTCATCTACCTGCCGGGCGTCGCCTGGGCGATGTCGCTGGCCGAGGTCGCGGGCATCGATACCGCGAAATGGGGCGCCGACAGCTTCGCCATGGTCTGGCAGTACTACATGTCGCCGTTCCTGATCGGCGATGCGGTCAAGGCGGTGCTTGCCGCGCTGATCGTGACGGGTGGCTGGGCCGCGCTGAAATCCCGCAAGGCCTGATCGCCGGGCAAGACCCGCAGAAGGACCAGACGCCGCGCCCCTGGCGCGGCGTTTTTCATCGTCAGCCCTCTTCGGCGTGAAGCGCGGCGAGGGCCGCCTCGCAGAGGCCGAGCGGCTCCCACTCGCAGCCGGCGCAGAGCTGCCTGAGGCTGCCCGCAGGCACCGAGGCGCGGATGCGCGCCTTCGCCTCGCCCCAGGTCAGCCGGTCGCCGGGCGCCAGGTTCAGCACATAGGCGTGGGCTGCGTCGAGCCGCGCGATCTTCCCGCCCGCCTCGCAGCCCTCGCCTTGCCGCTTGGGGCAGGGCGCGCAGATCGCGTCGGCCGTGCCTGTGACCTCGATCAGGGTCTCGTCGCCCCCGGGGGCGCGCAGGCGACCCATGACGATGGCCGACATGTTCGCGGTGAATGTCTCGGAATAACCCTTGCCCTGAAAGCCGAGCGAGCAGAGGAAGTGGTGCGGGCGGTAGCGAAGCGGGCCGGCGCCGGTCACTCCGCGGCCTTCATGGTGAAGCCCCGCGCGATCTGGTCGGCCGGGGCCACGGGGTAATCGCCCGAGAAACAGGCGTCGCAGTACTGCGGGCTGGCGCTGTCGCGCCCTGCTGCCTCGCCGACCGCCCGGTAGAGCCCGTCGAGCGAGATGAAGCGGAGCGAATCTACCCCGATCCAGTCGCGCATCTCGTCCTCCGACATGGTGGCGGCGAGGAGCTTGGAGCGTTCCGGCGTGTCGACGCCATAGAAGCAGGGCCAGGCGGTGGGCGGCGAGGCGATGCGGAAATGGACCTCGGCGGCGCCGGCATCGAGGATCATGTCCTTGATCTTGCGGCTGGTGGTGCCGCGCACGACGGAGTCATCGACGAGGATCACCCGCTTGCCGCGGATGAGCGCGCGGTTGACGTTGAGCTTGAGCCGCACCCCCATGTTGCGGATCTGCTCGGTCGGCTCGATGAAGGTGCGGCCCATGTACTGGTTGCGGGTGATGCCGAGGCCGAAGGGGATGCCGCTTTCGGCGGCGTAGCCGATCGCCGCAGGGGTGCCGCTGTCGGGAACCGGACAGACGAGGTCGGCCTCCACCGGCGCCTCGCGGGCAAGCTCCACGCCGATCTGGCGGCGCGTCTCGTAGACCGACCGCCCGCCGAGAATCGAGTCGGGGCGCGAGAAGTAGACATGCTCGAAGATGCAGAACCGCGGCTTCGACGGGGCGAAGGGACGCGAGGAGGTGATCCTGCCCTCCTCGATCACTACCATCTCGCCTGGCTCGACCTCACGCACGAAGTCGGCGCCGATGATGTCGAGCGCGCAGGTCTCGGAGGAGAGGGCATAGCCCTCGCCGACCTTGCCGAGGACGAGCGGGCGGACGCCGAGCGGATCGCGCACGCCGATGAGCTTCGTGCGCGTCATGGCGATGACCGAGAAGGCGCCTTCCACGGCCCGGAGCGCATCCTTGATCCGCTCGGCCAGGGTCTTCTGCATCGACCGCGCCATGAGGTGGATGATGCATTCGCTGTCCGACGAGGACTGGAAGATCGCGCCGCGCTCGATGAGCTGCTGGCGAAGCTGGGCGGCGTTCGTCAGGTTGCCGTTGTGGGCAATGGCGCAGCCGCCGATGGCGAATTCGCCGAAGAAGGGCTGCACGTCGCGGATGGCGGTGGCGCCCTTGGATCCGGCAGTCGAATAGCGCACATGGCCGATGGCGAGGCTGCCCGGCAGCGTGGCCATGACGTCGGCCTTGGTGAAGTTGTCGCGCACATAGCCGAAACGCTTGGCGTTGTTGAAGCCGTCGGTCGCATCGTAGCTGACGATGCCCCCCGCTTCCTGCCCCCGATGCTGGAGCGCATGCAGCCCGAGCGCCACGAAATTCGCCGCGTCGCTCACGCCGATGACGCCGAAGACGCCGCATTCTTCCTTCAGCTTGTCGTCATCGAAGGGATGGGCGAGGTGTCGGCGCATCGCGCTGTCTCCGAATCCGGGCAGGGAGTCGACCCTCATTTAGGGGCAACCGCGCCGCATGTCACGCCCGCGTCACGAAGACATGGCGTCATGGAGATCAGTTCGAGGGCGCCGTGATGGTCTTGGCGCCGGTTCCGTCCGTCGCGCCGGCCGCGCCTTCGGTCCCCGCGTCGGTCGCCGTCGAGGTCGGTGCGCCGCAGTCGCCCACCAGATCGCGGTAGCGGTCGAGGATCCATCCGGGCGCGTCCTGCGGCACCTCCTGGTTCAGCCTCTGTTCGAGCGAGGAGAAGATCTTGGCGGACTGCGAGTTGTCCACGACCGGCACGGTCGAGCCCGAAAGCACGCGCGAATAGACGACGAAGGCCACCGCGACGAGAAGGATGCCCCGGAGGACGCCGAAGAGGAAGCCGAGTCCCTGGTCGATCCCCCCGAGCGCCGAGCGCTGGACCGCCGAGGCGAAGACCGGCGTGAAGATCGACATCACGATGAGGGAAAGCGCGAAGACGCCGGCGAAGGCAGCGATGATCGAAAGCTCGCAGCTGTCGCCGAGGAACTTGTCGAGCACCGGGATCTGCTTGACGAGGGGTTCGGCCTGCGGCGCGAAGATGAAGGCGAGCACGGCCGCCGCGACCCAGCCGGCGATGGCGAGAGCCTCGCGCACGAAGCCCCGGCTGTAGGCCAGGATCGCCGACATCAGGATGATGACGGCCACAACTGCATCGACGATGGTAAAGCCTTCCATGCCCTCGCTCCTCGTTCTCAGCCCGCGGCGAACATTTCGCCGACAAACGTGGTGAGATCGGGCATCTTGCGCACCCGCATCCCGTCGCCGGTCTCGATCCTGGACCGTTCCGGAGCGACCGCCTGTGAGAAACCAAGTTTTTGCGCCTCTTTCAACCTGTTTTCCGCCTGACCGACCGGGCGCAGGGCACCGGAGAGGCTGATTTCGCCGAAGACCACCATGTCCGGGGGCAGCGCCACGTCTTCGCGGGCCGACAGAAGGGCCGCCGCCACCGCGAGATCCGCCGCGGGTTCCGAGACGCGCATCCCGCCCGCGACGTTCAGGAACACGTCGAGACCGGCGAAGGGGATGCCGCAGCGGGATTCGAGCACGGCGAGGATGGTGGAAAGGCGGCCTGCATCAAGGCCGACGACGGTCCGGCGCGGCGTGCCGAGCGGCGAGGGCGCGACGAGGGCCTGGATTTCGGTCAGCACCGGCCGCGTCCCCTCGATCCCGGCGAAGACGGCCGACCCGGGCACGGCCTGCCCACGCTCGGAGAGGAAGAGCGCCGAGGGATTGGCGACCTCGGCCAGGCCGCCGCCCGTCATCTCGAAGACGCCGATCTCGTCGGCCGGGCCGAAGCGGTTCTTCACCGCGCGCAGGATGCGGAACTGGTGCCCGCGCTCGCCCTCGAAGTAAAGGACGGTATCGACCATGTGCTCGACCACGCGCGGGCCGGCGATCTGGCCCTCCTTTGTCACGTGGCCGACGAGCACCACGGCGGTGCCGCGGCGCTTGGCGAAACTGACGAGCTCGTGCGCCGCCGACCGGACCTGGGAGACGGAGCCGGGCGCGGCCTCCACGTGGTCGGCCCACATGGTCTGGATGGAATCGATGATCGCGAGATCGGGGCGGAGCGTGTCGAGCGTCGTCAGGATGTCACGCAGGTTGGTCTCGGCCGCAAGCTGCACCGGCGCGTCGGCAAGCCCGAGCCGCTGCGCCCGCATGCGCACCTGCGCCGCCGCTTCCTCGCCGGAAACATAGAGGCAGGACAAGCCCTTGCGGGCGAAACTTGCGGTGGCCTGCAAGAGCAGCGTGGACTTGCCGATGCCGGGGTCTCCGCCGACGAGGATCGCCGAAGCTGGCACCAGACCGCCGCCGAGGACACGGTCGAGTTCGTCCATGCCGGAGGCGGCGCGCGGGGGCGGGGTTTCGGCCGCAGCGAGCGTCGTCAGGTCGATCACGCGGCCCTTCGCCCCGCCGAGCGTCTTCGTCGCGGGGCCGGCGGACAGGGGCGCTTCCTCGACGATGGAGTTCCAGGCGCCGCAGGCGTCGCAGCGCCCGGCCCATCTGCGGTGTGCCGCGCCGCAGGCGGTGCAGGTGAAGGAAGGGGATGCTTTCGCCATGTGCCCTTCCTGCCCGATGGCGCGGAGACCGGCAAGGGGGAGGGGGTGTCCCGTCGCCGGCGATGCGCGGGGCGCAGAGGGCGCTTGCGGCGGAACGAAGGGCGTCAGCGCGCCGATGTCGGCCGGCGGGCGCGTTCGGTGCGGTGCGAGATCGCGAGGCTCGCGAGGATGCAGGCGGTGAAGAGGTAGAGGCCCCAGGCGGTCTCCAGCCGTCCGACGCCCACGCCCTTGGCGATGACGATGTAGAGCGCGATGAGGAAGACATCCGCCATGGCGAGCCGGCCAAGCAGGTGGAGCGCCGGCAGGAGCCGCGGCGAGGCGAGGCGGAACTGCACCAGCGCGAGACCGATGGTCTTGAGATAGGGGGCGAAGATCGCGAGGAAGGTCACGAGGAGCGCGAGCGCCACGTCCTTTTCCCAAAGCGCCTGGAGCCCGGTCACCACCGATATCTCGTCCAGATCGAAGAAGGGCAGGAGCCCGGCGCGGAGAAGCGGCGCGAACCACGAGACCGGGAAGAGGACGAGAAGCGAGAGGTTGGCGGCGCGCAGCATGGGCGCGCTTCTACACTGGCGGCGCCGGTCGACCAAGGGCCTCAGTAGGCGGCACGCTGGCGCCTCCGCCGCAGGAAGATCAGCATCGCGACCCAGATCCAGAAGCAGACCCAGGCGAGGAACGCCGCCAGCGCGTGACTGTGCCCGAGGATGAGGCCCTCGTCGCCCATCTTCCAGAGCGTGAGGGCAAGGACGACGGTGTTGATGGCGATGGACGCGACGGATATGGCGGCGCCGGCCCGGAGCCATGGCGACGGATGCAAGCCGCGGCGGCGCAAGGATGCGACCCGACGCAAGGCCGCACCCAGGCTCACCGCCGGCGGAACCACGAACAGGGCAACAAGCAGAAGAAACGCGGGCCAGATGCCCTGAGCCGAAGCCATGTCTCGCCTCCAGCCCCATCCAGAACGCCCCGAGCCTATTGCGCTTTGGGTCCGCGAGTCAATTTCGCGGAGGCCCGGCGGCAGAGGCCCGCCAACCGGGCCGCGGCGGGGTCAGCGGACGGCCTCGATCGGGCCTTCTGCCCTGCCATGGATGAATTGCTGGACGTAAGGATCTGCCGTCGCGTCCATTTCCGTGACGGGCCCGGTCCACTGGATGACCCCGTCATGGAGCATCGCCACCTTGTCGGCGATGGCGCGGACGGAGGACATGTCATGGGTGATGGTCATGGCGGTCGCGCCCATCTCGGTCACGATCTCGCGGATGAGCTGGTTGATCACGCCGGCCATGATCGGGTCGAGACCGGTCGTCGGTTCGTCGAAGAAGATGATCTCGGGCTCGGCGGCGATGGCGCGGGCGAGGCCCACGCGCTTCTGCATCCCGCCCGAAAGCTCGGCCGGGAAGAGGTCGGCCGTCTCGGGCTTCAGCCCGACGCGGCGCAGCTTCTCGATGGCGATGGCGCGGGCATCGGCCTTCGGCCTCTTCAGGGAGCCGCGCAGGAGCCGGAAGGCGACGTTCTGCCAGACCGGGAGGGAATCGAAGAGCGCGCCGCCCTGGAAGAGCATCCCGAAGCGGGCGAGGAAGGCGTCGCGGGATGCGGTTTCGACATCCTCTCCGTCCAGCGCGATGGTGCCGCTGTCAGGATGAACGAGACCGAGTATGCATTTGAGAAGAACGGACTTTCCCGTGCCGGAGCCGCCGATGATCACCATGCTCTCGCCCGAGGGGATGGTCAGGTTGACCCCCCGCAGCACGCGGTTCGATCCGAAGGCCTTGTGGACGTCCGTGAGCGTGATCATGCGGAGAAGAAGACCTCCGTCAGGATGTAGTTGGTGGCGAGGATCAGGACCGAGGCCGCCACCACGGCGGACTTGGTGGCCCGGCCCACGCCCTGCGCGCCGCGGCCCGAGTGCATCCCGTAGAAGCAGCCCATCAGCGCGACGATGAAGCCGAATGCCGCACCCTTCCAGAGGCCCGAGGCGATGTCGGACCATTCGAGGAATTCGCGGGTGTTCTTGAGATAGGTCGCCGGATTGAAGCCGAGCCGGTTCACCCCGACGAGGTAGCCGCCGAAGATGCCGATCGAGTCGCCCACGGCGACGAGCACCGGCACGGCAAGGGTAGCCGCAAGGACGCGCGGCACGGTGAGGTATTTCATCGGATGGGTCGAGAGCGTCACCAGCGCGTCGATCTGCTCGGTGACCTTCATCGTGCCGATCTCGGCCGCGATGGAGGAGGCGACGCGCGCCGCGACCATGAGCCCGCCGAGAACCGGCCCGAGTTCGCGCACCATGCCGATGGCGACGATCGAGGGCACCACGCTCTCGGCGGAGAAGCGCGCCCCTCCCGCGTAGATCTGCAGGGCGAGCGCGCCGCCGGTGAAGAGCGCGGTCATGCCGACGACCGGCAGGCTGAACCAGCCGATCTGCATCAGCGCGTGAAGGAATTCCTTCGGGTAGAAGGGCGGGCGGAAGAGGTGGCTCACCGCTTCCACCCCGAAGAGCGCGAGCCGGCCGAGCGTGGCGAGCCCGCCGAGGACGAGGCGCCCGAGTGCCGCCAGCGGAGCGAGCAGGCTCATGCCGCGGCCCCGCTGTAGCGCCGCGCGTAGCGGGCGCCGAGGGCGGTCAGGACCTCGTAGCCGATGGTGCCGGCGGCGGTCGCGAGCGCGTCGACGCCCTGCTGCGGCCCGAGGATGTCGAGTGCATCCGGCACCTCGTCGAGTTCCGTCACGTCGGCGGCCATCAGGTCCATGGAGACGCGGCCGACGAGCGGGCAGGCCCGGTCGCCGGCGAAGACCTTCGCGCGCTCCGACAT
>NZ_WBUS01000289.1 GCF_008933605.1 Albidovulum sp.
GCCCCGTCGGCGCCCGAGGCGCCGGTCGAAGAGGCGGCGGCCGTGCCGGCGCCGGATGCCCCTGCCGGGACTGTCGCGCCGACCCCGGCCGCGCTCACGGCCGACCAGGTCGATGCGCTGCCCCTTGCGGCCCGGCTTCCGTTCCTGCTGTTCCGTAACTGACGGTCCATCATGCCCCGACGGGCGCGCCCCGGCGCGCCCGTCATTTTTTTCGCGCCGCCGAAAAACCCCCCTTCACATCGCCGGAGCCATTGGCTAAGTAACGCCCACCTCGCCCGGGGGCGCTTGTTCCCAGGCCCGGTGCGGTTGTGGCGGAATTGGTAGACGCGCAGCGTTGAGGTCGCTGTGGGCTAACCCCCGTGGAAGTTCGAGTCTTCTCAACCGCACCACTTCACTCCTCTCAGAGCTTGTCGAGAAGCGCCAGCAGCCGGTCGAGTTCGCGCCCGCTGAGGTTGCGCGCCGTGCGCTCCGAGATACGCGCGGCCACCCGCTTTGCCTCGTCGAGGAACGTCCGCCCGGCAGAGGTCAGCGAAATCTCCAGCCGGCGCCGGTCGGTGGGGGAGGGCACGGTCTCGATCAGACCCTTCCGCAGGAGCCGCTCCACCACGCCCTTCGTCGTCGCGGCATCCATCGCCACGAGCCGCCCGAGGTGGTTCTGGGACAGCGTTCCCTCGTCGCCGAGCTTGGCGAGAACGGCGAACTGGCGCGGCGTGATCTCGGGCATCTCGGCGGCGAAGATCTCCAGGTGCCGCTGGTTCGCGAGCCGCAACTTGAAGCCGATCTGGTCTTCGAGTCGGTAGGGTTTCACTTCCGTCACGGGCACCCGCCTCCCTCGCCTTCCGGAAGAAATCCTATCCGCTTGCGCCCCGATGGCAAGCGCCGAGCGGCGGCGCGGGGCCTCGCGCAGAAATTGTTTGACAGCAAACAAGGTGCGCCGCGTAATCTGGGTTCGGGACGGCCGGGCATGACCCGGCGGGAGGAAGAGGCCGGAATGCGTGGGAAGGCCAGGTCAGACGACGGGCCGGATGGCGGTGCGCTCCGCAGGGTGATCGCCTGGCCGGCACGCGACTGGCCCGAGACGCGCCTTCCCGGCGGGCGCCTCAGGCTGTCGCACGGACCGATCGACCTGATCTTCGACCTGGCCGGTCCGGCGGACGAGGTGGCTGCCGCCGAGGCGGCAGCGCGACGGGCCTTCGACGGGCTGCTCGACGGCCTGGTGGCCGAACTGCCGCTCTTGCGGGCACGGGCCACGGCATGTTCGCCCCGGCCCGAGGGGCCGGTGGCGCGGCGCATGATGGATGCCGTCCGGCCCCACGCGGACGAGTTCATCACACCCATGGCCGCCGTCGCGGGCGCGGTGGCGGATCACATCCTCGCGGCGATCATCGGCGCCGCGGGGCTCTCGCGCGCCGTGGTCAACAACGGCGGCGACATCGCGCTGCATCTTCTCGGGGCGGAACACTGCCGAGTCGGAATCCACGACCACTGCCATTTCGGCCAGTTCGCGGGCGTGATCGAGCTCTCGGCGGCCGACCGCATCGGCGGCATCGCCACGAGCGGCTGGCGCGGCCGGAGCCATTCGCTCGGCATCGCCGACGCGGTGACGATCCTTGCAGCGACGGCCGCCGAGGCCGACGCGGCCGCCACCATGGTCGCCAATGCCGTGGATCTTCCCGGCGCACGCCAGATCGAGCGCCGCCCGGCGCGCGAACTGGCGCCCGACAGCGATCTCGGCGACCGCTTCGTCACCGTCGGCGTGGGCCCGCTCCGGCCCGACGAGGTCGCCACGGCCCTCGACCGGGGCGCGGTCAAGGCGGAGTCGCTTCTTGCCCGCGGGCTGATC
>NZ_WBUS01000117.1 GCF_008933605.1 Albidovulum sp.
TCCGAACCCCGCGTCGGCGCCGCCGGATGGCGGCGGCACGGCGGCCGGTTGCGTGGAGACCGGGGCTTCCCCGAAAGATCCGCCGAAATCGTCCGACTGCGCCAGCGCGCCGCCGGACACTAGCGCCATCGTCAACGCTAAGGCAGTGCCGTGCCTCATGATGCGACTAGCCCTGGACATGACGCGCGATCCAGTCGAAGTAGTTGCCGACACGCGTGTAGACGGAATAGAGGTCCTGATGCGCGCAGCGCTTGGTGGCGTCGAGCGGCTCGCGGCCCCAGCTCACGATGCCGACCTGCGTCCAGTTGCCCCCGGGATCGCGAACCATCAGCGGGCCGCCGCTGTCGCCGTTGCAACTGGTGCGTTCCCCCGAAGGGACGCCCGCGCAGATCATGTTGTCGCTGAGCGCGGGGCCGAGGTTCTCCGCGAGAATTGCGAACGCCTGTTCAAGTGCGTTCTGCGGGATCCTGTTGACCGCCCCGAGACTCAACAGGTAGCCACCGAGTTCGCGCTTGGTCTGCTCGGCCATGCCGCGGACGCAGGTGGCATTGGGAACGACGTCGATGTCGGTTTCCAAAAGGGTGGCGGGGAATTTCTCTTCCTCCATCATGCCCCACCCGATGACGACCGCTGGCCCAGGGGGCAGATCGCTGCCGCGATGCACCGGGATAGCGCCGACCGGCCCCGACGAACGTTCGACCGGCTGGGCAAGCTGCAGAAGCGCGATGTCGTTGTCGATCAGGATCGGATCGTAGTTCTCGTGGGCGATCACCCGGGCCACGGCGCGGAGTTCGCCGCGGGCGAGATCGACCGATCCGGTCCGGACAGCGACCGACTCGGGCGGAACGGTCCCGCCCTCGCCGGTCACAACGCAATGGGCCGCAGTTAGCACCCATTGCCTTGCGATCAGGGTCCCGCCGCAAAACTGCGACTGGAAAAGCCCGTCCTCGGTTCCGTCCAGCCGTTCGGTTTGATGCAGCGACACCTGCCAGGGCCAGGCGCCTTCCGCGGCAGGTCGGCCACCGACGATGCGCGTGGCATCTCCCGCCAGCGCGGTACCGCGGGCCTTGGCCTCCAGCATGAAGGCCCGCACCTTCACGTCACCCGACCCCGCCGGAACCGCCACGTCCGACAGGGTCTTGCCTCTCGCGAGCAGCCCGCCTTCCTGCGCCCAGGTCCCGCCCGCTGCGAGGGCCGCGGCGCCGACCAGCACCGCCCAGATGATCCCGTTCATTCTCCTCACTCCTTCCCCCTCTAACTATCTGGCGTCGCCCGACGTCAGCCGTCGTGCCTCAAAACGCCGAAAGGTCTCTTCACGGGGCAGAACCAGCCATGACGACTGCTCCACCCACACATCATGAATCTCGTATGTGCCGAAGCCGCCTCGGGTGTCGGGACGCCGGGCGCGGGTGGCGAGGAAATCGCGCAGCGCCCCCGCCATGGCCCCGCGCACTGGACCCGTGGTCTGGCAATTCTCGAGCATGCCTTCGAGGTTTAGCGGTTCGGCGTGCTCGCGCGCGTTGGTCACGATCACAAAGGCGCGTTCCAAGCCGGCGGCGTAGCCATCGGGGCAGTCTGAGCAGACGATCATGTCGGGACCCAGTGGCGCTGCCTGCGCCACGCCTTCGATCAGGGTGTGATCGACCCGGATACAGAAGCGCGAATCGATGTAGACGCGGTTCACGTCCCACGCCCCGGGGACACGGCCCTGGCCGGAAAACCGCAGCCTGTCGCATTGCTTGACTTCGGCCGCCGCGGGCAGCGCGGTGCTTGGCCCCTTGGCCCTGGCCTGGGCGTGGCGGCACTCCTCGACCGGCACAAGGGGAATGCCGGGGGGCGTCAGGTCCTCGACCGCGACCGGGACCAGGTCTACGGAAACCTGGACCGGGCTGGGGTTGAGGGGACTTGTTTCGCCTGCCACCGCGCCAAGCATCCGCGCCAGCGTCTCCGCCTCGAAGACCCGCTGCAGAAGCGGAGCCAGGGGCACAGACCCCACAGGCTCCCAGGCAAGCCCCACGGGGCGGCCACCGCTGGTCACCCTGGGACCAAACCAGAGGCGCCCATCTGCCCAGAGGCTTTCGACCGTGTAGCGCGCGGGATCGAGCCGCAGCGCCTGGCCCGCCGCCACGGCATCCCTGATGGCCGATTGCAGCGCCACCGCGGCGGGCATGGTCGCGCCGAGCGGCCTGCCGGCGAGGGTGTCGATCGGAGGAGCGATCCCCACCGACAGATCGAGCGGCCGGCCGACAACCTGCGCATATGCCGCCCCGGCCGGGATCGCGCCCTGCGCGGGGCAGAGTGCGTCTTGCCGCGGATAGCAGGCCACGTCGACCGGCTGCAGGACGGACCGCGTCGTCTGCGCCTGGGTGATCTGGGCATAGCCGGCGATGCGTTCTTGCGGCGCGGTCAGCACCGCGAGCAGTGTCCCGCGGCCAAGTCCGTGGACCGTTCCCGCCATCACCTCGTCGCCTTCGACCCGGAAGCGACGTGCAGGCGGCTGCCCGATCCGGCCACGCCCAAGGACCGGAGCGTCGATCAGGTTGCCCTCCCACGAAGGGGTTTGAGCCCGCGCAAGGCCGGACAGCGCATCGTCGTTTAGGTCGGCGAGAACTGCCTCAAACAACTGCCGATAGCTCATGTCGGTGCCCGTCTCGAGCCGCGCCGCGAGCCGCGCGGAGAACAGGCCGAACCACGCCTCGCCACCCTCTGCCTCGGCCAGATTGATCTCGTGGGCGGCTTCCGCGGAGCGCGCCGCGTAGAACGCCAGATAGCGACCGGAGAGGTCACCTTTGAGCGTCAAGTCGGCTTGCGGCTCGGGCATTGCGAAGTGCGGAACGTCAATGCCGAAGACCGACGGCTCCACATAGCGCGCCACGATCCCTGCAGCGCCGCCCCTTAACGCGGTCCCGCAGTGGCAGCTGTCGAAAACCACGAAGACATCGGCCCCCGACGCGCGGATCGCGCCCACCGCGCGGCCGATCTCGTCATCGACCAGGCTGTTGACAATCACACCGCTGCCGGCCGGGCCGGGCGCGGCGTCGATGGCGAGGAAGACCTCGTCAAGGCCGTCGGTCTCGTCGCGGTCGCGGTCGGCCTGTTGCGTGCCATGCCCGCTGAAATGGACATAGATGAGATCACCCGGTGCTGAAGTCGCTGCAAGCCGCGCCAATGCATCCATGATCGCTGCTCGACTCGGACGGGTCGCGTCTTCGACGCCATCCGCAATGGTCTCGACCTGGTTCACGCCCAGCCGCAAAAGCACCTCGCGCAGCAGGCGGACATCGTTCTCGGGCCCCCGGAGATCGGTGAGCCCGACATTCTCCGCCTCGTAGTCCGACACACCCACCAGAAGCGCGCGCGTCTCGGCCCGCGCGGCATCGGCAAGAGCCCCGGCCTGTGTCAGCGTGGTGAGAAGGACCGCCATCCCCAGACGGCACATTTTCAGCCGAGAGATGACGCGACGCCCTCGCCGAGATTTTCCGAGAGCCGCGCGGCGCCGCTCCATCTCCATATCGGTCCGCTTCCGTGCGCCACTGGGGATCTCTTCGATCCCCTTCGGATCGGGCACTAGTATTTCCGAGCCGTCAGGCGCGTCGATCCCCAGATCAGCCCTCTTCCTGGCTTCCGAGGCCCATCGGCATGGCTGAGAAGGCGATCTGGCTGGCATCACAGACGGTCACCGCACGAAGCAAATCCCGTAGACCGAAACGCTGTCGCGGTTCCGCGGATAAGACTAACTGCGCCGTCTCGCGCCCTCTCGTTTCGCCGTGGAATGATCGATATCGGTCGCATGTCTGCCCCCTATGGCACCCGACGGAAACTGACCTCGCTCATGCCGCCGACAGTGGCATGGATGTTCGTTCCGTCGAACGCGTCGACGATCCAGGTTTCCGACGGCGGCGGCGCCATCGGCCGACCCTGATAGATCTTCGGCTCGTAGTCGGTCGGAGAAAAATGCACCCAGTTCTGCATTACTTCCCATGCTCCACGGTGCATCGCCATGAGGCTGCCAAGGGCCGACCAGCGCTGATAAGTCCCGTCCGGGAAATAGAGCACCTCCGACTGGACCCGATATCCGCCGAAGGCCTCATATCCCTGCCATCGGCCCACCAATTGATCCCGGTCGAGCCGTTGCTGTGCTGCAGCGCCTCCCCCGACGCTGGCCGCCATTGATATCGAAATAATCGCCGCAACGGCCCGCAAGGCGCCGAGCATAACCAAGCCTTCCTTGCCTGCCGCATCGCGGCGGAAACTTACCCTTTTCGGCATTTACCATCGGATCGGAATTTCATCGTTGACCTACATCAACGCGCGGCAACAGCCCCGGTATAGGCCGGCTTCTGCGCGTCCGTCAGATGCGCCAGGACCACTTCGGCCGATCCACCATCCGACGCCAACATGCAGTGACCCGTAGAGCGATCGACTGCGGAGAGAACCCTGAACCCGGCGAAGGCGCAGACCTGAAAGACAAACCTTGACCAGTGCGATTAGAGAACTTTTCGGGGGGCAGACCACGGAGGCCCTGGGAGTTCGCGGACAGATGGGCGGAGAAGGCATGACCATGCGCGGACGCAAGCCGAACCCCGCGGCGCTCCGGCGGCTCAACGGCAACCCCGGCAAGCGCGGTTACAACCCTGCCGAGCCAGTCCCGCCGCAGGGTCTGCCCGACTGCCCGCCGCACCTTTCGGAGCTGGCCCGGGCGGAATGGCACCGCATCGCCGCGACGCTCCACGACATGGGAGTGCTGACCCTCGTCGACCGTGCCGTGCTCGCCGCCTATTGCCAGGCCTGGGGGCGCTGGGTCGAGGCCGGGGAGAAGCTGAAGGAGACGCCGGTGATGCTGAAGACCCCCTCGGGCTACGTCCAGCAGTCGCCCTGGCTCTCGGTCGCCAACAAGCAGATGGAACTCATGGGCCGCTACATGGCCGAGCTTGGCATCACCCCCGCCTCGCGCTCGCGGGTGGCAAGCCTGCATCCAGACCCGGAGCCGCAGAACCAGCCCGTGGTGATCCGCATCGGCTTTCAGGGCGAGGACGGCCTCTTCCGCGACAAGGACGGCGTCGTCATCGAGGACGACGACGAAAAGGACAGCGCCATCCAACGCGGGATCATGTGAGGCGGGGCGGTTCAGCGTGCATCGCAGGGATGTTCTCATATTGTGCTCGATCATGAGTCGCCGCACCAGCCCGCAGAGCAAGACCGACGACCGTGCCTTTCCAGTGCAGATCAAGGTGCTCACTCCCGAGTTCAGCCTGTCCATGCTGCCGCAGGACCAATGGCGCTGGCTGGATTGCGAGATAGGCCGGGGCGAGTACGCCACGACCGGTGCGCGCTGCTACGTGGGCGATGTGATGGTGCTCCACCTCCGGTGCCTGGAGGATGCCGGCCGTTTTCTCGACGCCTTGATTCGGCGCTGCGCCTGCCGGACTAAACCGATAATCTGGAGGCAAGGCTCGTGCTCCTCCAGAGGCCGCTTTGCGAGCGAAGCGTCATCCGTATCGAGAAGTGCGGCCGCTTCCGTTTCGTCGTCCCCTGCACCCTGATCCTCGAGGATGTCTGAGCCCGAGACCGATCGCTTACGGAGCTTGCGCCGATGCTTGGTGGCATCCGCCGCATCAGCGGATAATGAACATTTAGCGTTCCGTGTGGAATCTCTTAACGGGAAGACATGGCCGGCCGCACGTATTCCGTCGTGCACCAAATGCAAGATGGAACCAAGGATCGGATCATGAACCTTCTCGACAGCGAGAACACTGGTGCAGGCGTTGCCTTTTCATTCGAAGTGGCCCAATCAACATCACCAAAAGATCCCAAGGTAAAAGGCCTTGGCGGCCTCAACCTGGATCAGATCAATGGACCCGGTCGCGACTTCAACGACCGGATCGCGCGGTTGGCTTCGAGCCTCAGGGGTCGCATCGTCCGCGCGGAAGACGACGACTACGATGCCCTGCGGACAATCGTGCCGGCCAACTACGATGGTCATCCATTGGCGGTGATCAGGGTGGCTGACGCCGCCGACATCGCGGCTGTCTTCCACTTCGCCCGCATCACCGGCGTCGAAGTCGCCGTGCGCAGTGGTGGCCATAGCGGCCATAGCAGTTCCGACGGCATCGTCGTCGATCTGCGCGATCTGAACGATCTGGACATCGACCAGAGCACCCGGACCGCATGGGCGGGTACGGGCCTTACCGCGGGCGAGGTGACGCGCGCGCTCGAAAAGCACGGTCTCGTCGTCGGCTTCGGCGACACCGCATCCGTGGGCATCGGCGGCATCACCGTCGGTGGCGGTATCGGCTATCTCGTCCGCAAACACGGGCTGACGATCGACTCGGTCCTCGCTGCGGAGGTCGTGACTGCGACTGGCGACATCCTCATGGTCGATAGCGAGCACCATCCAGACCTCTTCTGGGCCCTGCGCGGTGGTGGTGGCAACTTCGGGGTCGTGACGCGGTGGAAGTACCGCCTGCATCCGCTGTCTGCGTTCACCGGCGGTCCCCTCGTGCTGCCGGCGACGCCCGAGATCATCAGCCGGTTTGTCGAACTCGCGGATGCTGCGCCTGATGAACTGTCGGCCATCGCCTCCGTCATGCCGGCGCCGCCCCCACCCTTTCTCCCGTCGGACGCCCACGGGAAGCTCGTGTTCTTCTGCATGATGGCATTCGCCGGGGAGCCGGCGGCCGCAGAACGGGCGCTTGCGCCGTTCCGGGCGCTTGCCGCGCCGATCGCCGATCTCGTCGCGCCGGGGCCGTACAGCAGCCTCTACATGCCCGAGGACCCTGACCAGAGGCCGGCCTTCTCGGTCCGCTCACGGCTCCTGGACCGGCTGGGAGTGACTGAAGCCGCCACAATCGTCGAGCGGATCGAGCAGTCCGGCGCGCCTATGCGTCTGGGGGAGATACGGGTCCTCGGCGGTGCGATGGGACGGGTTCCGTCCCATGCGACGGCGTTCGCTCACCGCAGCAGCCGTGTGATGTGTTCATTCATTGCCGTCTACATGGACCCGCGTGAACAGGCCTTGCACGATCGCTGGGCTGCGGACGGCATCGCGGCACTTTCCGAGGAGGAAGATCGCGTCTACGTCAACTTCCTGCTTACGGACCCGGCCGAGCGCATCCGCGCAGCCTATGCGCCGGATACCTGGGATCGCCTGATGCTCGTCAAGCGCCGCTACGACCCAGGGAACCTGCTACGCCGAAACCGGAACGTGCCGCCACAGTGAACCGCGTTGCACCTGAGATTAGAGTAAGACAACAGGGCGCAGGCAGTCGCAGCGGCAATTGTCCTGCGTCCAGGTTGTCCAGATAGCCGCTTCTCACGCCCCTCGACCCGATACTTCATGTGCCAAAGGCAGGAACCCGTAGGCGTCACGGTGACGTAGAGCCCCTGGAAGTCGCCAACCTTGTAAGGCTTTTCTTTGGGCTTGAGCGTTCGCAGATTGGCGTCGGTTAGGGGCATCTGGGGGCATCCTCTTGCGAGTGACGATTCGATGCCCCAATCTTGCCCCCACACTGGGGGCACTTCCTCGGATCAGCTTGGATCAATGCGGACAACGAGGGCATCACAAAACCCTTATATCACAGTGTCTTGCGTATGTCTTCGGAGTTCTTCGGATAGAGAAGTGGTGCCGGTGAAGGGACTCGAACCCCCGACCCCATCATTACGAATGACGTGCTCTACCAGCTGAGCTACACCGGCACTTCTCTCGATCCCGCCGTTTCGGGGCGTGGGTGGCGGGCTGATAGCATCATCGTGGGCGGGTGTGTAGCCCAAAAAATCAGGGTCGCTGGCCAACTTCCTCGTCTAGGATGACGAGCGCATCGGATGCCTCGTCGGCGGCTGGTGCGCCGGTGACGTCTTCTTCCTGACGGTCACTCTCCCGCCGACCGACGATCAGGGGCAGCATGTCGGCACCGTTCGGCATCGGCGCGGTGGCATTCGGCGACTCGCGCCAACTCAATGTGTCGAAGCCGCCGCAGTTGTCGCAGGTGGGCGACCAGTCGGACTGGATGTTGTGGCACTTGTCGCAGACCCATTGCGGGCCACGGCTGGCGGTCAGGGCGCGGGCCAGCCAGCCGCGGACCACGGCGTCGTCCTCGCCTTCCCCTCGGGCGATCGCAGCCGTGATAGTTAGGCTTCGCGCCGTCGGGTGCGTCTCGGCGAGGTCGCCGAGCGCCCTGCGGGCAGCGGGGAAATCCTCCGCCGCGATCTGGAGCTCCGCCCTCAGCAACCGCGACTCCTCGTGGTTCGGATTGGACGCAAGAAGCGCCTCGAACCGCTTCAGCCGCGCCGCCGGCCTCTCGTCGGGCACGATGGCCGCGAAGGCGGCGGCCAGATCGGGGTGGGGCTGGGCCTGCCATGCCTTCTTGAGGACACGCACGGCATACTTCGGCTTGCCGGACTGAACGTAGCCCCTGGCGGCCAGGACCGCGGCCGGAATGAGATCGGGCGACTGCTTGTTCGCGGCGATCGCGGCCTCGCGCGCTTCGATGGGCGCATCCTCCGAAAAGACCTCCTTTGCCTCCTGAAGCGCCAGGACGGCGTCGCGCCGCCTGAACACGTCGCGCGGCAGCAACCCCTGCCTGTGTTTCGTGCCGAGCACCTGCCTGGCGCCCTTCCAGTCGCCCTTGTCGGCCTGCAGCTTCAGCAGCGTGTCCTGCACATCCTGGTGCCGCGGTTTCAGGGCGTAGGCCTTCTCCGCCAGCTTCAGCGCGGTTTCCGTGTCGCCTTCGGCGAGCTTCTGGCGCAGCAGTCCGCGGACGCCGACGAACCGGGTCCGATCATCGGCCAGGAGTCGCTTGTAGACCTCGGTTGCCCGTTTCGACTCTCCGGCCAGTTCCGCGGCTTGAGCCGCGATCAGGTTCGTCAGCTCCGGGCGGCCAAGGTAGCGTTCGGCCTTCGCAGCCTGGGCAAGCGCCACCTTGCCCTCGCCCGAGGCAATGGCCATCAGGCCGTCCGCCAGCGCCTGAAACCCCTTCCGCTCGCGATTGCGGTCGAAGTACCGGCTGAGCGCGGTTTCGTCGCCGTTGAGAAAACGGTGCGTCGCAACGATGAGGCCGGCAAGCTTCATCACCAGCCAGAGAAGCAGCAGCGCCACCAGTACGGCGACGACCATCTGAACCGGGCCAAGACTGAACTCGACGTTGGCAACCGAGATGCGCACCCCGCTGCCGGTCTCGGCCAGGTAGCGGGCACCGAGGGTCAGGCCGGCCACGATTGCAACGAAAAGGACGATCTTGAGGAACGACCAGATCATGCCAGCCTCACTGAAGTTCGGCCGCAAGGGTGGCGGCTGCGGCGGTTGCGGAAATCCGGCGATTGGCGAGTGCGACCCACTCCGCCATGCGGGCCTGACCTTCGGCGGGAAGGCCGCCGATCTCCGCGATCGCCCCTGCCAGGTCCCCGGCCTGCAGCGCCGCCTCGGCGCGGGAAAGGATCGCATCCGGGTCCTGTCCGTCGCGCGGCGCGAGGGATCGGGCCCCGGATTGCGTCCGCAGGAAGGCCAGGAACCGGTCCCAGGTGGTGCCCGCCGCGGTCTCCCTCAGGGAGGCTGCGAGAGCGTCGCGCGCAGCGCCCGGGAACGCGGTGCGGAGCGCATCCAGGGTCGGTACCCCTTGGCCCTGCTCGGCGAGGGGCGGCGGGATCTCGAAGCCCGCGCCGCGCAGTTCGGCGAGCGCCGGGTCGAGGGCTCCACCGGCCGTCAGCGCCGCGTCGATCCGGCCAAGCGCGGCACGCGCGGTGGCCCGACGTGCCGTCTCCTCGGCCGCCACTGAGGCC
>NZ_WBUS01000290.1 GCF_008933605.1 Albidovulum sp.
CCACGGCGCGGGCGGCGCGGCCCGCCGGACGCTCAGAACGGGCCGAGGTGCGGCTCCAGCAGCGACCGGCAGGCCGCACGGGCCGAGTCGGCCGGCATCGACCCGGGATCAATGCAGTGTTGCAGGCCAAGCCCGTCCACCAGCGCGATCAGCGTAGTGGCGAGCACCCCGGCATCCACCTCGCGCCCGTTCTGCGCAGCCACCGCTCCGATCGCGGCGGCGACGTCGCGGACATAGGCCGGATACTGGACGCGGTGCTCCTCCCTCAGGTCCGCGTTCACCGAGATCTGGCCCCAGAGTGCCAGCCAGATGTTGAGCGTATCGCGGTTGAAGAGCTCGGGCGCGAAGTAGGCGTCGAGCAGGGCCGAGAGCCGCGTCGCGCCCGGCGCGGCGGCGTGGGCCGGCCGCGTGGAGTCGTCGTACATGCGGGCATAGACCGCCGCCAGAAGCCCGTTCATCGAGCCGAAGTGATGGGTGATGAGGCCGCGCGAGACGCCGGCCTCCGCGCAGACCCGGTCGACGGTGAAGGCCTGGATTCCACCCTGGGCCATGCAGGCAAGGCCCGCGCTGACAAGCGCCGCGCGCCGGTCCTCGCCGCTCATGCGCGTGAAGCGCGGCGCCCTCAGCTTCCTATCCATGCCTGTCCCCCGGCCGCGGCGGCGCCCGGAGTGGCGCCTCCACAGGCCCGATCAAGCGCCGCCCGAACCGTGCCGGGGCAGCCCGACCGGCGGCAAGGCACCCATGGTTCATCGCGGCATCCCCGGCCACCACGGGCGGCTGAAAGGAGAGGACGGCGAAGACGCCCTGTGCCTCCATCAGGATCGCCATCCGGGGAAGGTCGCGCGCGGCCGGTCCCGATGCGCCCGCGCGCGCCTTGCGGCATTGCCCCACCCGCCGGAGCCATTCAGACATGGTCGCGCGGGATCCTTTCGTCCCAGTGCCGCTCGTGAAGCGTCGCGCCGTTCTCGGTGACGCGAAGCCGCATCTCCACGCGGAAGTGGGTGGCGTCGCAGGTCAGGCGCCCCGTGGAGTGGTGGGCGAAGACCCCGTCCTTGCGGTGGATGGCGACGTTCGCCTCCGTCTCGCAGGTGGCCGAGAGGGGCTGGCCGTCGGTGATGCGGTAGCGGGCGACGGCCTCGGACGTAACGGTCTGGCCGATGTCCAGCATCTCGCGCGCCGAGGTCCAGCGCGGGAAATCGACGACCATCTCCCCGGACAGGAGGTCGCGATGGACCGACCGGCGCACGCGGGTCTCGACCGGCAGATCGACCGAGGGCGGCGGCGCGGCCATCTCGGGCGGGTCGAAGGCGCGCAAGGCAGCGTCGGCCGGATCCGGCGGGCGCACCGGCAGGTCGAGCCGGCTTTCGCCCGTCACCACGGTGAGTGTGGCCAGTTCCGGCGAGGGCCAGCAGATCGGCCAGTAGGTGGTGGAGAGCGAAACCGCGATCCGGTGGCCGGCCGGAAAGGCATGGGCGATGTCGTCGAGGTCGATCACCGCTTCGCAGACCTGGCCCGGCTCGAGGACCCTGGCGTGTTCGTGGCTGTCGCGGTGGCTGAGATTGAGGCAGCCGAGGGTGACGCGGGTGGACCGCCCGTCGGGCATCACGTCGTTCAGCCGGACGGCGACGAGGGCCAGCGGCTTGTCACAGGAAAACCGCAGATGTAGTTGCGGCGCCCCGAGGATCTCCGTTCGTTCGGGCAATGGGTCGGTCACGAAGACGAGCGAGCCGCCGTCGTCCTCGCGCTGGTCTGTCGGCCAATCGGCCCCGTCGCCGTAGCGCCCGATCTCGCCGGCGGCGGAGGTGCCGATCTGCTCGCCGCTCTGGGT
>NZ_WBUS01000118.1 GCF_008933605.1 Albidovulum sp.
GGCCGGCAGTTGGGCAACGCCGGCGCGCCATCGAAGGCGGCGCGCTCGGCGTGGACGCAGAGGCTCGCGGCGCGCGCCCAGAGCGCGGAGCACCGGGCGGCCTCGGCCGACCAGGCAAGGCCGCTGAGCTCGGCCGAGGCCTCGGCCGACGCGAGCGCCGCGAGGCGCGCTTCGTCTTGGAGGCCGGCCGGGACGGGCGGCGGCGGCGAAGTGCACGCGGCCAGAGCGAGCGCGACGAAGAGGGTGGATCTCATTTGGAGGAGAGGTCGTTGACGAACCAGCTCGCCGAGCAAGATGCGACGAACATTCCGCCAGTTAGGTCTCCGACAGTGCGAAGTAAGGTGACGCAATTGGGGCGCGGCCCTTCGTGAGCGGGTAGAGAGGAGCAATAGGCATAGGCCTGGCCGACGAGCGTGGTGCTTCGTTGGAGGTGGTGGCGCCAGTAGGCAACACTATGGAGGCGGGCGTCATAAGTTGGCGAGCGAAGAGCTTGTAAGGCCTCGCGGTCAGAAATGGCGGTGGGGTCTTCAGAAGTGCCCGCGATGCTCACGGTGCTCATGAAATCGAAGCGGCTTTGCCAGCCGAGCTCTTTGGAGCTGCCACCGGTGGCAATAGTGCGGAAGATGGGTTCGCAAGCGGGTGGTGTCTCTGTGCGCCTGTTCCCGAAGGGGGCCGAGCGATCGAAAGTAGTTGCTCGGCAGCAGGTGAGGACGGCGCGGAGCCACAGAGCGGTCCCGGCAGTCCCTTCGTTCGCCCAGAAGGTCTCCGGTCGTGGCGTGGTTTCGGGACGGACGAGCGCCGCGAGCTCGGCCTCAACGTCGACTCCCTTCGCAACAGTCTCAGGGGCGCTGCCCGCGCCACCGCCGCAGGCGGCGAGCGCGAGGAGCGCGAGGAGCGCGGTCGCGCGGTTCACGGGCGGCCCCCGGTGGCGCCGACCAGGTCCACTTCGGCAACACCACGCGCGTCGAGGTAGGGCCCGGGCAGGACGACGTCCTGCGTGAGGCTCACGCCGAAGCGCAGACCGTTTCGCAGGATGATGGTGGGCTCGAGGTCAATGTTCTTGCGCAGGTACTCGGTCGCGACCCGCTCCCATTCGTCGGCGATGTTCGATGCCATCAGCTCTTCGATATCGCGCTGCTCGAGAAGCAGCGTCCGGTCGCCTCGCGCGAGATCGGCGCCGGCGCCGATGACCGAGATGAGAAGCGCCGAGCCGAAGACTCGGCCGAAGTGGTGGTTGACCTTGTCGGCGGCGCCGGCGGCGCCCAGGGCGTCGACGGCCGGCTGTCCGCCGAGGTCGAGGGTTCGTCCGTCGGGGAAGATCAGTCGGTTCCAGGCCATCAGCAACCGGTTCTGCCCGAACGCCTGCATGCTCGCGTACTCGCCGAGCAACCTCGTCCCCTGCGGGACGAGCAGGTAGCGGCCATAGATCGAGTCATAGACGTTCGCCCGAACGATCGCGCTCACCTGGCCCGGGAGATCGGAGTTGACCGCGGTCTCGAGCACGGCCGGCAGGACGGCTCCCTGCTGCAGGAGGTAGGGCGTCGTCGGAGCGTGGACGGCCGAGAGGAGGACCGGCGGCGCGCCGCCCGGTCCGCGCAGCCACCCGTCGCCATGACCCGCGAGCGCGGAGGCCCCTGGCGCGCCACCAGCGCTGCCAGGGACGACGATGGCTTCCGGGTCGGCCGCCGGGGCCGTCGGGTCTGTCTGGACCGCGTAGGCGGCTTCCATGGCGCGCCGATGCTGGCCGAGGGTGTCCACGATCCGATCGCGGTAGGCAGCCAAGATCGGGTGATCGATCGGCGTGGCTTCAACCTCAGCGAGCAGCTGCTCGGCGGGGCTGGCCGACGCCGCCGCGCGAGCGGTCGAGGCGGAACTGCCGCTCTTGGGTCGCAGCGGCGCCCGGAGGGCCTTCTCCTCGGGCGTCAGCTCGCGGCGCTGCGGCTCTCCATAGTTGGCGTAGCGCGCCTGGTAGGCCCGGTTCTCGGCGTCGAGCGCCTCGAGCTCCGCCAGTGACGGGGAGGCGGTGGGGTTCCGCTCGCCCCCGCCGACCGGAAAGCCGTCGGGGTACTGCTGCTTCATCGCGTCGAGCCGGTTCTGCTGGGCTTGGTAGTCGTCGTCGGCAAGCGTGGGGAAGCGGCGCCGGAGCTCCTCAAGAATGTCCTGCTCGGATTGCGTCGAAGGCGCCGTCGTCGAGGGAGCGGCGGTGACTTCGATTCGGCTCGAGCGGCGAAGTCCGGTCCAGATGGTGCCGAGGAGCAGCAGGAGAATGGCAACTCCGACGAAGAGCGCAAGCGAGCTCGCGCGCGCGGCCTTCGGCGGCTCCGGCTGGAGATCACCTTCGATCTTGCCGCCGGCGGGCCGGGAGCCGGCGAGATCCTCGCCGGCGACGTCGGCGCGCCGCTCGCGCCGGAAGAGGTCGAGGAAGCCCATCAGCGACCCCCGCGAAACGCCTTGTTGCGGACGACCACGGCCTCGGCCTTGCGCCCGACGCCGAGCGCGAGACGCGCCTCGCGGTACACCCCGTCGGCCTTGTAGATCGGACCACCGGCGGCCGAGAGAAGCCGCCAGTTGGCGATCGAGGCCTGGCCGCCGGCGCCGGAGACGAGCAAGGTCGGGAGCTCCTGCGACGCGATCGCCGAAGGGAAGCGGATGTAGGTGTGGTGCCCGTCGTCGAAGACCTGGACGGGCGCCCACGGCAAGCCGCGGCCCTTCTCGACGGCGTAGTTGAAGTTTAGGCGCGAGAGATCGAGTTGCCCGAACGAGGCCTCGCGGCGCTCGGAGGCTTCGGCCTCGGCCCGCGCGACGAGCTGGTCGGCGGCGGCGGCGCCGCGCAGGATCTCGTCTGGGAAGTAGTAGGCCAGCCGGTGCGTCGGCGAAACGCCGCGCTCGTCCTTCGCCGGCGAGGTCAGGAGCAGCTGATAGCTCCGCCGATCAGTGTGGACCACGAGGTTTGTCGCGAGCGAGTAGTCGAGCGCCTTCACGAGCACGTGCGGCGTCGGCCGCGCGGCGGGGCCGGAGCGGCTCTCCTCGACCGCCCAGCGCTCGGTGTCGCCGACCGCGAGCCCCGCGATGGTCTCGCCGGCCTCGAGCTCGACGTCGCAGACGGTCAACGGCGGGCACGAAACGACCGCCGGCCGCAGGGAGTAGGGAACGCGCACGGCGCCCGCCTCGACGAAGACGGGCGGGGGCGTGCCGTTCTGCTGGTAGTCGAGGATCGCGCGCTCGAGCGCGATCGAGACGCCGGGGAAGCGCCGCGCCGGCTCGACCGGAACGGAGGCTGTCTCGGCGGCGCCCGCCGCCGGAACCGAGGCCTCCGCGATCACGCCGACGGGCTCGGGCGTCAGCTGAGGTCCGGGCTCGTCGGCAGCGACGACGCTGGCGACGGTGGCACAGAGCGCGAGCACCAGGGCGCGCGCGCGCGAGGGGTGGGAGGTGGTGATCATCGGACGTTCTCCTTTCACGGAAGTTGCGGGGCTTGCGGCGCGGGGGCGTTGACCCGCGACCAGTTCAGGTCGGCGATGTAGAGGCCGAGAGGATTGCGCAGCAGCGCATCCTCGAGCTTCGGAGGGTGGTGTTCGACGCGGACGGCGGCTTGCCAATACTCGTCGGTCAGCGCACGACCCGAGTCGTAGGAGACTTCGCGCCACTCGACGCGCCAGGTGTCGGCCGAGAGACGCAGGATCGAGAGCGGCGTAACGGAAACCTGCGCGCGCCGGTCGAGCGCCGCGCCCTGGCGCGAGACGAGCCACTGGTCGAGGTACTGCCGGGCGTCGCCTTTCACGTAAGCGAGCGCGTCGACCAGGTACTGCTCCTGGGCGACCTTGTCAACGAGGACGGAGCGCGTCTTGGTGATCCAGCCAGCCAGCAAGTAACGCTCGAGGACCTCGCTCGAGCGGCCGAGCTCGGCCGCCGGGCCGAAGGCAACGGCGGTCCCGAGCTTGTCGACTTCGATGACGTAGGGAATCGTCTTCGCGTGGTTCCCCAAGATGAACACGTAGGCGGAGAGCACCGCGATCAGGAGCCCGGCGGCCGCCAAGGCGAGCTGAAGGTTGCGGATCCGCTTCGCCGGAGCGGCCAGGCGGTCTTCCCACTCGCGGCGCGCCCAGGCGAACGCCTGGTCGTCGGATCCGGCAACGGCGCGGAGGTGCTTGCGGATGCTCATGGTCAGATCGATTCGTACACGCTGCCGAGATTAAGAACGCGCCCTTGCGGGGCTACACGGTTCGCGTAGGCGCGAACGGCGGCGATGACGATTGCGCAGAGCCACGCCGCGAAGAGGCTGCCGCAGAGCACTTGGAAGAAGTTGGCAATCGCGGTAGGGCCCCCAGTGCTAACGAGGGTCATGGCTTCGGTGTACCAGCCTCTAACTTCGTCAACAAAGGAAAGGAGGACGGGATAGCAGAAGAAGATCGCGAGCGTCCGGTAGCCGAGGCTAATGAGGTAGGAGACGTAGCCTTCGGCGATCCCAGCAGTCCACTTATGCGCGGCGGTTACGAGGAACGCAGGCGCGAGGGAAAGCGCAACAAACCACTCGAGAAAGAGAAAGTAAAAGAGGAACACGAGATAGCCGAAACCCGCGAGCATGGCGAGCACGACCAGGCCAGCGAGAAGTGCGATCGGCACGGCAAGCGGATTCCAGAGGCCGATATCCTTCATCGTGGACCAAGCCAGCTGCGCCATCTCGATCGCGGCTTGAAAGATACTGGCGGGAGTGAATCCGCCTGTTCCGGAGGCGCGTTCGCCCCACTCGCGAAAGAGGTCGTAGACGTAGCGCGCGATCGAGTCGCCTCCGGCGCCAACGCGATGGGAAGTTTGAACGATGGCGGCCACCGCACACATATAGAGGATCCAGCGACCAAGGCGGGGCAGAGCAGCGTCGGGGCCCTGGTTGGAGGTCCAGACGTCGTACGCGAGACGGATGAGGTCGAGAAGAGCAAGCGCGATCAGGATGACGCGGACGTACTGAAACAGGCTGAGCGCATAACCGCCGGAGGCGGTTTCGAGGCGGTCGAGGAGAAGTTGAGCGATGAGCGACGGGTTCGCGATATTCACGGAACGCGCTCCAGGTGCCGTGCGGCGGCGACGGAGAGGCAATTGGGCTGGTCATGAAAGGCCGCGCCGGCGCAGGCCACCACGGCCGCGCGCCAGAGGGTGGAACCGACCCTGGCTTCTCCTCGCCAGTGGGCGAGATTGAAAGTCCGCGACGGCACGGCCGCCGCGAGGCTTTCGAGCGGTTCCGCCTCGGCCTGGCGCGCGGCGATCTCGGCGCGGAGCGCCGGTCCGTGGAGGAGGCCTCCAGCGACGAGCGCGGGCAAGACAGCGAGAAGGGCCCTCATGGCGCGGTTCATTCGTAGGCCGATCCGGAGGGGAAGAGGTTCTCGAGGAGCTGGTTGTAGTCGCGCTCGTCGGCAACCTCCATGGCGGTTTTGAGGACCATGAGGTTCGCGGCCTGCATCTGCGTGTTGAATTGCTGGTTCTGGTACTGCGTCTGCAGGCTGTTGTACATGTTGTTGACCTCGAGCTCCGCAGCGTCGGAATCCGTCATCCCGGAGAGCTGCGAGAGCCACTTGTTCAAGACCTGCATGGGCTGGAGCGGCCAGGAGCCGGTCACATTGGTGTAGCCGACGCGTTCGACGGTTCGGAGGATCTGCTGCGCGCGCGCCAGGCGCAGCTGCGCGTAGTTCGTGGCGCGCCCCCAGCCGGCAACGTCCTTGTACCAGCCCTCCTGGAGCCAGCCGCCGTAGGTGTCGGGGAAGACCGTCTGCCAGAGGTCGGCATACGGCGCGAGCGATGTTCCGTAGCCGAGGAGCCCCGCGACGTCCAGCATGATGTACATTCGCTGGTTCCACCCCGTGTCATCGTCGAACATCTGCTGCGCCGCGCCGATCCACTTGAGAATCTGTTGCGCATACCAAAGCCACTGCTGGATCTCCTGAATCACATCGACGACAGCCCACTGCGCCTCGGCGGGCGCGGGCGCCGCGATCGGCGCGATAAGCCCGAGCAGCAAGGCGAGGAGTGCGGTCGAAGCTGCGAAGCGACGAAGCCACGTGATCATGGGATGAGCCCTCCAGTGAGGTCGGCCGTGGCGCTGACGCTCGGGGGAGCGTCGGTCGCCGGCCGTTCGTTGTAGTCCGCGCGAAGCGCGGTGTAGGCCTCGAGGTGGGCTTCGAGGAACGTCCGGGCGTGAGCGGACGTCGGGTCCTCGAGAAAGCGCCGGACGGCCTCGGCCAGGCCATCGGCGTTGCCCATGACCGCGAGCGCCAAGAGCGTGCGGCGAGCGGCCGTCGAGGCCGCGAGGCGCGCGAGCTCGCGAGCGACGGCCGACAGGCCGTCCTCGGCGAGGAGGCGATGCCAGGGGAGCGGCGCGGCGAGCTCGAGGGGCACGAGGTTGGCGCCGAGCCCCAAGGTCTCGACCGCCCAGCGCCCGGAGGCGTGCTCGACCAGGCGAAAGTCCGCGGCGCCGTGCGACCAGGTGTGCCGGGTCGCCGGCGTGGCCGGGGCGAAGCCCGACCGGGTGTCGTCCAGCGGTTGCGTCATGCGAAAGCTCCTTGTTGCGCGGCGGCGGGGAAGGCCGCGACGTTGGGTACGGGAACGCCGCGCAGCTCGAGCCAGCGCGCGGGCCAGGCGAGACCGTGCGCGGCGCGAAGCTCGCGCACGGCGCGGAGGTCCTCGGCGCCGCCGGCCCCGACGAACGAGAGCGCGACGGGCCCGAGGTCGAGCCGAAACATGCGCCGACCCTCGGGGGTGACCAGGTAGTAGTCCCGCTTCGGCTGGGCCTTGGCGAGGAGCTCCACCTGGTGCGGCGAAAGCCCGAGCTGCTCGTAGTGCTTGGCCGCGTGCGGGGCGGCCGCTTCGGGGTTCGGCAGGAACAGCTTCGTCGGACAGCTCTCGAGGATCGTCGAGCGGTAGGGGCTGTCCAGCACGTCGGCGAGCGACTGTGTCGCGAAGACGACGGCCGCGTTCTTTTTGCGAAGCTCCTTGAGCCACTGGACGATCTGCGCCGCGAAGAGGTGGTTGAGCAGGTAGGTCCAGGCCTCGTCGAGCAGGATCAACGTCGGCTGGCCGTCGAGCGAGGCGTTGATGCGGTGGAAGAGATAGAGCAGCGCGGGCGCCACGGCCCGCTGGCCCCGGCCGGCGAGCGCGCTCATCTCGAAGACCTGGAGGTCGGCGGTCGAGAGCTGGTCCCGCTCGGCATCGAAGAGGTCCGCGAAGCCGCCGCCGGCGGCGCCGGCGCGGCCGGCGAGCGCGTAGTCGGCGAGCGCCGAGGCGAGCTCGCGCGAGTAGCTGCCGAGCTTCGCGGCGTAGTTGGTCAGCGTCGGGTGCGGATCGGTCGCCGCGACCAGGTCGAGCGCCTGGCGGATCGCTTGGCGGTGCTCGTGCGTGAGCTCGAGCCCGGAGAGCGCGACCAGGCCATCGATCCACTCGGCGGCCCACTGGCGCTCGAGCGGATCGGCGATCCGAGCGAGCGGCGCGAACTGCGGCGCGCCTTCGGTGTCGGCGCCGAGCTCGTAGTGCGCGCCGGCGACGGCGAGGCAGAGCGCGAGCGCGGAATGTCCCTTGTCGAAGTGAAAGACGCGCGCCCCGGGGTAGCGCAGCCACTGCGCCTCGATGAGGCCGAGGAGCGTCGACTTGCCGGCGCCGGTCGGCCCAAGGACGAGCGAGTGCCCGACGTCCTGGACGTGCAGGTTGAAGAAGAAGGGCGTCGAGCCGGCGCCCCCGACCAGAAGACACGGCGCGCCCTTGGGCATCAGCGGTGAGGGGTTCGTGCGCCGACCGGCCCAGAGGGCCGCGGTCGGCAGGAGATCGGCCAGGTTGAGCGACCGGACGAGGGACAGCCGGACGTTGGCGGCGCTGTTGCCCGGGAGCGACCCGCGCCAGGCGTCCATGGCGTTCGTGGTCTCGATCCGCGCGCCGAGGCCTCGGTTCTGGAGTTCCTTGCGCAGGAGCCGCGCGTTGCGATCCGCGGCGGCCGGATCCTCGTCGTAGACCACGATGGTCGTGGTCAGGAAGCCGTAGCGCGCGAGCCCGGCGGCGTTCTCGGCCTTGGCCTGGTCGACCTCCTCGGCCATGCGCACCGCGTCCTGGTCGAGCCGAGGCGCGGTGTTGGGATTGAGATCGTCCTCCTTGTTCGACGTGGCGAGCTGCCAAATGCCGTGGCGCTTCGCCCACCAGCGCTTGCGTCGCTTCTCGAGGATCCGTTCCGCGTCGACGGTATCGAGCGCCAGGAACCGGGTCGACCAGCGGAAGGTGCCGGGCAGCGAAGCGAGCTCGGCGAGGAGCGCCGGCGCCGTCTCGCCCGGCATCCCCTCGACCGAGAGGACGCGGACGTGAAGATCGCCAACCTTGGGCGCGAAGCCCGCCCGGATGTCCTGGTCGGCGAGCAGGACGTCGAGGTAGACCGGCAGGCGCGGCACGGCGACCGGATGCGCCAAGCCGGTCAAGGCCTCGTGGAGGTGCGCGAGCAGCTCGCCGGAGCCGAGCCGTCTGGCGGCGAGCGTCGCCGCCAGGCGCTCGCCGAACTCGCCGGCGAGCTCCTCGAAGGCGGCGAGCTCCCGGTGCCAGTGGTCGCCGGCGACGCGCTCCTCGTCCGTGACGAGAGCTTTCGCGATCCGAGCCTCGGTCGAGGTCGCGGCGACGACGGTGAGCGTCGCGCGATAGACCGTTTCGAAATACACGCCGCGCGCGAAGCGCTCGCGGCGCTCGGCGTCGATCCAGGCGGCGACCGGGTGCGCGAAGCGCCCTCCGGTCGGGTACTCCTCGACCCGCCGACGGATCGCGTCCACGTGAAGGCAGCAGCTTGAGGTGAGCGGCAGCATGGCCGCCGAGAGGTGCTGCGACAGCGCCTCGAGCTCCTCGGGCGAGGCGCTCTCGATGTCCGGACCGCGGAACTCCCAGCCCGTCAGGAAGGACCCGTCCTTCTGCAAGACGACGCCGTCCGCGACGAGGAGCGCCCAGCCGAGGAGATCGGCGAGACCTTCGGGGTGCCGGCGGAACTCGGGCAGGATCACCGCTCGACCCCCGCGCGAAACTCCTCGAGCGACTGCCGGCGCACGTCCGCGTGCGAGCCGGCCGGGTAGTGGCTGAGGTACGGCAAGCTGCGCAAGTAGACGCGCGAGAAGCGAGGGTCGACCTTGGCCACGCGCACGAGCAGGGGATGCGCGACGAGGAACAGAATGCCGGCGACGACGAGCTTCCACGCGAAGGCCGGGACAAAGAAGATCCCGAACATGGCGAGCATCGCCTCGAGGAGAAAGAGGTCGCGCTCGACGCCGTAGAGCAGGTCGGGGCGGGCGAGCGACCGGTAGAGCGGTCGGGTGGTGCGGGTGGCGGTGGCCAAGGCCCAACCCTCGATTGTCAGAAGATGGCCGAAGCGATCTCGCGGGCGGCGAGGATGATGCCGCCGCCGACCAGGATCTGGATGCCGCGGCGGATTCCGAGCTGCGAGCCGCCGACGAACCAGCTGTAGCCGGTGACGACGACGCCGAGCACCATCATCGCGATGGCGACGGGTCCCATCAGTTCATTCGCGAGCCAATCGAGCATCTGGGCGAATCGAGACATGACGTACCTCCCCTTTCTGGGCGCGCTGCGAAGTTGTGCGCATTCTTAGGCGCTGAAA
>NZ_WBUS01000119.1 GCF_008933605.1 Albidovulum sp.
CACGAACTCGCCCGAGCGGAAGCGCAGGCTTCGCGGCCGTGTCACCCGGAAGGAGAAGAGCCGGTCCGTCCAGTGGCGGACCGAGAGCACGGTCTGCGCATCGGGCAGGGTGCGGACGGGTTTGGCGGTGGTGTCGTTCACGGTGTTCAGGTCATTCATCTCGGCCAGGACGGTTCATCGCCCGCCCTCCTTCTATTCAGGAATTGGAACTGGGGAAACCCCGGTGTCAGGCCTTCAGCCGCGACCGATAGTCATGGTCGCGCCAGCCGGCGCGGAAGAGCCACTGCTCCTGCGGCTGGCGCGCTGCAAGTTCGTCGGGGATTTCCACCTCGTCGAAGCCTGCGCGGCGGGCCATCGCATACTGGTCGGCGATGACGTGGCCCTTCGCGCGGAGCCGGCCCGTGAAGCCGCGGGTCCGCAGGTGGCGGGCCAGCGAGAAGCCGCGGCCGTCGGAGAAGGCGGGGAAGGCGACGGCGATCATCGCGACGCCCTCGAAAGTCGCCGGCAGGGAGTCGACACCGGTGTTCGAGGCGATCTCGACCACGGCCGCGCCCTCGAAGTCCTCGGCATGAAAGCCGTCGTCGCGCACGATCACGCTCATGCCGCGTTCTCCTTCCGGTCAGTCTCCTGCGGCAGCGGGCCGCGCACGATCCGGCCATCGACGAAATGGATGCCGCATTCGTCCTTTTGCGTTCCGCGCCAACGGCCTGCGCGTGGATCCTCGCCCTCCTTCACCGGGCTGGTGCAGGGGGCGCAGCCGATCGAGGGGTAGCCCTTCGCCACCAGGGGATGGCGCGGCAGGCGGTTGTTGACGATGTACTCTTCCAGATCCTCGCGGCCCCAGTGGGCGAGGGGATTGACCTTGAGCCGCTTGCCGTCCTCGTTCTCGAAGAACTCCAGCGCCGCGCGGGTGCCTGACTGGAACCGCTTGCGCCCGGTGATCCATCCGTCGAAGCCCCGGAGCGCGCGTTCCAGCGGCACGACCTTCCTCAGATGGCAGCAGGCATCCGTCGAGAACTGGTACAGCGTGCCGTCCGGGTCCTCGAACTGGGTGTCGCGGCGGTCGGCGCGGATGGTCCTGAGGTCGGTCAGGTTCAGCTTCTCGGCCAGCTCGCGCTGGTATTCGAGCGTTTCGGGGAAGAGCATCTGCGTGTCGATGAAGATCACCGGCGTGCCCGGCGCCACGACCGAGACGAGATGCAGCAGCACCACCGATTCCGCCCCGAAGGAGGAGACGAGCGCGAGATTGCCCACCTCGGGGTCGTTCAGCGCGCGCTCGAGAACCGCCGTCGCCGAGTGATGGCGATAGCGCCCGTTCAGCGCCGCGACGCGGTCGTCGAGCGAGGGCAGGGCCATCTCAAGCGGCATCGCGTTCCGCCTCTGCCTCGTAGAGGGCGGCCTTGAAGGGCTCCGCGCCGAGCCGGCGGTAGGCCGCAAGGAAGGTCTCCTCCCGGTCCTCGCGGAGCGCGAGGTAGGCGCGCAGCAGCCGCTCGATCGCCGGCACGATCTCGTCATAGGCGAAGCCGGGGCCGGCACGCTCGCCGAGCGTCATGGTCTCGGTATGGTCGCCGCCGAGGGTGATCTGGTAGTTCTCCACCCCGGCGCGGTCGAGGCCGAGGATGCCGATATGGCCGACGTGGTGGTGGCCGCAGGCGTTGATGCAGCCCGAGATTTTGATCTTCAGCGCGCCGATCTCCTCTTCCAGCCCAAGGGCCTGGAAATGCGTCGCGATCTCCTGCGCGACCGGGATCGAGCGGGCGGTGGCCAGCGCGCAGTAATCCATGCCGGGGCAGGCGATGATGTCGGAGACGAGCCCGATGTTGGCCGTGGCGAGGCCCTCGGTCTTCAGGCTTTCGTGCAGCGCCCAGAGGTCGGACTTGTGGACATGCGGCAGGACCACGTTCTGTTCGTGGCTGATCCTGAGTTCGCCATGGCCGTACTTGTCGGCCAGATCGGCGAGCAGCCGCATCTGGGCCGCCGTCGCGTCGCCGGGCGTCGCGCCGTGCGCCTTCAGCGAGACGGTGACGATGGCATAGCCCGGCACGCGATGGGCGGTCAGGTTGGTGTCCGTCCAGGCGCGGAAGACCGGGTCGGCCCTGCGCGCCGTCTCGTAGCCGTCCTGCGGCGCGTCGCGGAAGGCGGGCGGCAGGAAGGAATGTTCGATATGTGCAAGCAGGTCCGGGTCAACCCCGGTCCATTCGCGCTTGATCTGTTCGAAACGCGCATCAACCGCGTCGCGGAACTTTTCCATTCCGTTCTCGAAGACGGTAATCTTGATGCGCGCCTTGAACTTGTTGTCGCGCCGGCCCATCAGGTTGTAGGTCGAGACGATGGCTTCGAGGTAGGGCAGGAGGTCGGCCTTCTTCAGGAACGGCCGGATCACCTGGCCCACCATCGGGGTGCGCCCGAGCCCGCCGCCCACCAGCACTTCGTAGCCCGTCCGACCGTCGCCGCCGCGCACGATCCTGAGGCCGATGTCGTGCGACTTCGTCACTGCGCGGTCATGCGGGGAACCGGAGACGCCGATCTTGAACTTGCGCGGCAGGAACTGGAACTCGGGGTGGTCGGTGGACCACTGGCGGATCAGTTCTGCCGTCGGCCGCGGGTCCTCGATCTCGTCGGCGGCCGCGCCGGCGAAATGGTCGGCGGTGACGTTGCGGATCGTGTTGCCCGAGGTCTGGATCGAGTGCATCTGCACCTCGGCCAGCGCCTCGAGGATGTCGGGCACATCGGAAAGGCGCGGCCAGTTGAACTGGATGTTCTGGCGCGTGGTGAAGTGGCCGTAGCCCTTGTCCCAGCGCTCGGCGATGTACGCAAGCTGGCGCATCTGCCGCGAGGAGATCGTGCCGTAGGGGATCGCGATCCGCAGCATGTAGGCATGAAGCTGGAGGTAGAGGCCGTTCATCAGCCGGAGCGGCCGGAATTCGTCCTCCGTCAGCGCGCCGGAGATGCGGCGTTCGACCTGGGCACGGAACTGGGCGTTGCGCGCCCGCACGAAGGCTGCGTCGAAGTCGGTGTACCTATACATGACGCGCCTCCTGCTTGCCGTGGGCGTAGTTCGACGGTCCGCGGGTGCGGAAGACTTCGCGGAAGTGGATCGGCTCGGGGCCTTTCGGCCCGGCCTTGGCGTCGGCGAGGTAGGCGCCGACGACGACGTTCTTCTGGTGCTCTGCCTTGAGGAGCCTCAGCTGCGCATGCGCCTCGTCCTCGATCAGCTCCGCCTCGGCGTGATCGCGGGTCCAGCGGTCGTCGGCGGTGAGATAGACGACATCGCCCTCGATCAGCGCGTTGGCGGTGACGACTTTCGGGGTATAGGCGCGACTCATCTGTCCGGTTCCCTGGGACGGCGATTTCTCCAGCCAATATAGGAAAATTTCCCACATCAGCGCTATATGGCCTTGCAGATAAGGACGCATGTTTCGTATCCAGTTCGATGTGGAACCAGCGTTTCGGAATCGAAAGGAAAGACGAATGGCGGTCCGGCTTGACGACATGGATCGGAAAATCCTCGGGCAGCTTCAGGAAGACGCGTCCCAGTCGCTCGACGAGATCGCGCGCAAGGTGGGCTCTTCCAAGACGCCGGTGTGGAACCGGATCCGCAAGCTGAGGGAGGCGGGCGTGATCGGCCGGCAGACGGTGCTGCTCGACGCCGAGGCGCTGGGGCTCGAGGCCTGTTTCTTCGTCCTCATCCGCACATCGGAGCATGAATCGGAATGGCAGAAGAAGTTCCTGCGCACGCTGAAGGCGCGCCCCGAGGTGCTGGAGGCGCACCGGCTGGCCGGCGACATCGACTACATCCTCAAGGTGCGGGTGAAGAACGCGCGGGCCTACGATACCTTCTACCAGGCGCTGATCTCGGAGGTGAAGATCCACAACGTCACGGCGCTCCTCAGCATGGAGGAGATCAAGTCCACGACGCTCCTGCCGCTGTGAGCCCGCGGCGACGGCGGGGCCGGAGCGGTGCCGGCCCCGCGCGCCCCGGCTATTTCGCGGGTTCCATGACCTTGACGGGTTTCACGTTGTGATTGACCCGGAACAGGTTGCCCGGGTCGTATCGGGCCTTGACCTCCTGAAGCCGCTTCAGGTTGCCGCCATAGACGCCGTTCACCCGGTCGGTCTCGTCCTCGGGCATGAAGTTGATATAGGCGGTGCCCATCGAGTAGGGCGCCGTCCGCGCGAAGACATCGCGCGCCCATGCCCGGCAGGCATCGTCCCTTGCCTTGTCGGCCCAGCGGGTGTGGACGTTCATGATGTAATGCGCGTTGCGCTGCGGGTAGGCCGTCGCGTCCGGCGCCACCCTTGCCATCGCGCCGCCGACCTGGGCGATGAAGATTTCGCAGTCCGGCGCCGGGCTGTCGTCGAGCGCCGTCGCGAGCCTGTCGATCAGCTCATCGGGAAGGTCGGCGAAATCGTGGCTTTTCCAGTAGTTGCGCATGCCCGGCGCGAGCAGTGGATCGAACGCCGTCTGCCACCCGGCGAAGGCACTCGGCCCGACGACGTCGGCAATCGGCTGACCGAGCGCGCGCACCTCCGCCACAGCCTTTTCCCCCTCCGCCGGGTCGCCGGCATAGCAGACCGCGAAGGCGAAGATCTCGCGGCCATGCCATTGCTCGGGCAGGAACGGCAGCGGCGGCGCCTTGCGGCACACGGTCCAGACGGCGAGTTCCTCCGGCAGGCGCGGTGCGATCTCGCGGTAGGCGCGGTAGAGCCGCTGGGCCTCGGCAAAGGGGTGGATGATCAGCCCGGCGAGGATTTCACCGCGCATCGGATGCAGCGCGAACTCGAATCCGGTGACGACGCCGAAGTTGCCGCCGCCCCCGCGGATCGCCCAGAAGAGGTCGGGATTCTCCGTCGCGCTCGCGCGGAGCCGCTTGCCGTCCGCCGTCACCACGTCGGCGGACAGGAGGTTGTCGAGCGTCATGCCGTATTTCCGCGTGAGCCAGCCGAACCCTCCGCCAAGCGTGAGCCCGGCGATCCCGGTCGTGGAGTTGATGCCGGTGGGCAGGACGAGGCCGCTGGCCGCCGTTTCCTTGTCGACGTCCCCCAGCGTGGCGCCGGGCTCGACCCAGGCGGTCTTGGTCGCCGCATCGACGCGGACCGACTTCATCAGCGACAGGTCGAGCAGAACGGCGCCCTCGGCAACGGAGTGGCCCGCGATCTGGTGCCCGCCGCTGCGGATCGAGATCAGGAGCCCGTTCTCGCGTGCGAAGTTGACCGCCGCGCAGACGTCCGCGGCCCCGAGGGCACGCACGACGAGCCCCGGCTTGCGGTCCACCATCGCGTTCCAGACGGTCCGGGCCTCCTCGTACCCGGCGTCGCCGTTCAAGGCGACGGTTCCACGAATTCCTGCACGAAGCGCCTCCACGGCGTCTTCTGAGACAGCGACCGGCTTCAACTCGAGACTGCGAATTTGCACTGTCATGGCGTTTCCTCCTGTGGACTGCCAGGCCTTGCCTGTTGAAACGCCGCTGAAACCTATACCAGATCGCGCCCTGTTCTCCAAAGGCTTCCCGTGGTGTTTCGCCCTCCCTCGCGCCGAGCGCCCCTTTTCACCGTCGGACGACCAGCCCGTCGAGCCCGTGGAAGTGAAAAAGGTTGGCGTAGCGGGGCGGTTCCGCGAGGCTGAGGCCGGGAAGGCGCGCGAAGAGGATCGGCAGCGCGGTCTGGAGTTCCAGCCGGGCGAGCGGAGCGCCGACGCAGAAGTGAAGCCCCGCACCGAAGGTGAGGTTGGGTTTGACCGGACGGCCCGGGTTGAAGCGGGCAGGCCGGTCCCACTGCGCCGGGTCGCGGTTTGCCGCGGCGAGAAGGCAACCCACCTCGTCGCCGCGGCGGAAGCTGTGGCCCGCGATCTCGACCTCCTCGTAGGCCCAGCGGGTGAAGAGATGGAGCGCCGGGTCGAAGCGCAGGATTTCCTCGACCGTCCCCTCGACCCTTTCGGGCGCCAGCGCATCGGCGCCGTGGCCGCTCTCGATCACCGCCTTCACGCCGTTGCCGAGGGTGTGGACCGTCGCCTCGTGACCCGCATTGAGGAGGAGGATGCAGGTGGCGATCAGTTCGTCGGTGGAGAGCCTCTCGCCCTCCATCTCGGCCGCGATGAGGTGAGTGATGAGGTCGTCGGCGGGGCGCGAGCGGCGTTCGTCCACGTAGCCGCGCAGGAAGGCGACGAAGGCTTCCGTGGCCGCGACGGCGGCGTCCTCGGTCGCGCGGCTGCGGCGGGCCTGGTACATCCCGACCATCGCGTTCGACCAGGCGAGAAGGTTCGGGCAGCGTTCCTCGGGCACGCCGAGGAGCCGGGCAATGACGATCACCGGCAGGCGCTGGGCGAAGGCCGGCAGCAGGTCGAACGCGCCCTGCGGAAAGGCGTCGATCAGGTCATGCGCGAGGGCCGCGATCTCGGGCGCCAGCGCGGCGATCCGGCGCGAGGTGAAGGCGCGGAGCACGAGTGAGCGGAGCCGCGTGTGGCGGGGCGGCTCCAACTCCAGCATCGAATGCGCCTCGACCGCGTAGAAGGGGGCAAGGTGATCGGGAATCCGACCGCGCCGTTCGGCGGGCACCTCGCGGCCGAAGCGGCGGTCGCGCAGGATGGCACCGACCGCGGTCGCGGAGGTGGCGCAGACGAGACCGTAGTCGTGCCAGAAGAAGAGCGGGCCGGCTTTGCGGGCGCGGTCGTAGAAGCGGTAGGGGTCCTGGACGAAGTCGTCGTCGGTCGGGGACTGGGTCAGCGTTTCCATGCGCCGAGCTAAGCGTAGGTGGCGGCCTGGTTCAAGCGCGGGGCCTGGTCTGCGCGAGGAAGACGCCGGCCAGCACGAGCGTTGCCGCCAGTGCGGAGGGCCAGCTCCAGCTGTCGCCGAAGGCGAGGGCGAAGAGCATCACGTAGAAGGGAGCCACGTTGGTGTGCATCGCGGCGACGCCGATGCCGAGGCCGGCGACGCCGATCAGGAACAGGACCTGCGACAGCGCCATCGACGCCACGCCGTAGGCGGCGGCGTATCCCCATTCGCGCGTGCCGATCAGCTGCCAGGGAACGGCCTGGCCGCCGACGGCAGGCAGAAGCGCCTGCACCGCGACCACGAGGAGCACGCCGCCGGCGATGGTGACCGCCGTGCGGCCGATCGCCGAGAGCCCCGGCAGGGCCGTCACCGAGGCGCGGGAAGCCCAGGTGAAGATGATCGTCGAGGCGAAGATGGCGAAGGCGCCGAGGCCGAGGTTCAGATGCCCCATCCGCGCGCCGTAGACCGCGACACCGCCCGCGACGCTGAGCAGGATGCCGAGAATGATCCTTCCGGTCAGGCGCCGGCCGTCGAGGAGGCATTCGAGCGCGATGCCGATGATGGGCATCGTGGCGGCGATGACCGCGGTGGTGATGCCATCCGTCCGGCTCTGGCCGAAGATCAGCAGGAGCGAGCCGCCCCCCATGCCGATCGCCCCCACGGCAAGGCCCCGCAGCCAGCGGGCGTCGCGCACCGCCTGCCAGCCTTCGAGCAGGAACCATACGGGCAGCAGGAAGGCGCTGGCAGAGACGAGGCGCAGGGCCGTGACCGTCACCGGCGGCAGAACTGCGAGGAGTGCGTCGGCGAGCGGAAATCCGATCGCCCAGACGAGCATGGAGGCCATGCAGGCCGCGTTGGCGAGAACGACCGAGGGGCCCGGCGAGGGAAGCGTCGCTGCGATCGTCACGCCAGGCGTCCGTGCTTGGGATACGGGCACGAGGCTAGGGGGCGGACCGACGGACCGCCCGCCCGGAAGCGACAGGCGAAGTCGCGAATGTCAGGCAGCGTCGAGCGCCGCGAGGATCGCGCCGAATTCGGCGGCCTTCAGGCTCGCACCGCCGACGAGCGCGCCGTCTACGTTCGACGTGGCGAAGATCTCGGCCGCGTTCGAGGGTTTCACCGAACCCCCGTAGAGAAGCCGCACGTCCGCGGCGCCGGCGAGGCGCGTCGCCAGGTCGGCGCGCAGGAAATCGTGCACCTCGGCGATCTGCGCCAGCGTCGGGGTGCGGCCGGTGCCGATCGCCCAGACCGGTTCGTAGGCGATGACCGTGTTGGCAGCGGTGGCCCCGGCTGGAACCGATCCGCGGAGTTGCGAGCCGATGACGTCGAGCGTCGTTCCCGCGTCGCGCTGGGCCTCCGTCTCGCCAAGGCAGATCACCGCGACGAGGCCCGCGGCATGGGCGGCCTCGGCCTTGGCGCGCACGACGGCGTCGGTCTCGCCATGGTCGGCCCGGCGTTCCGAATGGCCGAGGATGACGTGGCTCGCGCCGGCGTCCTTCAGCATGGCCGCGGCGATGTCGCCGGTGTGGGCGCCCGAGGCCTCAGGATGGCAGTCCTGGCCGCCGACCATCACCGGCCCGCCCTTCGCCTTCCACGCCATCTGGGCGATGAGCGTCGCGGGCGGACAGATCAGGACCTCGGATCGTGGGGCGGGGTGGGCCTTCGCCAGCGCCTCGACCTCGGCCAGGCTCGCGGCCAGTCCGTTCATCTTCCAGTTGCCGGCCGCCAGTTTCCGCCGCATCCGATCCTCCCTCAGGTCAAGTCGCGCAGAGCCTCGCGGGCGAGATTGCAGGCGAGGTCGGGATCGTCAAGGGCGGCATGTGGCAGCCGCCAGTAGGGCATGGCGGTCGGTTTCCGCCCCGGCCGGGCATAGGTCCAGCGTTCCCACCCTTCGGCGGAGATGCGCCCGGCGAACGCGCCCGCGCCCTTCAGCCAGAGCGAACCGTCGGAATGGACAAGGGCGAAGATCACGCCGTCGCGGTAGAGGCAAAGCCCGCCCATCATCTTTCGCGTGGTCGGGGGGCCGAGCCCCTCGAACAGTTCCAGCACGAAGGCGATGTCGGCGTCCGAGACGCTCATTCCCGCGCGCCGTCGGCGGGAACGTCCTTGAACTTGATCGATTCGCCGCAGCCGCAGGCTTCGGCCACGTTGGGGTTGTTGAAGCGGAAACCGGATTCCAGGAGCGCGGTCTCGTAGTCGATCTCGGTCCCGAAAAGGAACATCTGCGCCATCGGCGCGATCATCACCCGCGCGCCATCCTGTTCCACGACCTCGTCCATGGGCCCGGGCGCGGCGGCGAATTCCATGGTGTACTCCATGCCCGCGCAGCCGCCCTTCTTGACGCCAAGCCGCAGCCCGAACGCGCCGTCCTTCGCCATCAGGCGGCTGATCTGCGCCACCGCGCGCGGGGTGAGGGTGACCGGGCTCTTGCCGGGAATGCCGAACATGTCGCGTCTCCGTTTCCTGACGCTTAATCTAAGGAATTGCCGCGGGAATTCCAATGGGCGGCAGCGCCGCCATGAGCGCCTGCGTCGCATAGGCGGCGGCGAGCGCCCAGCCGAAGGAGGCGAGCGTACCGATGATGACGTATTCGCCCGCGCGCTGGTCCTTCGAGGTCGTCTCGAACCTGAGGACGGATTTCGCGGCGATGAGAAAGCCGATGCCGGCAGGCTGATGCACCATGACGAGAAGGAAGATGAGCCCGCGTTCGAGCAGGCCGATCAGCTTGCCGCCGTTGGTCAGCCCCTTCGGCAGGTCGTCGCCGGCCCAGGGCGCCATGAGGAGCCCGACCGCGAAGCCGCCCGCGCGCGTGGCGAGGATCGCGCC
>NZ_WBUS01000291.1 GCF_008933605.1 Albidovulum sp.
GTGCCCCGGGGCGCGGTGCCGGCCTGTCGGCCGCTGCCCGACCCGCGCGCGATCAGCGGGCTCTTGCCGCTTGCGACCGGCACCTCGGCCTTCATCACCTTCTGGATCTCGTGCAGCAACTCCGCCTCCTCCGGCGCGCAGAAGGCGATCGCCTCCCCCTCGCGTCCGGCGCGGGCGGTGCGGCCGATCCGGTGGACGTAGTTGTCCGGCACCTCCGGCAGGTCGTAGTTGATGACGTAGGCGACCCCGGGAATGTCGATCCCGCGCGCGGCCACGTCGGTCGCCACCAGCGTGGTGACGGTGCCGTCGCGGAAGGCCTTGATGGCGCGGTCGCGCTGGCCCTGGCTCTTGTTGCCGTGGATCGAGGCGGCGTTGTAGCCGTCGGCGACCAGATCCTTCATCAGCTTTTCCGCGCCGTGTTTGGTGCGGGCGAAGACCAGCGTCAGCGCGTCGAGGTCCCGCGACAGGATCTCGCGCAGGCGCGCGGGCTTCGCGGCCTTGGGCAGGAAGTGGACCGACTGGGTTATCTTGTCGGCCGCCTTGCCCGGGGGCGCGACCTGCACGCGGCGCGGGTCGGTCAGGTAGGCGCGGGAGATCTCCTCCATCTGCTTCGGCATCGTGGCCGAGAAGAGCATCGTCTGGCGCGGCGTGCCGAGCCGGGGGGCGATCTTCCTCAGGGCGTGGATGAAGCCGAGGTCGAGCATCTGGTCGGCCTCGTCGAGGACGAGATGGCGGACCGCCCCGAGGGTCACGGCGCCGCGGTCCATCAGGTCGATCAGCCGGCCGGGGGTGGCCACGAGGATGTCGGTCCCGCGTGCGAGGAGCGCGATCTGCTTGCCGATGGACTGGCCGCCGACGACCGTGCAGACGCGCAGTTTCGTGCCCTCGGTCAGGGCCCGGAGGCTGTCGGCGATCTGGTTGGCGAGTTCCCGCGTCGGCGCAAGGACGAGCGCCTTGACGCTCTTCGGCTCGGGCTTGCCGGGCTGGGCGAGCAGGTGGTCGATCAGCGGCAGGCCGAAGGCCAGCGTCTTGCCGGTGCCGGTCTGGGCGAGGCCAAGGATGTCGTGCCCTTCGAGCGCGAGCGGAATGGCCTGGTTCTGGATCGGGGTGGGTTCGGTGAAGCCCGCGCGCTTGAGCGCGGAAAGAAGCGTCGGCGCGAGGCCGAGCATGTCGAAATCGAACAAGTCGTATCCTTTTCAAGGCGTGCGCGGCGATCGTGCCGGCACACCGGTTTTGCAGAACCGCACGGAGGCGGCCGGCGAGGGTCCGCGGGGCCTCGAAACAGGCGGGCTCATCCCGCGCCATCCGGCCGTCGCGTCAGGACCCTGCGTGATGGGGAACTGAATTCTGGTGTCGCCGATGGCCGTTTCGCGGCCAGGCCAGCTCACGCGGCAACGCAGCGACGTGTGTCATGTGGTCCATCGCCGGCCTGCTGTCAAGCTTTCCTTTCCCCCTCCGGGAAGCGCGGATCAGCCGAACGGCGCGTCGAGCGTCCCGGACGGCGGGCAGAACCAGCGCGGCCCGGCCTCGGTCATGTGGACGATGTCCTCCAGCCGCACGCCGCACTCGCCATAGACGCAGAGCATCGGCTCGATCGAGAAGCACATGCCGGGCGCAAGGACCGTGTCGTTGCCGGCGACGATCCAGGGTTCCTCGTGGATGTCGAGGCCGAGTCCGTGGCCCGTCCGGTGCGGCAGCCCCGGCACGGCGTAGCCGGGGCCAAATCCTTCGGCCTCCAGCACCGCCCGGGCGGCACGGTCGACGGAGGCGCAGGTCGCGCCCGGCCGCGCCGCGGCGAAGGCGG
>NZ_WBUS01000120.1 GCF_008933605.1 Albidovulum sp.
CAACAGCCCTGCCGGGCGACCCCGACGATTTCTCGCGCGCGGCGGACGAGTTGTCGCACCTGCACCGGGTGCCCCTTGCCGAGGCGCGGCGGCTCAACCTGCCCTCATCACCGAAGTCGTCCTCGGCGAGGTCGGCGCCCTTCTCGCCCGAGGCGGCGAGCCCGAGTCGGTACCCTTCTTCGACAACTCGGGGCCCGAGCCGCTCTTCCGCCGGCTGGTGTGATCGCGGCACCGGCTCAGCCGAAGCCCGTGACGATGGCCACGACCGAGAGGATGACCAGGGCGATTCCGGCAGCCTCGCGCAGATGGAGCCGTTCGCGGAAGACCAGCGCGGAGGCCATGAGGGTGAAGACGATCTCCACCTGGCCGAGCGCGCGGACGTAAGCGGCATTCTGGAGCGCGAAGGCAGCGAACCAGCCGAGCGAGCCGAGGCTGCCGGTCACGCCGACCAGCGCGGTCCGCCGCCAGCGCGCGAGGACGCGCCCGATCTCGCCGGGCTCGCGCCAGCGCAGCCAGGCGGCCATGAGCACGGTCTGGATCACCGTCGCCGCGGCGAGGGCGAGGAGCGCGCGCAAGAAGAACGGCAGCGGCTGAAGCGCGAGCGTCGCGCCGCGGTAGCCGATGGCGGAGAGGCCGAAGAGCGCCCCCGCCAGCACGCCGTAGAGTGCCGCGCGGCCGACGACGCGCGCCCCCGCCACGGGCGCCTTCGAGAGGAGGAGGACGCCGGCGAAGCCCGTCAGGATCGCCGCCCAGCCGAACGCGCTCACCCGCTCGCCGAGCATCAGGGCGGAGAAGGCGGCGACCTGCACCGTCTCGGTCTTGGTGAAGGCCACGCCGACGGCGAAGTTGCGAAGCGCGAAGAGCGCGACGGTGAGGAAGGTGGCGACGATCTGGCAGAGGGCCCCCAGCGTCACATAGGCCCAGAAACCCGGGCTCGGCTCGGGCGGCGCGGCGCGGGTCAGCAGAAGCCCCGCCGCGGCGAGGCCGCAGGCGATCGGCGCCGCGAAGAGGAAGCGGGAGAAGGTCGCCCCGCCGGTCGAGAGCCCCGCGCCCCTGAGCTGCTTTTGCAGCATGAAGCGCACGGTCTGCAGCGCCGCCGCCGCCAGCGTGAAGAGGACCCAGAGGCTCATGCGCCCCTTCTGTCACGGGCAGCGACGAAGCGGAAGCTCAGTTGCCCGGCCGGAGCGGATGCGGCACCGGATCCTTCGCCCGGAAGAAGTAGCGGCGGAAGATCTCGCCGTAGGAGCGGTAGCGATAGCCGTGATTGCGGGCGAGGAACGCCTCACGCTCGGCGGCGTAGAGTGCGGGCAGGCGATACCAGGCGACGCGCGGCTTCGTGTGGTGCACGATGTGCAGGTTGTTGTTGAGGAAGAGAAAGCCGAGCACGCCGCCCTGTTCCACCACCACCGTCCTGCCCGGCGCCTCTTCATGTGCGCGGTGCTCGAGGAAGGTGCGGATCTTCAGCAGCGACATCCCGAGATAGGCCGAGAGGACGTAGGCCCAGAGCGGGATCGGCGCGACCGCGATCCAGAGCCCCACGAGGACGAGCCCCGCGAGATGCAGCGCCCAGTCACGGGCGATCTGCCGGTCGCCCTGCCGGATCGCGCGAGCGTCGTCGCGCAGGACCGCGACGATGGAGAGCGCGGGGCCGATCGCCATGCGCCCGAGAAGCGTATTGTTGAGCCGCAGCAGCCGCTTCCGCCAGCGCGGCAGTCCCGTCCAGACCTTGGGATCGAGGAAGTTCGACTCCGGGTCGTCATAGGGATCGGTCAGCCGTTCGTCGCGGTGATGCGCGAGGTGCAGGTCGCGGAACCGGCCATAGGGAAAGAAGAGCCCGACCGGAAGGAAGACGAGCGCCTCGTTCAGCCCGCGGGAGCGGAACGGGTGGCCATGCAGCACCTCGTGCTGGATCGAGGAATGAAGCGTAACGGCCAGCGCCAGGAGCGCGACGCCGAGGGGCAGCCATAGCGCCGCCGTCCAGGTCGTGGCCGCCGCCCAGAGCGCGTAGCAGGCGGCGATGAGGAGGAGCGTCGGCCATTCGACCGTCTCGGCGATCCTAGCCATGCGACCGCTCCCCCCGGCCCCAGCGCACCTGCGCCCAGAGCCGTTCGTAGCCGACATAGGCCACGAAGCCGATCGCGGTGTTGGCGACCGCCATCGCGCCGCCCAGCGCCACCGATCCCGTCATCGCGAGCCCGACGAGGCTCATCGTCAGGAGGCCGAGGAGGTTCCACAGAACCGCCTTCAGCAACGTCCGCCATCGTGTATCCATTTCCGCACCTTCCCCCGAACCCCAGTGAACGCGGCCGCGCAGGAATTGCGAATTCCGAATATGATTAACATTTCTCAGCAAATGTGTATTTTCTAACCATATGAAAGGTATTGTGGACAAACGCGACCGCGCCGGCCTCTTCCGCGACCGGCTGGCGCGCGCGATGGCCGAAAAGGGCGTGACGCAGAGCGGGCTCGCGCGCGACGTTGGCGTGGACCGCTCGACCGTATCGCAACTCTTGTCCGGCGAGGGGGCGCGGCTGCCGAATGCGCAGCTCGTGGCGGAATGCGCCGCGGCGCTCGGCGTTTCCGCCGACTGGCTGCTCGGCCTGACGGAAAGGCCGGAGCGGCTGGCGGACCTCCTCGCCACCTCGCTCACGATGACCGAGGCGCCGCGCGCGCTCATCGACGAGACGATCTTCGGCTGGCACCAGGAAGCGGCGGGGTACAAGATCCGCCATGTGCCGGCGACGCTTCCCGACATGCTTAAGACCCGCGCCATGCTGCGCTGGGAATACGAGCCGCAGCTCGGCCGGACCGCCGAACAGGCGATCGGCGCGTCGGAAGACCGTCTCGCCTGGATGGCGCGGTCGGGCTCCGACTACGAGATGGCGGTGGCGATCCACGAACTCGAAGCCTTCGCCCGGGCCGAGGGTTACTATCGTGGCCTACCCGCGGCGATCCGGGCCGAGCAGATCGCCCGATTGAGGAACCTCTATGGCGAGCTCTACCCCGGCCTGCGCATCTACCTCTTCGACGCCCGGCGCGTCTTCTCGGCGCCGGTCACGGTCTTCGGACCCCTCCTCGCGGTCCTCTACCTCGGACGGCACTACATCGCCTTCCGAGACAGCGCACGGGTGGCCAGCTTCGCCCAGCACTTCGACTGGCTCGTGCGCGAGGCGGAAATCGGCGCGCGGGACTTCCCGGCATTGCTCGATCGGCTCGCGGCCGAACAGGGGCTCTGAGCGTCCGGCACCCGGCCGGGTTGCCATTCCCGTGGGCGTCAAGCAGATTCGCGGTACGGCGCCCGGAAAGGAATGGCTCGCATGTACATCCCGCCCCACTTTCAGGAACTCGACGCGGCCGAGATCGCCGCGATCATGGAGGCGGCCCCGCTCGCCTGCATTGTTGCCGCGACGCCCGAAGGGCTCATCGCCAACCACATCCCGCTTCTCGCCGGGCGCGACGGCGCGCTCATCGGGCATGTGGCCCTGGCAAACGACATGCACAGGCTGATTGCGGGCGGGCAGGAGGTGCTGGCAGTCTTCCGGGGCGAGGATGCCTATGTCTCGCCGAACTTCTACCCCTCCAAACCGGAGCACCACCGCCATGTGCCGACCTGGAATTACCAGGCCGTCCATGTCTACGGCACGATCTCCTTTCAGCACGACGACCATGCGAAGCGCGCTGCGGTGGGTCTTCTGACGCGCCTCCACGAGCGGCGGGTGAATGGCGAAGCGGCGTGGCGGATGGCCGACGCCCCAGCCGACTACATGGAGACGATGCTCGCCAGCATCGTCGCCTTCCGGGTCGACGTCCGCCGGACACTGGCCAAGTCGAAGCTCAGCCAGAACCGCGACGAGCGCGACCACCAGGGGGCGGTGGAGGGGCTGAGGGCGACCGGCCACGGCGGGATGGCGGGGCGCATGGCGCGCCGCCGGACCGGACCGACCTGACGGCGGGGGTCAGATCGCCCGCAGCCCGGCCGGATCGTATCCGTTGAACTGGAGCACGCGCCGCGCCGCTTCCATCAGGTCCGGCCGGACCCTGGGTGTGCGCGACAGCACCCGCGCGAAGCGTCCCGAGGGCGTGCCGACGACCGCGACGCGGTAGTCCGCATCGACCCAGAGCACCCAGAGCTCCTCGTCCCCCCGGGTGATCCTGCCGGGACCCGTCACCCGCGCCTCGGCCGCGAAGGCGCGCGCACCGCGCGGGCCGCAGGCCGTGCCGGTGACGCGATAGGCCGCCGCTCCGGTCAGCACCCAGGTCTCGGCGAGCGGCCCGCAGCGCGCCTCGTCGCCATAGGTCGCGGCCACGTGCCAGACGTCGGCGAAACGGCGCGCGTCAAAGCTCGCGTTCGAGGAGATCGGCGCCTCGGTATTGCGCAGGCCGACCTCCTCGGGGGCCGGGCTGCAGGCGGCCAGGGTGGCCATCAGTGCCAGCGAGGGCAGAGGACGCATCGGCAGGGCTCCGGTTCAGGGCCCTTCCACACTCATCGCTGGGCTTTCGGGATGCAAGCGTCGGCTTGTGCGGCGCCGCTTGTCCGAATACGAAACTCTTGATGAAACACGAACGGACCATCTTCGCGCCGGACGCGGCGCCGCTCGCGGTCGGCATCCTCGTCATGGCCGACACCAACGCGCTCTCGCTCGCGGCCTCGGTCGATCCGATGCGCGCGGCCAACCGGCGGGCGGGGCGGGCACTCTTTACCTGGCGGTTCCACTCGGCCTCGGGCGCCTCCGTTCCGCTCACCGCCGGATTCGACGTGGCGGCGGAGCCGCTGGACGACCGGGCGGAGATGGACGTGCTGATGATCGTGGCCGGTTTCCGGCTGATCGAACAGGCGACGCCGGCGCTCCTCGCCCGCCTCCGCCGGCTCGCGCCGCGGCTGCGCGCCATGGTGGGGATCGACGGCGGCAGCTGGTTCCTCGCCCTCGCCGGTCTTCTCGACGGTCGCGCGGCGACGGTGCACTGGGAAGACCTCGAGACCTTCGCCGACCGCTTCCCCCGCGTCGACGTGCGGCGGGACCGCTACGTCGTCTCGGGGCCGATGGTGACCACAGGGGGCGCGGCGCCCTGTCTCGACATGATGCTCGACCTGATCCGGGCACGGCACGGCGCGGAACTGGCGCTGCGCGTCGCGGGCGCCTTCCTCTACGAACCCGTCCACGGGCCGGCGGTGCCGCAGCAGGCCGTGCCCGCGGCGCGCCTCGCCCGCGCGGACCCCGCGCTCGGCGCGGCCATCGCGATCATGGAACGCGCGGTCGAGGACCCGCCCGCAGTGGCGGAGATCGCGCGACGGGTCGGACTCTCGCCACGGCGGCTCGAGATGCTCTTTGCCGATCACCTCGGCACCAGTCCGGGCCGCTTCTTCCGCGACCTCAGGCTCGACGAGGCCCGGCGGATGGTGACCGACACCCGCCTGCCGCTGCAGGAGATCGCCCTGCGCACGGGCTTCGCCGGCCAGGCCGCCTTCGCCCGGGCCTTCCGCGCCCGTTTCGCGAGGACGGCCTCGGCGCTCCGGCGCGGTCAGTAGGGCATCGGATGTGCCCGGTGCGCCGCCGCGATGGCGGTCATGACATCTTCGGGCAACCTCAGGTCGGCCGCCTTCAGCACGTTTTCAAGCTGCGGCAGCGTCGTGGCGCCGATGATCGGCACCACGGGAAAGGGCCGCGTCAGGGTCCAGGCCACCGCCATCTGCGCGGAGTCCAGGCCTGCCTTGGCCGCGATGTCGAGATAGGCGGCGACCGCCCCCCAGACCCGTGGGGTGATCCGGCCGCCGAGTCCCGGATTGGCCGCGCGCCGCGATCCCGGCGGGATGACATCGCCCTGATACTTTCCGGTCAGGAGCCCCGCCGCAAGCGGCGAGAAGGCCATGAGGGCGATCCCCTCGTTGTGGCCGAGCTCCGCAAGGTCCGTGTCGTAATGGCGGCAGAGCAGCGAGTACTCGTTCTGCAGCGAGACGGGCCGCGGTCGGTGCCCGGCCTCGGCCAGGCCGATCCACTGCGCCATGCCCCAGGCGCTTTCGTTCGACAGCCCGAAGGCGCCGATCTTGCCCTCGGCCTTCAGCGCGGCGAGCGTCTCCAGGCACTCCACCATGTTGGCGCGGATCGCCGCAGGGTCCTGCCCGCGCGGGTCGAAGGACCAGTTCTGGCGGAACATGTAGCTGCCGCGGTTCGGCCAGTGGAACTGGTAGAGGTCCACATGGTCGGTCCGGAGCCGCCGGAGCGAGCCTTCGAGCGCCCTGCGGATCGACGCCGCGTCGATGACCTCGCCAGGCTCGCGCGCAACGGACCCTTCGCCCGCGATCTTCGTGGCGATCACCCAGTCGGCGCGACGGCCGCCCCGCGCGACCCACCTGCCGATGATCTCCTCCGTCCGGCCGACGGTTTCCCGGCGCACCGGGTTGGTCGGATACATCTCCGCGGTGTCGATGAAGTTCACGCCGGCCGCGCGGGCCATGTCGATCTGCGCATGGGCTTCGGCCTCGGGCGTCTGATTGCCCCAGGTCATCGTGCCGAGGCACAGCGCGGATACCGCCGGGCCACCGGCGCCGAGAACCACCTGCCGCATGTCGACCTCCTCGCTTCCGCGCCCCAGACTATGGGGCGGAGGGACGAAGGCAAGTGCCGGCGTCCGCCGCGTTCACGCGGATATGAAGGCCGGTCGTGCGGGAGGGGCGAAAGTCTCGTACCGCCGCATCAAGACCGGAATTGAGAACATATCGGGAACATCGTAATCTTCCGGCCATGACGACTAATGACCTCGCCCGGCTGATCCGGCAGAGCGACGGGCCGGCGCGCGGCGCCCTGCCCTTCCTCGGCGCGCTCTCGCTCGCCCGGGCGCGGGTGCATGAATTCTGCGGCCCCGCCCGGCGGACGCTCGCGCTCATGGCGGCAAGGGCGACAAAGGGGCCGGTCCTCTGGATCCGTCCCGGCTGGATGCCGGAGCGGCTCTTTCCCGAAGGCGTGGTCGCCTTCATCGAGCCCGGCCGGCTGCTCTTCGCCACCCCGCGCCGGCCCGAGGACCTCCTGTGGTGCGTCGAGGAGGCGCTCAGATGCGCGGCGACGCCGCTCGTCGTCGCCGAACTGCCCGAACCGCCCCGGCTGACCCCGGTGCGCCGGCTCCAGCTCGCGGCCGAGACCGGCGCGCGCGAGGGGCATCAGGTGCCGACGGGGCTGGTCCTGACGCCCGGCGACGGCGGCGCGCAGGGCGTGGAGAGCCGCTGGCGCCTCGCGCCCCGCCATCGCGCCGGGCAGAGCGGATGGCAGCTCGACCTTCTCAGGTCGCGGAACGGGCCGCCGGCATGCTGGAGCCTGCGCGCCAGCGCCGGAATGGAGGCGGAACCCCGCGCAGAGAAGGCAGGAGGAGACGGGCGACGGGCCGGCTTCACCCTCGCGCAGCTACCCGCCGCGGCGGAAACCGGCCCCGACCGGACCGATGGACGTGATGCGGGGGCGCGGCAGGAGCGCTAGAATGCCCCTCGACAACCGCCGCCGACCGCAAGGAACGCCCATGCGCCGCCGCCTCGTCCTGGCGTTCATCCTGGCCCTCGGGATCGCCCGCCCCGCGGCCGCCGCGCCCGTCGCCTATGCCTACGACCCCGAAGGCTCTGCCGTCACCGCCGAGGCCGACTATGGCCGGACCGTGGTCCGCGCCCGCCTGCCCGTAGCCGAGGCGGACCTTGCCATCGACTTCGAACGGGTCGCCAACAGCCGGTTCGCGGTGGTGCTGCGCGCCGACCGCGCCCGCTCCAACATCCCCTTCGCGGCGCGCGCGATCATGGGCGAAAGCGTGCTCGACGCGGCCAACCATCCCCAGATCCGCTTTGAAAACACGCGCGTGGCCAGCGCCGGCGAGGGCCGTGTCACCGTCACCGGGCAGGCGACGCTCCGCGGAGTCACGCGCGAGGTGACGCTCGATGCCGTGATCTACCGGCCGCCGGGCAGCGACCCGGGCGTGCGCGACGATCTGACGGTCCTGATCACCGGCACGATCAGCCGCGCGGCCTTCGGCGCATCGGGCCATGCCGGGAGCGTCGGCGATGCCGTGCGGCTCAGGATCCTCCTCCACGTCCTCCGCGCCGGCTGAGGGCACCGGACTGCGGCGGACGCGGCCCGCGGCCGCGAAACCGCGGGGAAATCGTCCGCGCGCGGCGATTGGCTCTGGGCAAACGCGCGCCCGGGCGACATGGTGGCCGGAGAAAAAGCCCGGACCGATGCGCCTCCTCCTCTCCTTCGCGGCCCTCTTCCTCTCGATCATCTTCCTCCAGCTCGGGACCGGCGGGGTGGCGCCGCTCGATGCGCTCTCCGGCGTGGCGCTGGGGTTCTCCAAGGCCGAGATCGGGCTCCTGGGCTCGGCGCATTTCTTCGGCTTCTTCATCGGCTGCTGGTGGGCGCCGCGGCTCGTGGGCACGGTCGGCCATTCGCGCGCCTTCGCGGCCTTCACCGCCGCCGGAACGATCGGGATCATCGCCCACATGATGATGGTCGATCCCGTCGCCTGGGCGGCCTTGCGCACCCTCTCGGGCCTTTGCGTCGCCGGCTGCTACACGGTGATCGAGGCCTGGCTTCAGGACCGCGCCACCAACGAGGTGCGCGGCCGCGCCATGGGGCTCTACCGGATCGTCGACACGCTCGGCTCGCTCGGCGCGCAACTCGTCATCGGCGTGCTCGCGCCCGCGGCCTACTTCTCCTACAACCTCCTCGCCATCCTCTGCTGTGCCGCCCTCCTGCCCGTGACCGTCAGCCGGGCCGAACAGCCCGCGATGCCGCCCGCGCCGCGGCTCCGGCCCGGCCTCGCCTGGGCGCGCTCGCCGCTCGCCTCGATGGGTGTCGTCGTGTCGGGGATCACCACGGCCGCCTTCCGCATGGTGGGCCCGATCTACGGCATCGAGGTCGGGCTCTCCGCCGACCGGATCGCGCTCTTCCTCGCCGCCTTCGTCATCGGCGGTGCGGTGGTGCAGCTCCCGGTCGGATGGCTCGCCGACCGTTTCGACCGGCGCCATGTCCTCATCGGCACCTCGGTCGCCGCCGCGGCGACCTGCGCGCTGACCGTCGCGGTCTCGGGTCTCGGCACGGTGGCGGTCTTCGCCGCCGCGGCGGCCTTCGGCGCGGCCACGCTGCCGGTCTATTCGATCTCGACGGCCCATGCCCACGACTTCGCCGAGAGCAGCGAGAGGGTGGAGCTTTCGGCCGCGCTCATGTTCCTCTACGCCGTGGGGGCCATCGCCTCGCCGCTCCTGGCTTCGGCGCTGATCGAGGCCTACGGGCCCTCGGCCATGTTCGCCTTCATCGCCCTCGCGCATGTGGCGCTCGTGGCCTTCGGGCTCGTCCGGATGCGCGCGCGGCCGGCCCCCGCCGATCGCACGCCCTATGTCTACACGCCACGCACGTCGTTCCTGATCGGACGGCTGCTGCGCCGGCCGCGCGGGGGCGACCGCTAGCCGCGCGTCCC
>NZ_WBUS01000121.1 GCF_008933605.1 Albidovulum sp.
GGCCGACGCGGCGGGCCTCGCCCTCGCCCGCGCCTGGGTGGCGCTGATCTAGGCGGTGGCCGCGTTGGTCTTGATGGCAAGCTGCCCGCGCGCCCAGGCGGCCACGACCTTCCAGGCGATCGGCAGCGTCACGAGCGTCGCCGCGATCAGCGCCACGCCGCCCGGCAGACGCCACACGCCGCCGAGGCCGAGCCAGAGTCCGGCGGTGGCGGCGAGCGGGAAGGTGAAGGCGCCCCAGAGCGCAGAGAACCCGGCCTCGGTAAGCCAGCGGGCCCGCGCGATGAACCACAGGAGCAAGAGTCCCGCGACCCCGCCGCAGCCGAGCGCGACCGCGTGCAGTTCCAGCGCCTGCGCGACCTGACCGAAGAGCGCGACCGGCGCGAGGTGGATCGCGAGGAGCGGGCGCAGGGGCGCCGGGACCGTCTCCTTGACCAGTTGCTCCGCGCTCACGGCCCAGACGAGCGCAGCGATCACCGCGGTCACGACGAAGAGGCCGAGCGCCGCGAGGTAATCCTCGAACACCGCCGCCGCAAGCGCGCCGATGATGAAACCGACGAAGCTCAGGTGCCAGACCGGCGTAACTCGGCGCTGTTCGGCCGGACCCGTCACGAAAACCCAGGCAAAGACAAGAACGACGGCACCGTGGAGCGCGAACGCGCACCAGAGAAGCGCTTGGGCAGCCCCCGGCAGATAGGGCGCCAGGGTCAGCGAGAGCAGGTAGAGGCAGAGCAGCATCGCCGCCACCCCGGCCCGGCCGGGCAGGATCCTGAGCTCCTCCACAAGGACCGCGGGCCGGCGCAGCACCTTCACCGAATAGGCCAGCAGCCCGAAGAGAAAGAGCAGGGTGACCGCCCCGAGGATCGCCTCGGCGACGCCGGCGGGCAGGTCGAACGCGCTCTCGCCCCGCCGCCAGGCGAGGCCGAGACCGAAGAGCCCCATGATCGGGGGGAAGATCGCGGGCGGAACCCGCCGCCAGAGCCCCGGTGGGGTGGGTGCCGGTGGTTTGAATGCCATGCTGCTGCCTCGGGTCGTTTTTGTGCACTCTGCCGACCTCCCCGGTGTTCCGCGAGCGAAAAGAGAGGTTTAGCGGCGATTTTTCACAGGCGCGACTTTCTCGCAGCAGGGCGCCCTCCCAAGGCACCGCGCCAGGGACCGGCTGGACAACGCAGCCGATCCCGGCCAAGACGGGCGCGCCGGAAAGCTGCCCGGGCGGAGAGGACATGGCGCCGAACATACATCGCCCGGTTGCGGCGGCACTCTGGATGGTCGGCTCCATCGTGGGCTTCTCCGCGATCGCGGTCTCGGGGCGCGAGATCGGTGCCGAACTCGACACCTTCGAGATGATGCTTTTCCGCTCGATCATCGGGCTCGTCGTCGTGGCCGCGCTGGCGATCGCGACGGGGCAGGGATCGGCGATGGCACCCCGCCATCTCGGGCGGCACCTTTTCCGGAACCTCCTGCATTTCGCCGGCCAGAACCTCTGGCTCTACGCGCTCGCCCTGATTCCGCTCGCGCAGCTCTTCGCGCTCGAGTTCTCCGCACCGGTCATGGTCGCGCTGGCCGCGCCGCTGTTCCTCAAGGAACGGCTCACGCCGGCGCGCGCGCTCTCGGCGCTCATCGGCTTCCTCGGGGTCCTCGTCGTCGCGCGGCCCGGATCGCTCGCGGCGTTCTCGCCGGGGCTCGTCGCCGCCCTTCTCAGCGCGGTGGCCTTCGCGGCGACGGCCCTTGTCACCAAGACCCTCACCCGGATCACCCCGGTCATGGCCATCCTCTTCTGGCTGACGGCGATGCAGACCGGCCTCGGCCTTCTCACCGCCGGCTGGGATGGCGACATCACGCTGCCCGGAGCGCGCACCCTGCCCTGGGTCCTGGTTCTCGGCCTGGCCGGGCTTCTCGCCCATCTCGGCCTGACGAAGGCCCTGTCCCTCGCGCCGGCGGTGGTGGTGACGCCGCTCGACTTCCTGCGTCTGCCGCTCATCGCCGTCGTGGGCATGGCGCTTTACGGCGAGCAGCTCGATCCCGTCGTGCTGGTCGGCGGCGCGGTGATCTTTGCGGCGAACTGGATCAACATCCGCGCCGAGACGCAGTTCCGCGGCGTCACATGAGGGTGGTGCGACCTTAATACGCGACGTCATTGATTGACGGAGCCGCGGCGGACGACATACCTTCGGCCCACATAACCATAACACGTTAGGGATGAGGACTATGGGACGTGTTCTAGTGACGGCCGGCGCGTTTGCCGTGGGCGCGACATCGGCCTTTGCGGGGGGAATCGAGCGTTCGGCACAATCCGTTGCCCCGCTATTCGAACCAGGCCACTACTTCGAATTCTCGCTCGGGACGTTCAACCCCGGGGTGAGCGGCGACGGCACCGGCTTCTTTGCGGGCACTTCAAGCGGCGACATGGCGCCCGACTACCAGACCTTCTCCTTCGCCTACAAGCGCGCGCTGAACGAGAAGCTCGACCTCGCGGTGATCGTCGACCAGCCGGTGGGTGCCGATGTGAGCTACCCGGCGGCCAGCGCGCCCTACCCCTTCGCCGGCTCCACGGCCGAGGTGCGCTCCACAGCCGTGACCGGCCTCTTGCGCTACAAGCTCCCGTCGAACTTCTCGGTCTATGGTGGCCTGCGTGCCGAAGCCGTGAAGGGCAACGTCAACATCATCGCCCCCGTGCTGACTCCGGCCTTCACCAACTACCGGCTGAACGCCGACACCGACTACCGGCTCGGCTATGTCGTCGGGGTGGCATGGGAGAAACCCGAGATCGCCGCGCGGATCGCGCTCACCTACAACTCGGCGATCAAGCACACCTTCGACACCGTCGAGACCGGCCTCGCCCCGATCGCCCTCGCGGGCGAGATGGACGTGGAGATCCCGCAGTCGGTCAACCTCGAGTTCCAGACCGGCATCGCCGCCGACACCCTCCTCTTCGGCTCGATCCGCTGGGTGGACTGGACGGTCTTCGACATCACGCCGCAGTTCCTGGCCACGCCCATCGTCTCCTACACGGACGACGTGATCACCTATAACCTCGGCGTCGGGCGCAAGTTCAGCGAACAGTGGTCCGGCGCCGTCATCCTCGGCTACGAAAAGACGAACGGCACGCCGGTCGGCAACCTCGGTCCGACCGACGGCTACAAGAGCATTGCGCTCGCCGCGACCTACACGGTCGACAACGTCAAGATCACCGGCGGCATCCGCTATGTCGATATCGGCGAGGCCACGACCTCCACCATCGGCTCGAGCTTCACCGACAACTCGGGTGTCGGCCTCGGCCTGCGCGTCGCCTACAGCTTCTGATCAGGCCGCGAAAGGATGGGAAGGCCCCGCGCAGTCGCGGGGCCTTCGCTTTTGATCCTCTTGCGCAGGTTCCGGGTGGCGTGCCGCCGCCGTCGCGGATAGCGTCGCGCCATGTCACACGCGGTTCCCCAGCAGAAGATGTCGCGCTCGGCCTGGGCGCTTCTCCTCCTCCTCTCCGCGATCTGGGGGGCCTCGTTCCTCTCCAACCGCGCGGCGCTCGAGGAGGTGCCGGTGCTGAGTACGGTCGCCTTCCGGGTGACGGGCGCCGCTGTCGCGCTCTGGGCCTGGATCGCCCTTCGCCGCCTTCCGGTGCCGCGCGACCCTGCATTTCTCTGGCGCTTCGCGGTCATGGGCGTCCTGAACAACGTCATTCCCTTCACGCTCATCGTCTGGGGTCAGAGCCATGTCCCCTCCGGACTCGCCGCGATCCTCAATGCGACGACGGCCGTCTTCACCGTTCTCGTCGCCACCTTCGCCTTCGCCGACGAGCGGCTGACACTGCGCAAGGGTGTTGCCGTCCTCCTCGGCCTCGCAGGGGTCGCAACGGTCATGGGGCGCGATGCCGTCACGGCCTTCGACCCGGCCTCGGCGGGTCAGCTCGCCATCCTCGGCGCCTCGCTGTCCTACGCCTTCGCCGCGACCTTCGCCCGCAGCGCCGCCAAGGGCCTCCGGCCCGAGGTGTCGGCCGCCGGTATGCTGACCGCCGCCTCGCTTTTCGTGGTGCCCGTCGCGCTCTGGATCGACGGCGCGCCGGCCCTCGACTACCGCCCGGCGACCTGGGCGGCCCTCGGATACCTCGCCTTCGCGGCCTCGGCGCTCGCCTATCTCCTTTACTACGCCGTCCTCGCCCGCGCCGGCGCCGGCAATCTCAGCCTCGTCACGCTGATCATCCCGCCCTTCGCCATCGCGCTCGGCGCCCTCGTCTATGACGAGGCGCTGCCGCTAAACGCGCTGGCCGGCTTCGCGGTCCTAGCTCTCGGGCTTCTCGTCCTCGACGGCCGCTTTCCCCTGCCGGGTTTCAAGAAAGAGCGTGAAAGTCCCGCGGCTTCCCGCTAATCAGCCGGAAACCCCGACGGAAGGCGAGATGATCTACAGATCCGCAGACGACTGGCGCGCGGCCGCGAAGAAGCGGGTGCTTCTCTTCGGCATGTCGGGCCTCGGCAAGACCCATGTCTCGAACCTCCTGCGCGACGCGGGGGACTGGTTCCACTACTCCATCGATTACCGCATCGGCACGCGCTACATGGGCGAGCACATCGCCGACAACTTCAAGCGCGAGGCGATGAAGGTGCCGCTGCTGCGCGACCTGCTGATGACGGATTCGGTTCACATCACCTCCAACATCACCTTCAACAATCTCGCGCCGCTCTCGACCTACCTCGGCAAGCCCGGCGATCCTGCAAAGGGCGGCCTGCCCTTCGCCGAATACATGACGCGGCAGGAACAGCACCGAGAGGCCGAGATCGCGGCGCTCCTGGATACCGGCCGGTTCATCGACCGCGCCGGGGCGCTCTACGGCTACGACCATTTCGTCTGCGACTCGGGCGGCTCCATCTGCGAGGTGGTGGAGCCCGGAGATCCCGGCAACCCCATCCTCTCCGCGCTGTCGGACGTCGTGCTCCTGATCTGGATCGCCGGATCCGAGGCGCACACCGCCGAGCTTGCCCGCCGCTTCGACAAGGCGCCGAAGCCGATGTACTACCAGCCCGCCTTCCTCCGCGCCGCCTGGAACGAATATCTCGGCACCAATGGCCTGAAGGAGCACGAAGTCGATCCCGACGCCTTCGTGCGCTGGACCTATGCCCGCGCCATGGCCCACCGTCAGCCGCGCTATGCCGCCATGGCGCGGCACTGGGGCGTCAAGGTCACGGCCGAAGAGGTCGCCGAGGTCCGCTCCGCCGACGACTTCGTCGAGCTTGTCGCCCGCGCGATCGACGCCCGCACCCTTGAGCGCGGCGCCTGACGGCGCTATCTCCGGCATTCCCGACAGAAGAGAGAGACGATGCCCATCACCCTGCCCGCGACGCTTCCCGCCTTCGAGGTCCTCTCGAAGGAAGGCGTCATGGTGATGACGCCGGACCGCGCCGCGCACCAGGACATCCGGCCGATCAGGATCGGGCTTCTGAACCTGATGCCCAAGAAGATCCAGACCGAGAACCAGTTCGCCCGGCTGATCGGCGCGACGCCCCTTCAGATCGACTTCCAGCTGATCCGGATGAGCGAGCATCAGACGAAAAACACCGCCGCCGAACACATGGCGGCCTTCTACCGCCCCTTCCAGGAGGTGAAGGCGGAGAAGTTCGACGGCCTTATCATCACCGGTGCCCCGATCGAGCATCTGCCCTTCGAGGAGGTGACCTACTGGGACGAGCTCTGCGAGGTCATGGACTGGACGCAGACCCATGTCCATTCGACCTTCGGCGTCTGCTGGGGCGGCATGGCGATGGCCTATCACTTCCACGGCGTGAAGAAGCACATGCTGGACCACAAGGCCTTCGGATGCTTCCGCCACCAGAATCGCGCGCCCGCCTCGCCCTACCTGCGCGGCTTCTCCGACGATTTCGTGATCCCGGTCAGCCGCTGGACCGAGATGAAGGAGGCCGAGATCGAGACCGCGCCGGGCCTCAGGACGCTTCTCGGGAGCGATGAGGTCGGCCCCTGCCTCGTCGAGGACACCTGCCACCGCGCGCTCTACATCTTCAACCATTTCGAATACGACAGCGAGACGCTGAAGCAGGAATACGACCGCGACGTGGCCAACGGCACGCCGATCAACGTGCCGCAGAACTACTATCCGGACGACAATCCCTCGCGCCCGCCGCTCAACCGCTGGCGCAGCCACGCGCATCTGCTCTACGGCAACTGGATCAACGAGATCTACCAGACGACGCCCTTCGAACTGGAGCGCATCGGCGCCTGACGGCAAGGTGGCGGCGGGCCCCGCCGCGCCTGCGGCCCCGATTGCGCCCGCCCCGGCGATGGTCATACTGGCCGCGTCATGACCGCGAGGAGGTGTTTCATGGCCAAGAGCGACGCGACGGCGCCCGCCCCCGGCGCCATCCCCTTCGTCGGCGACATCACGAAGTTCCTCATGGAGGAGGCACCGGCCCACGTCCGCAGGGCCATCGGGAAGGCCGGCAAGCACGACATGCTGTCGGAGGATTTCCCCTATGACGAGGAGATGAAGGGGAAGGATTACGACGACCACATGGAGAAGCTCCAGGTGGAACTCGTGAAGATGCAGTACGGGCTCAAGGCAACGGGCGGGCGCCTGGCGATTCTCTTCGAGGGGCGCGACGCGGCCGGCAAGGGCGGCGCCATCGAGCGGATGCGGGAGAACATGAACCCGCGCAACGCCTATATCGTCGCCCTGCCGAAACCCACCGAACGCGAGGCGACGCAGTGGTATTTCCAGCGCTACGTGGACTGGCTGCCGGCGGCGGGCGAGGTCGCGCTCTTCGACCGGTCCTGGTACAACCGGGGCGTGGTGGAGCAGGTCTTCGGCTTTTGCACCGACGCCCAGCGCAAGCTCTTCTTCCGCCAGCTCCCGGATTTCGAGAAGATGCTGGCCGAGGAGGGGATCACGCTCGTCAAGCTCTGGCTCTCGGTCGGACGCGCCGAACAGTTGCGCCGCTTCCTCGCGCGCGAGAAGGATCCCCTGAAGCAATGGAAGCTCAGCTGGATCGACGTCGAGGGCCTGAAGAAGTGGGACGCCTATTCCGAGGCCATCGCCGAGACAATGGCGAAATCGCACACCAGAACCGCGCCCTGGACGGTGCTGCGCGCCGACGACAAGAAGCGTGCCCGGATCGCGGCGATCCAGACCGTGCTTCACGCCGTGGACTATGCCGGCAAGGACAAGGCGGCGATCGGCCGGGTTGACACGAAGATCTGCGCCGGCCCCGACATCCTGAATGTCTAAGCGCGGCTACCATCACGGCAACCTCCGCCAGGCGCTGATCGACGCGGCGCTCGCGCTGATCGAGCGGCAGGGACCGCAGGGCTTCACGCTGTCCGACGCGGCGAAGTCCGCGGGCGTGACGCCGGCCGCCGTCTACCGCCATTTCGCCGGGCGCGACGACCTCATCGCCGAGATCGCCCGGCAGGGATTCGAGATCTTCGCCGACCTGATGGACCATGCCTTCAACGAGGGCAGGCCCTCGGCGCTTGCCGCCTTCGAGGCGACGGGGCGCGCCTACCTCGCCTTCGCGCGTAAGTTCCCCGGCCACTACATGGCGATGTTCGAAAGCGGGATCTCGCTCAACGCAAATCCCGACCTCGCCCGCGCCGCAGATCGCGCGCGGCAGGTCTTCACGCGCTCGGCCGAGGCGCTGTCGCAGCACATGCCCCCCGGCAAGCGACCGCCCGCGTCGATGTTCTCGGCCCATATCTGGGCGCTGAGCCACGGGGTGGTGGAGCTATACACCCGCGGCGCGCCGGGTGCGCGCGCGCCCTTCCCGCCCGAGGACATCCTCGAGACCGGCATCGGCATCTACCTGCGCGGCCTCGGCCTCCTGCCGCCCGACGCCTGAGTCGCTGCCGGCGGCCCCGGCACTCGCCCGCGAGATTTCCGCAAGCCGTCCTGCAGAAGAGCCCTTGCCGAGGGCACCCCCGGACGACTAGGGATCGCCCATGGCCACCGCAGATCCTTCCCTGACGCAAGACGACGATTCCCGCGCCCGACGCAACGTCTGGGTGCTGGTCGCCGCGCAGGCGGTCCTCGGCGCGCAGATGCCGATGATCTTCACCGTCGCGGGGCTTGCCGGGCAGATGCTGGCGCCGAACCCCTGCTGGGCGACGCTGCCGATCTCGATGACCGTGCTCGGCTCGATGACGGCGGCCACGCCGCTGTCCGCCCTGATGGCGCGCCATGGCCGGCGGGCGGGCTTCTGGCTCGGCGCCGGGGCCGGCGCCGCCGGGGCCGCCATCTCGGCCTTCGGCCTCTTCCGCGGTTCCTTCGCGATCTTCGTCATCGGCGCCTTTCTCACCGGGTTCTACATGTCGGCGCAGGGCTTCTACCGCTTCGCCGCCGCCGACACCGCCTCGCCCGCCTTCCGGCCGAAGGCGATCTCCTGGGTCATGGCAGGCGGGCTCGCCTCGGCCATCGTCGGGCCGCAGCTGGTGAAGGTGACGGCCGAGGCGATGCCGGTCACGTTCCTCGGCACCTATCTGGCCGCGGCCGCCGTGAACATCCTCGGCGCCCTTCTCTTCTTCTTCCTCGACATCCCGACGCCGCCACGCCGCGCGGAGGGCGAGCCCGCCGGCCGCGTCCGCGGCGCGATGCTGCGCGACCCGACGATCGCCGTCGCCATGATCTGCGGCATGGTCAGCTACGCGCTGATGAACCTCGTGATGACCTCGACGCCACTCGCCGTCGTCGGCTGCGGCTTCGGCAAGTCGGATGCCGCCAATATCGTCTCGGCGCATGTCCTGGCCATGTTCATCCCGTCCTTCTTCACCGGGCACCTCATCGCCCGCTTCGGCGCGCCGGTGATCGTGGGCACCGGCCTTGCCATCCTCGCCGCTGCTGGCGCGGTCGCGCTGACGGGCGTGGAGCTTGAACGCTTCTACGCCGCGCTCGTCCTTCTCGGGATCGGCTGGAACTTCGGCTTCATCGGCGCGACGACGCTCCTCTCCACCGCCCATGCGCCGGAGGAACGCGGCCGCATCCAGGGGATCAACGACCTCGTCGTCTTCGGCGGCGTCACCGCGGCCTCCTTCGCCTCGGGCGGGCTGATGAACTGCTCGGGCACCAGCGTTGTCGCCGGATGGCAGGCGGTGAACCTCGCCATGATCCCCTTCCTCGTCCTCGCGGGTGCCTCGATCATCTGGCTGGCAATGCGTCCCAGGGCCTGAGCGCCTGGCGCCCAGCCACCGGGATATTTCCGCAACCAGGAAGCCGGGGCGGTCAGACGCGGCCGGTGAGCGCCGCCCAGAGGAGGCGGCCGCGTCGCTCGAACTCGGAGGGCGCGAGGTCGCCGGCCGCGACGCGCGACGGGGCGGCCACCGCCCGCCGCAGGAT
>NZ_WBUS01000292.1 GCF_008933605.1 Albidovulum sp.
GCATAAGCGCGGGCCAGGCCGCCTGCGCGGCGGCGGCTTCGGGCCTGTCCCCGAACGCGGGCAGCGTCGCGCAGGCGGCGAGGACCGGCATGAGGCAGATGGGCAGAAGGCGGGCAGCGCGCATGGGGGGCTCCGTCAGTGGCGCCGAGGATAGCCTCTGCCGCGTGCGGCGCAAGGCCGGGCTGGGCGGGATTGTATTGAACGCGCGTTCAGATAATCTTCCGGCATGGCACGCAAGACCGGCTCGCATTCGGAAATCACCGGCCCGCGCATCCGCGCGGTGGCGCGGGCGCTCTTCGCCCGCCACGGCTTTGCCGCTGTCTCGATGCGCCAGATCGCGGCCGAGGTGGGGGTGCAGGCCGGCGCGCTCTACCTTTACACGCCCGACAAGGAGACCTTGCTCTTCGATCTGCTGAAGGCGCACATGGACGAGCTCTTGGCGGCCTGGGACGCCGTCCCGGCGGGTAAGGACCCGCTCGCGCGGCTCGAGGCCTTCGTGCGATTCCACATCCGCTTCAACCTCGACAGGGCGGAGGCGGTGTTCCTGTCCTACATGGAACTGAGGAACCTCGGGCCGGAGAACTTCGCCGTGATCGAGGGACTGCGGCGCGACTACGAGACCCGGCTGGAGACAATCCTGCGCGACGGTGTGGCGCAGGGCCGCTTCGTCGCGCCGGATCCCAAGGTCGCCTCGCTGGCGATCATCGCCATGCTCACCGGCGTGACGACATGGTACCGCGAGGGCGGGCGGCTCGGCCGGGAAGCGGTGGGCGACGTCTACTGGGACATGGTCCGCAAGGCCGTTGCGGCCTGACGCGCCTCACGCCTCTCCCGAAGTGCGCGGGACGCCGTCCATCGGTTCGGGAACCGACGGACGACGAGCCGAGCCCACGGGGTCCCCGTTCACTGCGCCGGGCGGATGAATCTCCCGTTGCGGAGGTCGGCCATCGCCTGCCGGATTTCCTCCTGCGTGTTCATCACGATCGGCCCGTGCCAGGCCACCGGCTCTTCGATCGGCGCGCCGGAGATGAGCAGGAAGCGGATGCCCTCGTCGCCGGCCTGCACCGTCACCTCCTCGCCGGTGCCGAAGCGGATCAGCGTGCGGTTGCCCGAGAGGTCGCGGATGTTCATCTCGCGCCCGAGCACTTCCTTTTCCAGGAGCACGCCTTCGGGCCGAGAGGCATCGGCAAAACGCCCCGCCCCCTCGAAGACATAGGCGAAGGCGCGGCGATAGGTATCGACGCGGAAGGTCTTGCGCCGCCCCGCGGGCACGAAGATGTCGAGATACTGCGGGTCGGCGGCGATGCCGTCCACGGGGCCGGACCTGCCCCAGAAGGAGCCGACGATCACCCGCACCGCGGTGCCGTCGTCGTCGATGATCTCGGGGATCTCGGCCGACTGCACGTCCTGATAGCGCGGCGCTGTCATCTTCAGCCGCGACGGCAGTTTCGCCCAGAGTTGGAAGCCGTGCATCTGGCCACTTGCGTTGCCCTGCGGCATCTCCTGGTGAAGGATGCCGGAGCCGGCGGTCATCCACTGGACATCGCCCGCGCCGAGCCGGCCGCGGTTGCCGAGGCTGTCGCCGTGTTCGACGGTGCCCGCAAGCACATAGGTGATCGTCTCGATCCCCCGGTGCGGGTGCCAGGGAAAGCCGCGCAGGTAATCCTCTGGCCGTTCGTTGCGGAAGTCGTCGAAGAGCAGGAAGGGATCGAGTTCCTTCGGGTCGCGGAAGCCGAAGGCGCGGTGCAGCCTGACGCCGGCGGCGAGCCCTATAT
>NZ_WBUS01000122.1 GCF_008933605.1 Albidovulum sp.
CGCCGGCATCGGCCGCCCAGGCGAGAAGCTCCAGCCGGACCGGCACCGCCATTTCCGCCGCCGCCGTGGGCGTCGGCGCGCGGCGGTCGGCGGCATGGTCGATGAGCGTCGTGTCGGTCTCGTGTCCGACGGCGGAGATGAGCGGGATGGCACTCGCCGCGGCGGCCCGGACGACCGCCTCCTCGTTGAAGCCCCAGAGGTCCTCGATCGAGCCACCGCCGCGGGCGACGATGAGGAGGTCGGGCCGGGGGATGGTGCCGCCTGCGGGCAGCGCGTTGAACCCGCGGATCGCGGCGGCGACCTCGGGGGCGCATTTCTCGCCCTGCACGGCCACGGGCCAGATCAGCACCCGGCGCGGAAAACGGTCGCGGAGCCGGTGGAGGATGTCGCGGATCACCGCGCCCGAGGGCGAGGTGACGACGCCGATGACCTCGGGCAGGAACGGGATCGGCTTCTTCCGCGCCTCGGCGAAAAGGCCTTCGGCCGCCAGCATCGCCTTGCGCTTCTCGAGCATGAGCATGAGCGCGCCGAGCCCCGCGGGCGCGATATCCTCAACGATGAGCTGGTATTTCGACTGGCCGGGGAAGGTGGTGAGCCGGCCGGTGGCGACAACCTCCATCCCCTCCTCGGGCTTCACGCTGAGCCGTGCGGCCTGGCCCTTCCAGGCGATGGCGGCGATGACCGCGCGGTCGTCCTTGAGGTCGAAGTAGAGATGCCCCGAGGCGGGCCGCGCGACGCGGCCGATCTCGCCGCGCACCCGGACATGGCCGAACTCGCCCTCGATGACGCGCCTGATCGCGCCCGAAAGCTCGGAGACGGTGAATTCGGGGGCATTGCCCCCCTGCCCCGCGCCATCGTCGTCCTCGAAGATGTCCATGGCGTCCTTGTCTCGGCTCTCCGCCGACCTTAGAACGCGCGGGACGCGAGGCCAAGCGGGGGCGCCATGAACATTCTCATTCTCGGCGGCGGGGGCCGCGAACACGCGCTCGCCTGGGCGGTGAAGCAGAACCCCAAATGCGACCGGCTCATCGTGGCGCCGGGCAATGCCGGCATCGCCATGCTGGCCGAATGTGCCGATCTCGACATCCTCGACGGCGCGGCGGTGGTAGGCTTCGCCGAGGAGAACGCGGTCGATTTCGTCCTCGTCGGGCCCGAGGCGCCGCTGGCAGCCGGCGTCGCCGATGCGCTGAGGGCGGCAGGCGTGGCGGTCTTCGGACCCTCGGCGGCGGCGGCGCGGCTGGAAGCCTCGAAGGCCTTCACCAAGGATATCTGCGACGCCTGCGGGGCGCCGACGGCGGGCTATGCCCGCTTCACCGACCGCGCGGCGGCGCAGGATCACGTCCGGGCGCAGGGCGCGCCGATCGTCGTGAAGGCAGACGGGCTCGCGGCGGGCAAGGGCGTCGTCGTGGCGATGACGGTCGCGGAGGCGCTCGCCGCGGTCGCCGACATGTTCGGCGGCAGCCTCGGCGCCGCCGGGACCGAAGTGGTGATCGAGGAGTTCATGGACGGCGAGGAGGCCTCGCTCTTCGTCCTCTGCGATGGCAAGGACGTGCTGCCGATCGGCACCGCGCAGGACCACAAGCGCGTCGGCGACGGCGATACCGGGCCGAATACCGGCGGCATGGGCGCCTATTCCCCTGCCCCGGTGCTGACGGAGGCGGTCCTCGCGCAGGCGATGGAGGAAATCGTCAAGCCGACCGTGGCCGAGATGGCGCGGCGCGGCACGCCGTTCCAGGGCGTGCTCTATGCCGGGCTGATGATCCGGGACGGCCGTGCCCGGCTCGTCGAATACAACGTCCGCTTCGGCGACCCGGAGTGCCAGGTCATCATGATGCGGCTGGGCGCCCAGGCCTTCGACCTCATCCAGGCCTGCGCCGAGGGGCGGCTTTCCGGCATGTCGGTGAACTGGGCCGAGGATCACGCGCTGACGGTGGTCATGGCGGCCAACGGTTATCCCGGCAGCTACGCGAAGGGCTCGCAGATCCGCGGGCTGGAGGAACTGCCCGAGGATTCCGCCCACATGGTCTTCCATGCCGGGACGGCGGCGCGCGACGGGTCGTTCATCGCCGCCGGGGGCCGCGTCCTGAACGTCACCGCGCGGGGGGCGACGCTTGCCGAGGCGCAGGCGCGCGCCTATGCGATGGTGGACCGCATCGACTGGCCGGGCGGCTTCTGCCGGCGCGACATCGGCTGGCGCGGGATCGGCCGGCCATGATCCTGCGCGACAAGCCCGGTGTCCGGGAACTGCTGTTCGCGACACGCGGCTCCATCATCCTGAAGATCCTGCCGCAGGTCGCCGTGGTGTCGGGATTCGCGCTTCTGGTCATGCTCGTCGACCGGCACTCTCTGCCGCTGACACATACCAACATCGCGCCGTTCACCGTCTTCGGCATCGCGCTGTCGCTCTTCCTCGGCTTTCGCAACAACGCCGCCTACGACCGCTGGTGGGAGGCACGCAGGCTCTGGGGCCAGCTCATCGCCGACATGCGCGCGCTCGGGCGCGAGTCCGACCTGTTCCTGACCGCCCGGGACCGGCGGCAGCGCGTGCTGCGGCTCGCGCTCGCCTTCATCCACCTGCACCGCACCAACCTGCGCCGGATCACCGACGACCGGGCGGGCGAGTGGGTGGCAGACCTGCCGGACGGCCCGCACCCGCCCTGCACCGCGCTTGACGCCATCGGTGTCGAACTGACGCAGGCCGCGCGCGAGGGCACGCTCGACGGCTACGGGCAGCGCGCGCTTGCCCAGCGTATCGCCGCGATCAGCTATGCACAGGCCGGCTGCGAGCGGCTCGCCAACACGCCCCTTCCCTACGTCTATTCGCTGCTGATCTTCCGGACGGTCTGGCTCTACTGCCTTCTGGTGCCCTTCGGCCTCATCGACACGGCGGGATGGCTGACGCCGGTCTTCGCCGGGGTCGTGGCCTATGTCTTCTTCGGTCTCGCCGAGGTGACGGAGGAACTCGGCCACCCCTTCGGGGCAACGCCGAACTGCCTGCCCCTCGACGCGATGTGCCGGACGGTGGAAATCTCGCTGGCGCCGCACCTCGGGATAGTGCCGCCGGAGCCGGTGAAGCCCGTGGACTATCTGCTGACCTGACCTCGCCGGCCGCGTCCGGCGGGCAGTTGTGGCCCCTGCTGAAGCAGGCCTGGGACTGCGCCCATGCGATGGCGGACGGCATCGACTGGCCGGGCGGCTTTTGCCGGCACGACATCGGCTGGCACGCGCTCCACGATTTCGTCCCGCCTCCGGCGGGCCGATCCGCCGGAGTGTTTTCGCCACACTGAAAGGGACGTCAGTCGCAGCCCGCGAGGCGGTCGAAGCCCTCCGCACCCCGGTAGGGGCCGAGATCGCGGCTGGAGAGCGCGCCGCCCGACAGTGTCGTGGCGATCACGCGGCGCCAGTCGGCGTCGGCGGTCAGGATCGTCGCGCGGTCGTCGCAGGTGGCGATGCGGCCCTGGATGAAGGGATCGCCGAAACGGTGGTTGGTGAGGCCGGCCGCCTCGGCCACCGGCACGAGGCGGTCGCCCTCCAGCCGGACGACCTTCAGCACCTTGCCGAGGTGGGGCGTCTCGACATAGGCGATTTCCACCCGCCCGTCGCCGTCGAGGTCGGCGGCACCGACGGGGGCGAGCCAGCGGTGACGGCGGCCGATGAAGGGGGTGGCGGCGAGGCGGCCGGCGCCTGTCCAGACCGCAAGGCGCGAGCCCTTGCTGTGGCTCGATTCGACGACCAGCGCCTCCAGGTCGCCGTCGCCATCGGCATCGACGAGCCGCGGGGCGGTATCCTCGAAGACGATCTCGCGGTCGTTCCGGTAGAACAGCGTCCCGCCATCGGCGCGGTGAAGGGCGAGCATGGCCCATTCGTGCCCCGGGCCGAGGGCGTCATGGCCATAGCGCGTGGAGGACACGGAATATTCGGCGGCGCGCAGCCCGTCGGGGGAACCCGCGCCCTGAGCGGCCGCGCCGGCGGCGGTGAGAGCGGCCGCGGCGAGAACAGCCGCGGCCAGCGCCCCCGTCCGCATCAGATCTGCTTTTCCGGCATGAAGACCTTCAGCCCGTCGAGCGCGTCCGTCACCTTGATCTGGCAGGTCAGCCGCGAGCGGACGGGATCGGGCTCGTAGGCGAAGTCGAGCATGTCCTCCTCCATCGGGTCCCGCTTCGGCAGCTTCGCCACCCAGTCGGCATCGACATAGACATGGCAGGTGGAGCAGGCGCAGGCGCCGCCGCAATCGGCCTCGATCCCCGGAATGCCGTTGTCGCGGGCGCCTTCCATCACGGTCAGCCCGTTCGCCACCTCCACGACATGTTCCTTGCCGCCAAACTCCACATAGGTGATCTTCGCCATCTTTCCGTCTTTCCGCCTTCATGCAGCATCCCGCGCCGACATAGGCGAAATGCGGGCCTTTTGCCAGTGTCGCGCGGGGCTTGCGCGGGGGCATGAATGTTCTACATTCGTTCTCATGCTGACCGACTACCACCCGCTTCACGACTGGCCGCGCCCACCCGCGGCGCTGCCGCATGCCCGGCTCCGCGATCCGCCCTCGGGCGCGCGGGTGACGGTGGCGGGGCTGGTGCTGGTGCGCCAGCGGCCGGGGACCGCGAAGGGGGTCGTCTTCCTCACCCTCGAGGACGAGACGGGGGTGGCCAACGTGGTGATCTGGCAGAAGGTCTTCCAGCGCTTCCGCCGCGCCGTGGTGGCCGGGCGGCTTCTGCGCGTCACCGGCAGGCTCCAGCGCGACAACGAGGTGGTGCATGTCGTGGCCGAGGTGATCGAGGACATCTCGGATCTGCTCGACACATTGCTCGCGCCCGACAGCGGCCGCCGCCTCGCCCCCGCGCCCGCGCGGGCGGACGAGGGGCCGTGAGGCGACGGCCGGGCGCAGGTCTTCCGCCGCCCGTTGCGCAGGGTCAATGCCGGCCCCGGGAATCGATGCTATGTCCCGCCGCACCTGCAACGGGAGGTTGGCATGCAGACCAACGCGGTTCCCCACTTCGACGACAGCGACAACACCACCGGATGCTGCCCGCGGTTCAATCCCGAGGGATGGGACGGGCAGGACCTGCACTTCAGGGACAAGGCCTTCGTCCGCACCACCACGAAAAGCGCGATGCACATTCCGTTGAACATGGGCAAGGTCTTCGCCCGGGTGAACGAACATCTGCGGGATGCCGGCGCCTACGATCCGGACAATTTCATCGTGCTGAGCCGGGACCTGTCGCCCTGGCAGAGCGAGCACCTGTTTTCGGTCTCCCGCCCGGTGCCGCAGGAGGAAGCCGCGACCCTGAGCGGGACCTACATCACCAAGGTCTTCGAGGGCCCCTATCGCCACGCGAAGGACTGGCACGCCGAGATGGCCGCCCTGGCGCGCGACAAGGGCGCGACGGGAGAGGAGGTCTATTTCTTCTACACCACCTGCCCGAGGTGCGCGAAGGCCTATGGCAAGAACTACGTCGTGGGCGTGGCGAAAACCGGCTGAGGCGGAAGGGCGCGCGATCCGGGCAGGCCGCGGTGCCCCCTTCCGCGCGGCATGGCCGGACAGGAAAAGGGCACCCGAAGGCGCCCTTCCCGTCCGGTCCTGCCGGCCCTATTCCACCGACAGCGCCACGAAGCGCGGGTCGGCGCCGCGGCGGATGAGGAGGAGGAGCGACTTGCGCCCGGCGTCCTTCGCCTCGGCGATGCGTGCCTCCAGGTCGGCGATCGTCGCCACCTTCTGCTGGCCCGCCTCGGTGATGACGTCGCCTGCGCGCAGGCCCTTCCCGTAGGCCTCTCCCGACTGGTCGAGGTCGGTGATGACGAGGCCCTCGACCTCCGGCCCGAGGCCGAGTTCGCCGCGCGTCTCGTCGGTGAGGACGCCAAGCGTCATCCCCATCAGTTCCTTGCTCGCCGGGGCCTCGGGCGCCCCGGGCGCGGCACCGGTCTCGGCGCCCTCGCCCTCGGCGGTCTCGCGCCGGCCAAGGGTGACGAGCAGCGTCTGGGTCTTTCCCTCGCGCAGGACGACGACGCGCACCGCGCGGCCGACGTCGGCATCGGCGACCCGGCGGACGAGCTCGCGCGTGTCGGTCACGGGCGCCCCGTCGAAGGACGTGATGACGTCGCCCGACTGGATGCCGCCGTCCTTGGCCGGCCCCTCGGGCACGTCGGTGACAAGGGCGCCCTTCGCCTCCGCGAGGCCCATGGCCTCGGCCACGTCCGGGGTCACGTCCTGGATACGCACGCCGAGCCAGCCGCGCCGGGTCTCGCCGAACTCCTTCAGCTGGCCGACGACCTTGGCCACCACGTTCGAGGCCATGGAGAAGCCGATGCCGATCGAGCCGCCGTTGGGCGAGAGAATCGCCGTGTTCACGCCGACAACCTGACCGTCCATGTTGAAGAGCGGGCCGCCCGAGTTGCCGCGGTTGATCGCGGCGTCGGTCTGGATGAAGTCGTCGTAGGTGCCCGAAAGCTCGCGGTTGCGGGCCGAGACGATGCCCGCCGAGACCGAGAAGCCCTGCCCGAGCGGGTTCCCGACCGCCAGAACCCAGTCACCCACCCGCATCAGGTCGGAGTTGCCGAAGCTGACGAAGGGCAACGGCTGGTCGCTCGTGACCTTCAGGAGCGCGATGTCCGTCTTCGGGTCGGTGCCGACAAGCTCGGCGTCGAGCGTGGCGCCCGAGAAGAACTCGACCGAAATCTCGTCGGCGCCCTCGATGACGTGGTTGTTGGTGACGATGTAGCCGTCTTCCGAGATGACGAAGCCCGAGCCCAGCGCATTCGACCGCTGCGGTCCCCTTGGCCCGCCGAAGTCCTTGAAGAAGTCCTCGAAGGGCGAGCCCTCCGGAACGACCGGCATGCCGTCTGCCGGTGCGGCGACGGTGGTCGTAGTCGTGATGTTCACGACCGCAGGGCTCACCTGCTGGGAAAGGTCGGCGAAGCTTTCGGGCGCGGCCCGCGCGCCGGCATCCTGCGCCATGCCGATCGCCAGCGCGAGCCCGAAGGCGGCGGCCCAGAGCGGACCCATCAGCGCGCCCGGCCGTATCGCCGGCGCTTCCATCGTGATTGCCTGAGAACGCACGCCAAACTCCCTCTCTCGATGCCGCCGGGCCGGCGCGAACCGTCCATGCCGCCCGTCCCATCCTCTAGCTAGGCCGGGCCGCCGGCAAGTCCAAGGCCGGCCTCGGCCCTCAACTCCGCGTGATGCGCGGCGCCACGTCGCGGCGCCCCACGCGCCGGGCCCGCATGATTGTCTCAGCCCCCGAGACCGGTCGCAAGCCAAATGAACGCGAGCCCCAGCGCCAGCGCGCCGAGGCCGAGGTTGCGGCGGGTTTCCACCGGCATCCGGCGAATGAGGTCGAGAAGCTCGTCGATACGCGAAGGGGCCAGTGCAAGCACCAGCCCCTCCAGCGACAGAACCAGCCCGATGGCGAGCAGGAGAAGCGCGAAGCCTCCCATCGCTCAGGGCTGCGCCGGCGCCGCGGTGGCGGCCGGGGCGGGAGCCGCGGCGGCGGGCGAACCCGGGCCGGTCGACTTCAGGTAGTCGAAGAATTCGCTGTCGGGCGAGATGACCATGGTCGAGTTGCCGGCCTTCAGCGCCTCGCGGTAGGCCGCGAGCGAGCGGTAGAAGTCGAAGAACTCCGGGTCCGCGCCATAGGCTTCGGCGAAGACGGCGTTGCGGGTGGCGTCCGCCTCGCCCCGGATGATCTCGGCCTGACGCTGCGCGTCGGAGACGAGTTCCACCTTGGTCCGGTCGGCCTGCGCCCTGACCCGCTGCGCCGCCTCGTTACCGCGCGCGACCTCGTCGGCTGCCTCGCGTTCGCGCTCCGCCCGCATCCGCGCGAAGGTCGCGTCGAGGTTCTGCTCGGGCAGGTCGGTGCGCTTGATGCGCACGTCGATGATCTCCACGCCGAGCGAGTTGGCCTCGTTGCGCGAGGCGTCGCGGATACGCGCGGCGAGCGACGCCCGGTCGGCCGAGAGGATCTCGGACGAGGTGACGGAGCCCAGAACCTCGCGCGTCTGGGCGCGCAGGATGGTGTCGATCCGCTGTTCGGCCAGCGTCACGCCCGCGGCGCCGACGGCCTGGCGGAAGCGCTGGGCATCGGCGATGCGGAAGCGCGCGAAGGCATCGACGACGAGCCGCCGGTCGTCGAGCGGCGTGACCTCCAGGGGATCGACGTCGAGCCCGAGGATGCGGTCGTCATAGCGCACGACCTCCTGGATGATCGGCAGCTTGAAATAGAGCCCCGGCTCCTCGTGGACGGCCTTGATCTGGCCGAACTGCAGGACGAGCGCCTTTTCGCGTTCGTCGACGATGAAGATCGACGACAGCGCGGCCGCGACGGCGATCACGATGACGGGAAGGATGAGGGTCGTGCGGTTCATCAGTTGCTCCCCCCGGTCGCGGGTTTACGGCCGAGTTCGTTCAGCGGCAGGTAGGGCACCACGCCCTGCCCCGCGTGTTCGTCGAGGATCACCTTGTCCACCTGCCCGAGGACCGATTCGAGCGTTTCGAGGTAAAGCCGCTTGCGCGTGACCTCGGGCGCCTTCTGGTACTCCGCGAGGACCGAGGTGAATCGGCTGGCCTCGCCCTCGGCCTGGTTCACCACCTGGGCCCGGTAGCCCTCGGCCTCCTCGAGAAGCTGCGCCGCCTGGCCGCGGGCTCCCGCCAGCACCGTGTTGGCATAGGCGTCGGCCTCCTTCTGGAGCCGGTCGCGCTGCTGTTCGGCCGACTGGACGTTCTTGAACGCCTCGATGACCTCGCGCGGCGGATCGGCGCGGTCGAAGTTCACCCGCACCACGTTCAGCCCGGAATCGTAGCTGTCGAGCGTCGTCTGGATCAGGTCCTTCAGCCGCTCGGCGATGACGCCGCGATCCCGGTTGAGGATCGGCGCAAGCTGCGACTGGGCGATGATCTCGCGCATCGAGGCTTCCGCCACCGCGTTGATCGTGAGTTCCGGGTCTCGCAGGTTGAAGAGGTATTTGGTCGGGTCGGAGATGTTCCAGACCACCTGGAAATCGATGTCGACGATGTTCTCGTCGCCCGTCAGCATCAGCCCGCTGTCCGACCCGCCGCGACCGACCCCGATGTCCTCGGTCCGTTCCGGCGTGACGGAGACGACGTTCGCCATGACGAGCGGCCAGGGCGCGAAGTTGAGGCCGGGCTGCCCGATCGAGGAGAACTCGCCGAGGAACAACTCCACCGACTGCTCCTCGGGCTTGACGGTGTAGAACGACGCGAAAGCCCAGAGCCCCACCGCCGCCAGCGCGCCGAGACCGAGCGTGCCGCGGGTGATCTGGGGGCCCTGTCC
>NZ_WBUS01000293.1 GCF_008933605.1 Albidovulum sp.
GGGCGGGGTAGTGCCGCGCCTCCACCGCCTCGGCCACGTCGTCGAGGAAGAGCCCGCTGAAGGCCGAGGCCACCGGCACCATCAGGAAGACCGAAAGCACGAGCATCAGGACGAGCGAGCCCCAGCTGAGGAGGCTCTCCACCCAGGTGATCTCGCCGATCCAGGGCAGGGTGAAGGTGTCGGGCACGGCCCAGCCGATGAGCGTCGCCACGACCGCATAGGCCCCGGAGAGGAGCGCGAGCGCGAGCAGCACGCCGAGCCCGAGGACCTTGAGGAACTGCCGGTCATGGATCTGCCCGATGGCCTTCAGGAAGTCGCCGAGGATCACCGCGTCAGTCCCGGACCCAGGTGGTGATCGCCCCGACATCCGGGCGCGGCCGGTCGGGCGGGACGGAGGCGGCGGTGCCGATATGGATCAGCCCCGCCACCCGCTCGCCCGCGGCAAGGCCAAGCCCCTCGCGGGCGAAGGCCGCGTCATGGACATGCCAGCCGGTCAGCCAGCAGGCATCCCAACCCGAGGCGAGCGCCGCATTGAGGAGCGTCAGGCAGACCGCGCCGGCCGAGAGGATCTGCTCCAGCTCCGGGATCTTGTCGGTCGGGCGCGGCACCATCACGACGGCAACGATGAGGTCGGCATCGGTGAACTGCGCCACGCCCTTCTCGATCCGCTCGGGCGCCAGCCCCATCGCCGCGCCCCGCGTTCGCGCCAGCCCGGCCATCCGGGTAAGCGCCGGCTTCTCGAGCACGAGGAACCGCCAGGGCTCGAGCTTGCCGTGGTCGGGCACCCGTGTTGCCGCCGTCAGGATGGGCAGGAGCTCCGCCTCGGTCGGCACCGGCGGGCGCAGGACCTTTGGCGGGCGTGACCGGCGGGTCAGGAAGAACTCCATCGCGGCGGGGTTCGGGGTGGTCATGGGCACGCTCCTGTCTGCTCGGCCGCGATCATGCCGATCCGGGCCGTCGGCGCAAGGCTGGCCCGGCGCGGCAGGCCGCGCTAGGGTCGCGCCATGGCCGACCTTTCGCACCTTGCCCGCCCGGGCGCCGAGATCGCCGTGCGCGTGACGCCGAAAGCGTCGCGGAATGCCGTCGTGATCGAGGCGGGCGCGATCCGCGTCTATGTGACCGTCGTGCCCGAGGGCGGCAAGGCGACGGCGGCGGTGACGGCGCTTCTGGCCAAGGCTCTCGGCGTCGCCAAGTCCCGCCTGACGCTCGTCAGGGGCGCGACGGCGCGCGACAAGGTCTTTCGCCTGGACTAGGGTCTGAGCCGGACCGGCTGCCCGTGCGGCGTCGCCAGATAGGCCGCCTCCCAGGCCGCCCTGGTCCGCGCCGCCTCCGCCTTGGGCGCATGCCCCGTCGCGTCGAGGAAACCCTCCAGCGTCTCCAGCCAGGCGGCGTAGTAGTCGGCGCTGCCGTCCTGCGGCCGCTCGGTCCCGCGGCGCCTGAGGGTGGCGCCGAAGGCCTGCGTCCACTCCGGCCAGCCGAAGTGCCCCGCCTCGTTCAGCGCGACGGTCAGTGCGAAAAGCTGCGCCTGCCAGGGTTCATCGAAGCGGGAGGGAGAGGGCGCGCCGGTCATGCCCGCTCCAGGTAGCTTTCCCAGAGATCGAGGGTCACCTCATCGCCCGGGGCCTCCGCCTCGCCCCAGAGGTCCTCGGCGGAAAACGCCACGGTGTAGAGCGGCTCCGGGCATTCGCCGCGCCCGTGGGCGTTGGTATCCGGAAACACGTGGGGACCGTGGACCAGCGCGATCCGTCCGAAATGTCCCGCCGCGTAGG
>NZ_WBUS01000123.1 GCF_008933605.1 Albidovulum sp.
CGCGCGGCCTTCCTCGTCCTCGACGGGCAGGGTCGCAGCGTCGGACGGGCGGGCCCGCGCGCCGTCAACCAGGGAGGTGTCGCATGACGAGGGCCAGGATCCGAAAGCTCGTGACAATCGTGGAGGAGGTCCGGTCCGAGATGGGCCGCAAGGAGAGCCCGCCGACGCGCCGCGCCGCCGCCAATGCGGTGATCGGGAATCCCTGTGCCGGCTGCGTCGAGGATCTCGAGGAGCTGATGGCGATCGGCGAGGAACTCGGCGGCATCCTCGGCGACGCCTGCGTCAAGGCGCTCGGCATCCCTCCGGGCGACGCGCAAAGCTACGGCAAGGCCGCGCTCGTCGGCCTCGACGGCGAGCTGGAGCATGCCGCAGCGATCCTCCACCCCCGTCTCGGCAAACCGCTTGCGCGGCGGTGGAAAAGGGTGCGGCCCTGGTGCGGTCGAACAAGAAGCGCGGCGCAGCGGGCCATCCGCTCGACATTCCCCTCGGCCACAAGGTCGCGGCCTATGTCCGGTCGCATTTCGACGGCATGGAGGTCAGCGTGAACGACGCGCCGCGCGCGGATGAGATGCTCGTCGCCGTCGCCGTCGCCGTGGCCGGCCGGCCGCTGCCGCGCTTCGGCGACCTTCGCCACGACGAGGCAGAGGGCAAGGACGGGCTGCGCTAGATGGGATACGTCCGGCCGCGCGAGCTGACCGAGGCGCTGGCCTTCCTGGCCGAGGCGCCGGCGACCGTGCTCGCGGGCGGCACCGATGTCTTTCCCGCGCTCGGCGACCGGCCGGCGCCGGGGCGCGTGCTGGACCTGACGGCGATCGCGGCCCTGAAGGGGATCGCGCAGGACGGCGGCAACTGGCGCTTCGGGGCCGCGGTCACCTGGGCCGAGGTCCTGCGGGCCGACCTGCCGCCGCAGTTCGACGCCTTGAAGCAGGCCGCCCGGCAGGTGGGATCGGTGCAGATCCAGACCACGGGAACTCTCGCGGGAAACCTCTGCAACGCCTCGCCGGCGGCCGATGGCGTGCCGGTGCTTCTTGCGCTCGATGCATCGGTGGAACTGGCCTCGACCGCGGGAACGCGGACCCTGCCGCTGGCCGGGTTCATCGCCGGGCCGCGGCGGACGGCGCTTGCCCCGGGCGAGATCGTGACGGCGATCCGTGTGCCGGTTCTTGGGGGCGAGGTCTGGTCGGGCTTCGGCAAGCTTGGCGCCCGGGCCTATCTCGTCATCTCCATCGTCTCGCTCGCCGGCGTCATCCGGTTCGAGGCCGACCGTGTGGTCGCGGCGCGGCTCGCGGTCGGCGCATGTTCGCCCGTGCCGGTGCGACTTCCCGAACTCGAGGCCGCGCTCTCCGGCCGGCACCGCGCGTCGCTGGTGCAAGCGGTCGAGGCGGTGCATTTCGCCGCCCTCCAGCCCATCGACGACGTCCGCGCGACCGCGGCCTACCGGCGCGAGGCGGTCATGGCGCTTGCCCGGCGGATGCTCGACGGATCCGCGCCATGAACGGGATCGGATTCACCCTGAACGGGCGCAAGGTGGACCATGCGGGCGGGGCGGAGCGCCTGTCGCGGGTGCTGCGGCGTGACTTCGGCTGCACCGAGGTCAAGGTCGGCTGCGACGCCGGCGACTGCGGTGCCTGCACCGTGCTTCTGGACGGCGCCCCGGTCTGCGCCTGTATCACCGCCGCCGCACAGGCCGCCGAGCGCCGGGTCGAGACGCTCGCCGGAATCCGTCAGAATGATCCTGTTTTCGCAAGGCTTTCCGAGGCGTTCCTCAGGCACGGTGCGGCCCAGTGCGGGATCTGCACACCGGGCATGATGGTGGCCGCCGTCGCGCTTCTGCGCGCCAATCCGGCGCCCACCGAGGCCGAGGTCCAAGACGCGCTCGGTGGGGTTCTCTGCCGTTGCACCGGTTATCGCAAGATCATTGACGCGGTGACGGGCGTGGCCGCACCCCGTATCGAAGGCTCCGGCGTCGGGGCCGCCATCCCCCGCATCGACGGGGCGCGCAAGGTGGACGGGACGGAGCGGTTCGGCGACGACGCGACCCCGGCGGGGGCGCTGGTCCTGAAGGTGATCCGCGCGCCGCATGACCATGCCGCCTTCACCTTCGGCGACCTCGCCGCCTACCAGGCCGCGCAGGGGCTCGACCTGATCCTGACGGCCGCCGACATCCCCGGCCGGAATGCCTTCGGCGTCATTCCGGGGTTCATCGACCAACCTGTCTACGCCCCCGGGGTTGCACGGTTCCGGGGCGAGGCGGTGGCCGCCGTCGTCGCTTGCGCCGAAATCATGGACAGGTACGATCCGTCAAGCTTTCCAGTGCGTTGGGAGCCGACGCCCGCGGCCCGCGAGCCCGAGGGTGCGAAGGGCTTGCAAGCCTTTCACGCGGGCCGCGCGGAGAACGTCATGTGCCGGGGCCTCGTCAGGAAGGGCGATCCCGAAACGGCGCTCGCCCGCACCGAGGTGGTGGCGGAGGGCGCGTTCGAGACCCGATTCATCGAGCACGCCTACATCGAGCCCGAGGCAGGACATGCCGACTGCCAGGACGGCCGGATCGAGGTGCATGGTGGCACCCAGGCGCCGCACATGAACCGCGAGTCGCTTGCGGACATCCTCGGCCTGCCCGTCGAGGCCATCCGGATCGTGCCGACGGCGGTCGGCGGCGGCTTCGGATCGAAGCTCGATCTTTCCTGGCAGCCGCATGTGGCACTTGCGGCGCAGGCCTTGAAGCGAGCTGTGCGGATCGCCTATTCCCGTGCTGAATCAATGTCTTCTACGACGAAGCGGCATCCCGCGATAATGCGGGTCCGGGCCGGGGCCACGCGCGACGGGCGGCTTTCCGGCTTCGTCTTCGACGGCACCTTCAACACCGGCGCGCATTCCTCCTGGGGGCCGACCGTAGCGAACCGGGTTCCGGTTCATGCCGGCGGCCCCTACGCCCACGCGAACTACCTGGCGTGCACCGAGGCCGTCCACACGAACTGCGTGCCCGCCGGCGCCTTCCGCGGTTTCGGCGTGCCGCAGGCCGCCATCGCGCAGGAGGCCGTCTTCGACGACCTCGCCGAGGCGCTCGGGATCGACCGGCTGGAGTTCCGCCATCTGAACGCGCTCGACAACGGCGTGCCGACGGCGACGGGGCAGGTCTTCGACGAGGGCGTCGGCATCCGGCCCTGCCTCGACGCGCTCCGGCCGGTCTGGGACGCGGCGATTGAGAAAGCACGGGATTTCAACGCGAAAGGCGGCGAACTTCGCAGGGGCGTCGGGATCGCCTGCGGCTGGTATGGCTGCGGCAACACCTCCCTTCCGAACCCCTCGACGATCCGGGCGGGCATCACTGCGGAAGGCCGCATCGTGCTGCACCAGGGGGCCATGGACATCGGCCAGGGGGCGAACACCGTCATCGCCCAGATCTTCGCCGGGGCGCTGGGCGTGGACGTGACGGCGGTGGAGATCGTCGGCCCCGACACCGATGTGACACCCGACGCCGGCAAGACCTCCGCCTCGCGCCAGACCTTCGTGTCGGGCAATGCCGCGCGGGCGACGGGGCTCGCCCTCAGGGCCGAGGTCTTGCGGCTGACCAATGCGACCGATGGGCGGATCACGATTGCGGCGGACGGTGTCACCGTCGTCTCCCCGGATGGGACCCGCCATCATGCGGCGCTGCCGGTGGGCGCGGGCTACGTGCTCGAGGCGGCCGAAAGCTACGACCCGCCGACGAAACCGCTCGACGCGAACGGGCAGGGGGTTCCCTATGCGGTCTACGGCTACACGGCGCAGATGGTGGAACTCACCGTGGACACCGCGCTCGGGCTCGTGACGCTCGACCATATCCACGCCGCCCACGACGTCGGCCGCGCGATCAACCCGGTGCTGGTGGAAGGACAGATCCACGGCGGCGTCGCGCAGGGGATCGGGCTCGCGCTGATGGAGGAATACATTCCCGGCCGGACCGACAACCTGCACGACTACCTCATCCCGACGATCGGGGACGTGCCGCCGATCACCTCGCACATCGTCGAGGTCGCCGACCCCCACGGACCTTACGGCGCCAAGGGGCTGGGCGAGCATGTGTTGATCCCGACCGCGCCGGCGATCCTGTCGGCCATCCGCCACGCGACGGGGGCGCGGGTGACACGGCTTCCGGCCACACCCGACCGGATACTGGTGGCGATCCGCGCCGCGCGAGGGGATTAAGATGGTCCGACAAGCCGTTGAATCTCGTATGGAAGGCAAGATTCGCTGCGACGCCTGCCCGGTCATGTGCTATATCGCCGACGGTCGCGCCGGCGCCTGCGACCGCTATGCCAACCACGGCGGCGAACTGGTGCGCCTGGACCCCTTCACCGTACTCGAGGCGGCGCGGGAGGACGACGGGCAGGTGGTGCCGTTCCTCGAACTCGGGCCCGGCGAATGGAACGGCGACATCCTCGGGACCGACCGTCCCTTCGTCACCGCCATCGGCGCGGGGACGACCTATCCCGACTACAAGCCCGCCCCCTTCATCGTCGCGCAGGAACACGATGGGGTGGACATGGTGACCGTCGTTACCGAGGGCATCTTTTCCTACTGCGGTGCCAAGGTGAAGGTGGACACCGACCGCTTCCTCGGGCCCGAGGCGGCGCCCGTCCGCGTGGACGGCGAGCCCGTCGGCCACGTGATGACGGCGGAATACGGCTCGCAGATGCTCTCGCTCGGCGGCGTTCACCACCTCACCGGCGGCGGGAAGAAGGAAGGCCGCGTCACCTGCGACGCGCTCCTCCGGCTCTGCAACCGCGAACCGGTGACGGTCACCATCGACGGCGGTGCCGAGGTGGTGTTGCAGGCGGGCCGCCCGCCGGTCGTGAACGGGGTGGAGGAGCATCGGATGCGGGTCGGCTGCGGTTCGGCCACCATCGGGATGTTTGCGAGACAGTGGAAGGGGTTGGTGGACGAAGTTGTGGTGGTTGACGATCACATCACCGGCGTTCTCTCCGAGCATCAGGCGGGCAAGTTCCTGGACGTGGCGCCCACCGGCATCAAGATCCTTGGCCACAAGTCCACCCCGGGCCGCTATTTCCGCGTGGCCGAGCCCGGCGCCGGCTGGGGCGGCACGAACATCGAGGATCCGCTGACGATCCTCGGGCCATGGCGCGAACCGGCGCGGCCGGGGCTCACGCTCCTCATGGTCTCCACCACCGGAGAGCAGTGGGGCTACTACGTGCTCGACGACGATCTGCGGCCCGCGCCGGCGGAGCTTCCGGCGAGCCTGAGGGTCTCAGTCGAACGGATCGCCGAGAACTGCGAGCCATCGGTCACCTCCGTGCTCTTCATGGGCGGCGCGGGGGGCTCGCTCAGGGCCGGCGTCACGGAAAATCCGGTGCGGCTGACGCGCTCGGTGCGGGAGGCGGTGACACGGGTGACCTGCGGCGGCGCGCCCTGCTACGTCTGGCCCGGCGGCGGCATCACCTTCATGGCCGACGTGACCGAGATGCCCTCGAACGCCTTCGGCTACGTGCCCACCCCCGCGCTCGTCGCGCCGGTCGAGTTCACGATGCGGCTTGACGACTATGCAGCCCTTGGCGGACACATGGAGAAGGTCCGGCGGGTGGAGGAAATCGCCGACCAGATTGAGCGCAGGGTGATTACCAGGGCGCCGCCTTGGGTCGCGAGACAAGGCCCCGACCGACGTTGAAACCGATCCTGTACGAATGACAGCGCGGCCCTGCCGGCCGCTGCGGGGGAGGGGCGACATGGCAATCGTTTCTGACGGCGCACGCCGCGCCGGAGAGTCCATACGGGTCGTTTCGGAGTTCGCGGACCAGTTCCTTGCCGCCGATGCGGACGGCGCGGATTTCACCTTCGGCAATCCGCACGAACGTCCGCTTGCCGGGCTCGTCGCGGCGATCAAGGCGGCGGCGGAACCGAATGGCAACGACTGGTTCGCCTACAAGTCCAGCGTGGGCAGCGCGACCGCGGCGGTCGCGGCATCGCTGGGCGCCGAGATGGGATTGCCGGTCGCCGCGGACGACATCACCATGACCCAGGGGGCGTTCAAGGCCATCGCGCTCGCCTTCGATCTCCTGCTCAATCCCGGCGACGAGGTGATCCATCCGAAGCCCGGCTGGTTCGCCTATGCGCCGATCCTGGCGCATCGTGGCTATGTGGGCGTGCACACGCCGCTCGATCCGGTGAGCTACGACCTCGACATTGACGCCATCGCGCGGGCGATCACGCCGCGAACCCGGATCGTGGTCGTCAACAGCCCGCACAATCCGACGGGAAGGATCTACAGCCGTGCCCGGCTCGAAGAACTTGCCGGCGTGCTGGATGCCGCATCCGAACGGATCGGCGCGCGCATCTTCATCCTGTCCGATGAACCCTACCGGCGCATTCGCTTCGACGGCGCGGCGTTCACCTCGCCGGCTGCCGTCTATCCTTGGACGCTGATCGACTACAGCTACGGCAAGATCCTGCTCTCTCCGGGGCAGCGTATCGGGTATCTCGCCCTCGGCCCGTTGATGCCCGAGGCAGACCGGAACGCGCTCACGGCCGCGATCTTTCCGGTGCAGACAGCGCTCGGCTGGGGCTTCCCGGACGCGACGATGCAATATGCGGTGCCGGAGCTGGAGACGCTGTCGATCGACATCCCGGCGCTGACCGCGAAGCGCGACCGGCTTCTCGGTGCCCTGAAGCAGTGGGGCTACCGGATGGTCGATCCGGAGGGGACCTTCTACCTGTGGGGCGATGCGCCGGGCGGGGATTCGCTTGCCTTCGCCCGACGGCTGGCGGAACGGAAGGTCTTCGTCATGCCGGGGACGCTCTTTCACTGCCCGCGGCAGTATCGCCTCTGCCTGACGGCGACCACGGAGATGATCGAGCAGGCGCTACCGGCCTTCCGCGAGGCCGCGCCCGCCTGACCTCAGCGGTCAGGCGCCCTTCACGATCTCGGGCACCCGGGTCGCGGGCGGGGTGTTGCGGCTGCGGGTGGTGCGGACGATGCCGTCGATCACCGTCATGCCGACGCCGGGCAGGTTGCCCTGATGTACCGAGCCGAGCATGGTCTTGCCGGGGGCGTGCTGGGCCATATCGAGGAAGACGAAGTCGGCCGCCCTGCCCGGCGCGATGATGCCGCAGTCGAGATCGCGCATCCGTGCGGTGTTGCCGGTGGCGAAGCAGAAGGCGATCTCGGGCGGCACGTCGCCGAGGCTTGAGAGCATCGCCACCATGCGGAGGATGCCGAGCGGCTGGACGCCTGACCCCGCCGGCGCGTCGGTGCCGAGGATCACCCGTTCCGGCTGCTTCAGTTCGAAGGCGGTGCGCATGGCGAGAAGGCCGGCGCGCTCGTTGCCGTTATGGACGATCTCGATCCCCCTCAGGCAGCTTTCGCAGAGGCAGGTGATCTGGTCGTCCGGGAGCGCGGTATGGCCGCCGTTGATATGGCCGATGATGTCGGCGTCGGCCTCAAGCACCACGTCCTTGTCAATGAGGCCCGAGCCGGGGATCGACGGGCCGCCGGTATGGATCGTCGACTGGATGCCGTATTTGCGCGCCCATTTCACCATCTGCGCCGCGGTCTCGCCGGCCTTGACCGAGCCGAGGCCGACCTCGCCCAGCAGCCGGACGCCGGCCGCCGCGAGGTCGCGGAAATCCTCCTCGACCATGCCCTCCTCGATCACCGGGGCGCCAGAGTGGACCTTGACGCCCGAGGGGCGGAAATTCTCGTACCAGCGTTGGCTCGCGATCGCCATCGCCTTGAGGCCGACGATGTCCTTCGGCCGGCCCGGCGCGTGCACTTCGCCCGCCGAAATCATCGTGGTGACGCCGCCGTGCAGGCAGCTATCGATCCAGTTCAGTTGCTGCTGGCGCGGTGTGTAGTCGCCGATCACCGGATGGACATGGCTGTCGATCAGGCCGGGGCAGAGGGTCACGCCCTTCGCGTCCACGATGGTGGTCGCGTGACCGGTGTCGAGGTCCTTCTCGCGGCCTACGGCGGCGATGCGGCTGCCCTCGCAGACGACACAGTCGCCGTCGATCAGCGGCTCCTCGATCCGGCCGGAGAGGATCTGGCCGATGTTGCGGATGACGAGCTTGGTCTTGCCGGCGGGGGCGGGGGCGGGATCGGCCATGGGAACCTCGGATGGCTGGTCGCTATAGCCGGATCGTTCCACAGAAGTCGTTAGCGGGCAAATGTTTTTCGGGCGACCGGCGCGGGCCTCAGGCAGGCGGCATCGCGCGGGCGATGTCGAAGAAGGCGGCGACGAGTTTCGCGGCTCGACGTTCGCGCAGGCAGACGAGCGCCTCTTCCATCATCAGTGCCGGGGCGTCGGCGATGGGGATAAAGACGAGCCGCGCGTCGGCACCGAACTCCGCCAGGGAAACGAAGCCGACGCCGGCGCCCGAGGCGACGATCTCGCGTACCGCCTCGCGGCCCTCGGCGGTGATGGCGGGGGTCAGGGCGATGCCGTCCGCCGCCGCGGCCTCCTCGAGTTTGCGGCGGGTCTTGGAGCCCTCCTCGCGCAGGACGAGAGGCAGGCCGGGAAGGTCGGCAAGACGGAGGCGCGCCCGTGAGGCGAGCGGGTGGGTCCGGGCGACGAAGGCGGTGATCGGCGTAGCACCTAGCGGCAGCGCCTCGATGTCGCGCCCCTCGGGCAGGTCGCCGAGGACGCCGATGTCGGCCTCGTAGGCATGAAGCGCGGCGAGCACGGTTTCCGTATTGCCCGCCGTCACGGTGATCCGCACCCCGGGGTGACGGTCGCGGAAGCGGGCCAGGATGTGGAGGAGGTGATGCGCGCTGTCGGCGACGATGCGGAGCGTCCCGGCGCGCAGGGCCCGGGATTCCGAAAGAAGCTCCAGCGCCTGTGCCTCGCTGTCGAAGAGCCTGCGGGTGATCTCCAGCAGGCGCTCGCCCTGCGGTGTCAGCGTGACACGCTTTTTCAGGCGACTGAAGAGAAGGACGTCGTATTCCTCCTCGAGTTTGCGCACCTGGTCCGAGACCGCCGGCTGGGTGAGGTGCAGTTCTTCCGCCGCGCGGGAAAAGCCGCCGTGGAGTGCGACGTTGTGAAAGGCGCGAAGCTGGACGTAGCGCATGGGATGCCCCCCCGTGAACCTGTCGGCGCTCATATGCGGAAGAAATTTATGATTCAATCTAAAATAACGATTTTGCAGATGCTGCAATGCGTGGGACAGCGGGGCCGAAGCCGACGTTCCGGAGACTGCCCATGTCCAGCCC
>NZ_WBUS01000124.1 GCF_008933605.1 Albidovulum sp.
GCTCTGCTGCCCGCCGGAAAGCGTGCCCGGCCGCCGGTCGCCGAGCCCGGCCAGCCCGGTGCGGGCCAACGCCTCGGCCAGCCGCGCCCGGTCGGAGGACGTCAGGCGCAGATCGGGGCGGAGGCCGAGCCCGACGTTCTGGCTGACCGTGAGGTGCGGGAAGAGGTTCTGGTCCTGAAACAGGATGGAGAGCGGACGCAGCCCCGGTGCGGTGTCGGTGATGTCCTGCCCGGCCCAGCGGATTCGACCCGATTCCGGCGGAAAGTAACCCGAGATGACCGAAAGCAGCGTGGACTTTCCCGCGCCCGACGGGCCGATGACGGCGACGCGCGCGGCTGCCGGGATGGTGAAATCCGCCGTCAGGCGGAAGTCGTCCTGGGTGATGATCAGGCGGTCAAGCTCCAGCATTGGCACGGCCCCCCCGGTCGAGAAGCCAGAAGGCGGCGAGGCTGAGGCCGAGGAGCAGAACCGCCGCGCCGGCGGCGTCGGCCATCCTGTAGGCGCCCATCAGCCGGTAGAGCTCCAGCGGCAGCGTTGCCCGGTCGGCATCGGCGTAAAGCGCGATGACGCCGAGATCGCCCATCGAGAGCGCCGCCGTCAGTCCGGCCGCGAAGCCCAGGGGCCGGCGCAGGCGCGGCACGGTCAGGAGCCTCAGGCGCGCGATACCCCTCATCCCGAGGCTCTGGGCAAGCCGTCCGTAGCCCGCCTCGAGGTCGCGGGCGGCGGGGATGAGGCTGCGAAGGGCGAAGGGGAGCGCCATCACGGCATTGACGGCCACCGTGACCGGGAGCGCAAGGTCCGCCGGGCTTGCCATCGGCCTGAGCAGCAGGAAGAGCCCGGTCCCGGTGACAAGCGCCGAGGTGGCGAGCGGCAGCATGCCCACCGTTTCCAGGATGCGCACCCGGCCCGCCCGCGCCACGGCAAGCGCCATCGGCAGCGCCAGTGCCAGCGTCAGCGTGGTCGAGGCGGCCGCGACGAGGGCGGAGCGGCACGCCGCCGCCCATACCGGCGCGGGGAGAGACGCGAGGCGGGGCAGGCCCGAGAGGGCGACGGCTGCCAGCGGCGCGAGCAGAAAGAGCGCGGCCATGGCGATGAGACCGGTGTCGAGCGCCCGGAGCGTGCCGGTCCGGGCGTCCCAGCGCGCGACGGGCCGGTCAAGCCCGGTACCGAACGCGGAGGGTGCGGCGAAGCGGGCCGCGGCGAGCGCGGTCGCGGCACAGAGCGCAAGTTGCAGGCTGGCGAGCGCGGCCGCGCGGCCGAGATCGAAGTCGAAGCGGAAGGCCTGGTAGATGGCAAGTTCCACGGTCGTCGCCCGAGGCCCGCCGCCGAGGATCAGCGCGGTCGCGAAGCTGGTGAGACAGAGCAGGAAGATCGTGGCGAAGATGCCGGGGGCGAGCGCCTTCAGCATCGGCCGTTCCAGATGCCGCGCGACCTCGGCCGGGCCGAAGCCGAGCGCGGCGGCAAGCCGGAAGCGTTCGGCGGGAATCGCGAGCCAGCCCTGCAGCAGGAGCCGGACGGCGAGCGGCAGGTTGAAGAAGACATGGGCGAGGACGACGCCGCCGAGACCGTAGATCGAGACACGACCGAGCCCGAGGGCGGCCAGGGCGTCGTTGACGAGGCCGCCGCGGCCGAAGATCGCCAGCAGCCCCATCACCGCCACGACTACGGGCAGGATGAACGGCGCGCCAAGGAGCGTGATGAGAAGGCCGCGGCCGCGGAACTGCCGCCGCGCCAGCGCACGGGCGACGGGGACGGCGAGCGCGAGGCTGATCGCGGCTGAGAGCGTGGATTGCAGCAGGGTGAACCGAACCGCCGCCCAGTCGGCAGGGCCAAGCATGGCGATGCCGCCCGCGCGGGCCAGCACGGCTGCCAGCGGCAGGAACGTGAGCGCAGCCACCAGCGTGGCCGCGCCCCCGGCGGAAAGCCGGAACCCCGCGCCTAGCGGCTGAGCGCGGTCTGCCATTCGGCCAGCGCCGCGTCGCGCACGGACGCGGCCTCAGCCTGCGGCAAGAGCAGGCTCTTTTCCGGCCGGATCAGCGTCTCGAAGCCCTTCGGCAGGCCCGCGGCCGGGGTGACCGCCGGATACATCCAGTTGGTTCCCGGGATCACCGACTGGAACGCCTCGGTGGTCATGAAGGTCAGGAACCGGTCGGCCAGTTCGCCATTCTGCGAGGACTTCAGCTTCGCCGCGACCTCGACCTGCAGGTAGTGCCCCTCGGCAAAGGGGGCGGCGGCCTTGGAGTCGTCGCCCTCGGCGATGAGGTGGTAGGCCGGGGAGGTAGTGTAGGACAGGACCATGTCCGCCTCGCCCTCGAGGAACAGGCCATAGGCCTCGGACCACCCCGGCGTCACGGTGACGATGTTGTCGGCAAGCCCCTGCCAGATCTCCGCCGCGCGGTCGCCATAGGCCTTCTTGACCCAGAGGAGAAGGCCGAGTCCGGGCGTGGAAGAACGCGGATCCTCGATGACGATGGTCAGGTCGGAGGCGGCAAGCGCCTCGAAATCGGCCGGAACAGTATCGATCTTCGTCTTGTCGTAGACGAAAGCGAACCAGCCCCAGTCGTAGGGCAGGAAGGTCGGATCGGTCCAGTCGACCGGCAGGGCGAAGGCGGCGTCGGTCGCGGGGCGCGGCGCGAAGAGGCCCGACGCGGTGGCACGCGCGGTCAGGCTCGTGTCGAGGCCAAGGACCACGTCGGCCTCGGTCGCCTCGCCCTCGAGCAGGAGCCGCGCCAGAAGCGCGGCGCCGTCGCCGGTCGCCACGAACTGCAGGTCGCAGCCGCAATCCGCTTCGAATGCCTCTTCCACCGTCGGGCCCGGGCCCCATTCGGCGACGAAACTGTCGTAGGTATAGACCGTGAGCACGGGCGCAGCGGCCGCGGGCGCGGCGGCGGCAAGAGATCCCGCGAGCATCAGGGTCGAGAGGTGGGTCGTTCGCATCTCGCTTCCTCCAATGGTCGGACGGGCGGAGATGGTGGCGCTTGCGGCCGGACCTTCCCTCCGCCGGTGCTAACCGGTTCAGGTTCGACGGGTTCGCTTGCGCATCTCAGTCCCGGACGCCTGTCCGGGACACCCCGAGGTGGGGCGCACCATAACCGCGGTTCGGCGGGTTGCAAGCGGAAACCGCGCCGAGGGGCGCCGCCGCGCGCGCCGGATCGGGACCCGGCGCCCATCGCGAGGAATTTCGGCCTGGGGGAACGGCACAGGCGAGGGAACGCTTGAGCGGCGGCGCCGGCTTCGCTATGGCGCTTGGGGCAAGGGAGCGTGCCCATGAGCTTCAATACCTTCGGCCATCTTTTCCGCGTGACGACATGGGGCGAAAGCCACGGGCCGGCGCTGGGCGCCACCGTCGACGGCTGCCCGCCCGGAATCGCGCTGGAGCCGGCGGCGATCCAGCACTGGCTCGACCGACGGAAACCCGGGCAGAACCGCTTCACGACCCAGCGCCGCGAACCGGACGAGGTGCGGATTCTCTCCGGCGTCTACGAGGGACGGACGACCGGGACGCCGATCCAGCTGATGATCGAGAACACCGACCAGCGGTCGAAGGACTACGGCGACATCGCGCGCACCTTCCGGCCGGGGCACGCCGACATCACCTACTGGCTGAAGTACGGAATCCGCGACCCGCGTGGCGGCGGCCGGTCCTCCGCGCGCGAGACTGCGGCGCGGGTGGCAGCCGGTTCGGTCGCGCGCGAGGCGCTGAAGGCGCTGGTGCCCGGGGTGCGGATCATCGGCTACATGGTGCAGATGGGCCGCCTGAGGGCGGATCGCGACCGCTTCGACATGGAGGAGGTGGAGCGCAACCCGTTCTGGTGCCCGGACGCTGCGGCGGCGGCGATCTGGGCCGAGCATCTCGACGAGTTGCGCAAGTCCGGCAATTCGGTGGGCGCGGTGGTGGAGGTGGTCGCCTCGGGCGTTCCTGCGGGCCTCGGGGCACCGATCTACGGCAAGCTCGACAGCGATCTTGCGGCGGCGATGATGTCGATCAACGCGGTGAAGGGTGTCGAGGTCGGCGCGGGGATGGCGGCAGCCGAATTGACGGGCATCGAGAATGCCGACGAGATCTTCATGGGGAATGACGGACGGCCGCGGTTCTCCTCGAACCACGCCGGCGGGATCCTTGGCGGCATCTCGAGCGGGCAGGATGTCGTCGTGCGTTTCGCGGTGAAGCCAACGTCGTCGATCCTCACCCCGCGCCGTTCGATCACGCTCGCGGGCGAAGAGACCGAGGTGGTGACGAAGGGCCGCCACGATCCCTGCGTCGGAATCCGCGCGGTGCCGGTGGGCGAGGCGATGATGGCCTGCGTGATCCTCGACCACCTGCTGCTCCATCGCGGCCAGGTCGGCGGCGCGGGCGGGCGGATCGGATGAGCCTCGCCGCCCTCCGGATGGCGCTGCGCGAGGCGCTCGCACAGGAGGCGGCGGGTGGGGATTCGGCACATGACCTCGCCCATTCCGACCGGGTCTGGATGCATGCCCGCACGATTGCCCACGGAGAGGGGATGGCGCCGTCGCGCATCCTGCTCTGCGCGGCCTATCTCCATGACCTCGTGACCCTGCCGAAGGACCATCCCAAGCGGGCGAAGGCCGCGATGATGTCGGCCTCGGCAGCGGGGCCGGTGATGCAGGCGCTCGGACTCTCGCCGTCGGAGGTTGCCCAGGCCCGCCACGCGATCGAGGCACACAGCTACTCCGGCGGCGGGCACCCGACCTCGCCCGAGGCGCGGATCCTGCGCGATGCCGACCGGCTGGAGGCCTTGGGCGCGGTGGGCGTAGCGCGGACCTTCGCGGTGGCGGGCGCGTTGGGCCGGCCGCTCTTTCACCCCGACGACCCCTTCGCGACCGACCGGCCGCTCGACGATCAGGCCTGGGCGCTCGACCATTTCGCGGTCAAGCTCCTGAAGCTGCCGGAAACCTTCCTCACCGCGACGGGCCGAAAGCTCGCCGAGGAGCGGGCGCAGGTCATGCGCCGGTTCCTCGCCGATCTCGCTCGCGACCTCGGGGCGCGCGAACCGGGCTGGTAGGCGCGACGGAACCCCGTGGCTGCCCCGTGTCAGGCTTCGGGGGCGCGGAGGGAGTTTCCGATGATCCGCATACTTCTTGTGCTTCTGGCGATTGCCGGCCTGCCCGGAGCGGCCCAGGCCGGACTCACGTCCGGCACGTTGCGCCACGACGGGATGGATCGCAGCTTCCGGCTCTACGTGCCCGACGGGCTTTCCCGCTTTCCCGGTCCGCGGCCGCTCGTCCTTGTCCTTCACGGCGGTGGCGGGTCCTCGCGCGAGGTTCGCTACGCCACCCGCGGCCGCTTCGACGCGCTGGCCGAGGAGAACGGCTTTCTCGTCCTCTATCCCGATGCCGTGAGGCGGATGTGGGACACCGGATCGGGAGAGATGTCGCGCGGTCTCAGCCCGCGACGCGACGACCATGGATTCCTTGCGGCGCTGATCGCCGCGGTCGCGCGCGACCATCCGGTGGACAGATCGCGGGTCTTCGCCACCGGCGTCTCGCGCGGCGGGATGATGGCCTATGCACTTGCTTGCGACACTCCCGATCTTCTGCGCGCCATCGCGCCGGTGGCGATGGTGCTGCCCGCGGCCGAGGCGCGGGACTGCGCAGCGGGGGCGCCGCTCGGCTTCCTGCTCACGCACGGCACGGCCGATCCCTTCGTGCCCTACGCCGGCGGCGCCATCAACCTCGGCCGGCGCGATCGGGACCGGGTGATGTCGGCCGAGGAGGCGATGGTCGTCTTCGCCAGGCGGAACGGCTGCGGGGGTGCGGTAACGGAGCGGACCGGCCATGTCGAGCATCGCAGCCTGACCGGATGCGCGGTGCCGACCGGGTTCTACAGCGTTGCGGGCGGCGGCCATGGCTGGCCGGGGGGCCTGAAGGCGCTGAAGGGCGGGCTGGCCGGGCCGATCAACACCGACGTCTCCTCGCCCGATGCGATCTGGGCCTTCTTCAGCGCGTTCTGACCGCGAGTTCCTGCGCCTTCGACAGTTGCACCGCGAGGATGCCCGCCGCGACGATGGCGACACCGATGAGGTCGGCTGGCCCGACCCTCTCGCTGAGAAGGACGGAGGCGACGAGCACACCGAAGAACGGGTTGACGAAATGGTAGGTGGCGGCGCGAACCGCGCCGATCCGCGCCACCAGCCGGAACCAGACCCAGGTGGCGACAAGGCCGGGCACGATTGTCGTGTAGCCGAAGGCGAGGGCGAGGCGCTGCGTCCAGTGGACCGTGATCGTTTCGGTGGCGAGCGACGCCACCGCAAGGATCGCGGCGCCGACGAACATCTGCTGCCCGACGATCATCAGCACATTGCCACCCGAGGACGCACCCCGCACCGTAAGCGTGGCCACCGCTAGCGCGAGCGCGCCGATCCCGCAAAGGATCACGCCCGGAAGGCTCACACCGCCCGAGAGGCGCGAGCCCATGATGATCGCCACACCCGCGACCCCCGTGACGAGGCCGGCGATGCCGAGCGGCCTGATCCTCTCGCCGAGGAAGAGCCAGCCGAGGAGCGCCACCAGCAGCGGCATGGTGGAGGCGATGATCGCGGCGAGCGAGGCCTCGATCCACTGGATGGCGACGAAGTTGAGCCCGAGGTAGAGCGCGTTCTGGCAAAGGCCGAAGATCGCCACCGAGCGCCACTGTCCGGGCGTGAGCCGCCAGTTCTGCCCGAGGGCGTGGGCGAGACCGACGCCGATGAGGCCGGAAAGGAGGAAGCGCACCGAGAGCGCGGCGAGCGGCGGCGCGTCCTCAACGATCATCCGCGCCGAGGCGAAGGCCGAGGACCACATGAAGGCGAAGGCGAGCCCCATGGCGATTGCGCGGATGTCCATGGCGTTCCCCTCACGTTCCGGGTGCTTCTTTGCCCCGCCCGGACGGCGGTGGCAAGAGACGGAGGACGGCGCCCGACATGCCTGTGGCACGGGTGCGGACAGGAGCCCCCGAAAACGCAAGGGCCGCCCTCGGGGCGGCCCTTCCTTGCCGGCGGTCCGGCCATGTCGGCACGGCTCAGCCGTTGATCGAGTCCTTGAGCGACTTCGCCACGGAGATCTTCACGACCTTGTCGGCGGGCTTCGTCATCGTCTCGCCGGTGGCCGGGTTGCGCACCTGGCGTTCCGCCCGGGCGCGGCACTGCACCTTGCCGACTCCGGGAAGGGTCACGGCACCGCCGCCCGCCACGGCCCGGGCCACCACGGAGGCGATCGCGTCGAGGGCCGAAGAGGCCGTCTTCTTGTCGGACCCCATCTCGCCGGCGATGGCCGCCACGAGCTCGGTCTTGGTCATCGGTTTGGACATGTCTGTCTCCTCACTGTTGCCCGTCTGCTTGGGGCCTATCTGCGCCTTTTAGCGTCATGTAGTGGCGTTCCACAATGTTTTGTGGCGCGTGGCAAGCCATTTCCGCGCGTTTGTGGCGTATTTTCGCATCTTCCGCCGCGGCATCCCGGCGGATTCACAGGAAGGCCGTCTCCTCGAAGCTGCGCAACTTGCGGCTGTGGATCCGTTCGAGCGGCATCTCGCGCAGGCGCTCCATCGCCCGGACGCCGATGAGAAGGTGGCGGCTGACTTGTGTCCGGTAGAAATCCGTGGCCATCCCGGGCAGCTTCAGCTCGCCATGCAGCGGCTTGTCCGACACGCACAGAAGCGTTCCGTAGGGCACGCGAAAACGGAAGCCGTTGGCGGCGATCGTGGCGCTTTCCATGTCGAGCGCGACGGCCCGGCTCTGGCTCAGCCGCTGCACCGGGCCGGTCTGGTCGCGGAGTTCCCAGTTACGGTTGTCGACGGTGGCCACGGTGCCGGTGCGCATGATCCGCTTCAGCTCGAACCCGTCGAGGGCGGCGACCTCGGCCACCGCCTCCTGCAGCGCGATCTGGATTTCGGCGAGCGCCGGGATCGGCACCCAGACCGGCAGGTCGTCGTCCAGCACCTTGTCCTCGCGCAGGTAGGCATGGGCGAGGACGAAGTCGCCCAGAGACTGGCTGTTCCTGAGCCCGGCGCAATGGCCGACCATCAGCCAGGCGTGGGGCCTCAGCACCGCGATATGGTCCGTCGCCGTCTTGGCGTTGGAGGGGCCGACGCCGATGTTGACCAGCGTGATGCCCTGCCCGCCCCGCCGCTTGAGGTGATAGGAGGGCATCTGCGGCATCTTCGGCAGAAGCGGCATGTCGCCGTCCGGCGTCGTGATCTCGTGGTTGCCGGGCGCCACGAAGGCGGTGTAGCCGGATGCCGGGTCGGCCAGCGCCTTGCGGGCGAAATCCTCAAACTCGTCCACGTAGAACTGGTAGTTGGTGAACAGCACGTGGTTCTGGAAATGCCCGGGGTCCGTGGCGGTGTAGTGCGCGAGCCGAGCGAGCGAGTAATCGACGCGCTGGGCGGTGAAGGGGGCGAGGTGGCCGGACCCGTCCGGGTTGGGCCTGGCGATGCCGTTCACGATGTCGTCGTTCGTCGTGGCAAGGTCCGGCACGTCGAAGATGTCGCGCAGCGGGAAGGAGAGGACGCCTTCCTGCGGGACCGAGACCGAGGGGTTCGAGGCGACGGCGAAATGGATCGGGATCGGCGTGGCGCTCGGCCCCACGGTCACCGGCACGCCGTGGTTGCGGAGCAGCAGGTCGAGCTGCTGGACGAGATAGTTGCGGAAGAGGTCAGGCCGCGTGATCGTGGCGGCATAGGTGCCGGGCACGGCGACATGGCCGAAGGACAACCGGCTGTCGGCCGTGGCATGGGTCTTCGTGGTGATGCGCACCTCGGGGTAGAAGGCGCGGGCGCGGGCCGCGGGCGGGCGACCGGCAAGCGTCTCCTTGAACCGGTCAAAGAGGAAGTGCGTCGCCTGGGCATAGAGCGCTTCCAGCCGTGCGACAGCGGCCTCGGCGTCGGCGAAGGGTTCGGCCGACGCGGCCGGCGGCAGGAGGATCGGGCTCTGGTCGTGGGCGTTCATGGCCTCTGGCTCCGGGGCGGGGCGGTGGGCCGGCGCCGGCGAAACTCCGGCTGGTTCGGCGCAAGGGAATTCGGGTCTCTGGTC
>NZ_WBUS01000294.1 GCF_008933605.1 Albidovulum sp.
GGCTGCGGGAGTCGCCGCCGTCGCCCGGGCGCAGCGCGTCGGGCCTGCCACCCTGGCCGTCACGGCCCTGCTGACCCTCCTGGTCCTGTCCCTGGCCGCCGCCCGGCTCCTGCCCATTCTGGCCGTCCTGCCCGGGCTGGCGCTGGCCCTCCATGCCCTGCTGCTGCCCGCCCCGCTGCTGAAGGTCGCGGAAGGTCTCGTCCGAAAGGCCCTGCTGTTCGCGCAGCGTCTGGCGCAGGTTCTCCATCGCCTGGGCGCCGGGGCCGCGCTGGCCGTTCTGGCCGGGCTGGCCCTCGGTCACCCGCAGGTTCTCCATCATGCGGCTGAGCTGGTCGAGCAGTTCCTGCGCCTCGGCCATGCGGCCTTCCTCCATCAGCCGCTGGATCTCGTCCATCATCTGTTGAAGCTGGTCGCCGGTGATCTGCTGGCCGGCATCGGCCTGCTGGCCGGGCTCGTCGGCCCCCCGCCGCTCCATGTTCTCTGCGAGCTGGCGGATATAGTCGTCGGTCGCCTGGCGCAGCTCGTCCATCAGCTTCTGGATCTCTTCCGGCGAGGCACCGTTTCGCATCGCCTCCGACAGCCGTTCCTGCGCCTGCTGCATCCGCTCGAGCGCGTTGGCGAGCCCGCCGTCCTCGATCAGTTCGGCGATGGACCAGAGCGCCTCTGCCGCCTCGTCGCGCATGGCGGGCGAGAGCGGTCCCTGCGCCAGCGCGGCGTCGAGCCTGCGGATCGCGACCGAGAGCATGAGGTAGGCACGTTCGTTGCGGACGAGCCCTTCGGGCCGGTGGGTGAGCGCGTGCAGGATCTGGCTGACGCGGGCGCCGTTGTCGCGGGTCCAGAGGAGGTCGCGGCGGAGTTCGATCAGCGCCGAGGCCACCGGGTCGAAGAAGCGGCGGCCGGGCAGCGACAGGTTCACCGTGTCGCTGGTGCCGGTCTGGTCGCGGCCGTCGGTCACCTCGAAGGTCATCTGCACCGGCAGGTTCGCCCAGGGGTGCTTGGAAGCATCCTCGACCAGGGCCTCGGCGAAATCGGCGCGGTTGCCGGTGATCGGCATGGGCAGGTCGAAGACCAACGCCTCACGCTTCTCGGGATCGGGGGCGAGGCCGTAGCGGCGGTCGGCGGCGGAAAGGTCGAGTTCGATCACCGCACGGCCGGCGGTCACGGCGTAGTCATCCTTCGCGGTGAACGGCTGCGACATCGTGCCGTCGGCCTCGCGCATGATCTCGCCGGTGATGGCGACCGTGGGCGCTGCGTCGGGCAGGATCGTCACCTGCCACTCTCGCCCGCCCTCGCCGCCGATGGTCAGGCGGCCGGACCGGATCGCCTCGAATTCCACGGCGCGGACGGCGGCAGTATCGACGGTATCGCCCGGACCGGTCGCCGGCGCGGGAGGCTGCCCTGAGAGGCTTTCGCTCACCGCTACGGCATCGGCGGCGCCATAGAGACGCAGGGTGATCCGGCTTCCCGCGGGCAATTCCAGCGGGCCCTCGGGCAGGGTGTTGAGGTAGAGGCTCGGACGGCCGGTATAGGCCGGCGGTTCCGCCCAGCCCTCCCAGGTCGGGCCGGCGGCGGCATCGGCCGTCGTGCCCGGTCCGACGAGGCCGGGTGCCTCGGTCACGCGCCAGAGCGAGCCGAAGAGCACGGCCATCACGAATGCGGCGAGGCCCGCATAGCGCAAGGCGAAGCGGTCGCGCGCAGCGATGCGCAGGTCCGGCGCCGGCGCGCGCGCGGTGCGGGCC
>NZ_WBUS01000125.1 GCF_008933605.1 Albidovulum sp.
CCTCTCGGCGGTGCCGCCGCCGCCGCCGCTGTAGGCGGCCGGCGGACGGGTGCCCCCGCCCGCCCGCGATCGCGGCGTCCGGCGGCCTTAGTCGGGGTTGTCCATCCGAACCTTGATCTGGATGCGTCCCTTGGCCGCCGCCGCCCAGTTGACCGTGACGTTCTGCTTGGCCGCGCCCTGCTCCACCTCGACATAGGGCATGTCGCCGCGCCGTTCGTTCGACGGTCCGGTGATCATCCCCTCGGCCACGAGCGACTCCACGTTCCGCGCCCAGCCCCCGAACGGCAAGTAGGGTCCGGGGCTCACCGTCCACACCGTGGCCGCGGTCGCCTGGTCGAACTGCAGGAAGACCGGGTTGGCGATCGGCTGTGTTACCGCGGTGAAGGAGTTGGCCTCCACGGTCACGTTCCGCATGCTGTTGTAGGTGAGCGGCGCAAAGGTCGTGTCCACCGCCTCCACGCGGTCGATCGCCCCCTGCAATGCCTTGAACACGTTGCCCGAGATATTGACGCCCCTGAGGAAGTGCCCCGGCCCGTAGGGCTTCACGACGAGGAAGGCGAACCACGGCGCCACGTCGCTCGCGGTGAAGGTGTTGCCGGTGACGGTCAGCCCGCCGAAGGAATACTGGTTGGCGAAGCTCGGGTCGCTCTCGTACTCGTTCGTCCACTCGATGGAACAGTTGTCGATATAGTTGCCGGTGATCGTGGTCTTGACGTCGGTGCCGGCGATGATCAGCCCGGGGAGCCGCAACCCGTCCACCTCGGTATCGCCCTGGAACCAGTGGTTGCCGACGATCAGGTTGCCGTTGCCGCCGAGAACCGCGAAGTGGCGGAACTGCTGCGCCCGGCAGTCGCGGATCTTCACGTCGTTGGCGTTGGCGTTGAGCGCGATCGAGATGCGGTCCTGCGACCTGAGCCCACTCTCGTCGGAGGCAAAGTTGCAGCGGTCGATCAGCATGCCCTGGCAGCCGTCGCCGATCGAGGTGAGGCCGCGGTTCCTCGGCCGGGTGACGAAGCAGTCGCGGAGTTGGAAGAGCGAGCCCGAGACCGGCAGCATGATCCCGCTGGCATAGCCGTTGCACTGGACCTCCACCTCCGCCAGGATCATCTTGGAGAGCGCCGAGAACCCCGCGAAGTCGAGCACGTATTTGAACCGGGTGAAGGTGTAGACCTGCGTCCCCGACGCGCCGAAAAGGGGCTGGCTCAGCGTCAGCGTTCCCGCCGCGACGTTCACCGCCGTCACATAGACCTCGCGCCCGACGCCCGTCCCGGTGACCAGCGATCCCACGGGGACGTTGGCGACGTTCACGACACCGGACAGCGCCTTCTCGTTCGCCGGGTTGTAGCTCGCCTGCGAGGTGACGACGGTCGGGGCCCAGGCCGGGCCATCCACCACGTCGAACTGGCCGTTCCTGATGACCCGGCGCGTTGCGAAACTGGTCTTGTTGTTCACCGCTGCCTGCATGTCGATCGGCGCGGTCACCTCGATCCGCCGCCCGCAGAGATCGAGCCCGTCATGATCGACGAAGTTGAGGAGTGCCTGGAACGCCCGCTTGAACCCTTCCTCTTCGCTGCCGAAGGCCGCCGCGTAGCTCGGCAGGTCGAAGCTCCGGGTCAGCGACAGGCGGCGGTTTGCGGGCATCGTCACCGTGCCCTCGAACCGGGCCGGAGCCTCGAAGGTCACGTCGGCGTCAAGGAAATAGGTCCCGGCCGAGACGAGAACCGACCGGCCCGACACGAAGGCCGCCGTATCGGCCGCCTCGAAGGCGGCCGCGTCGTTGGTGACGCCGTCGCCCGTCGCGCCATAGTCGCGCACGTCGACCCAGTCGATCAGGTCGCGCAGGAAGACCGCGGTCACGTCCTCGATCTCGATGTCGTCGATCCGCACCACGCCGCCGTTCGGTCCCGTCAGGTCAAGCCCGAAATGCCCGAAGAGCGCGGCCGTGCCCCAGCTCATGTCGACGCCGCCGCGGGCGCCGGTGCCGACGATGGCCTCGACCGTCTCGACCTTGCCATAGGCGCTGAGCTGGACACTGGGACCGGTCTCGACCACGCCCGTCACATGCGCCCCGCCCGCGCCGCCCGCCCAGGCGGCGATGCGCACGGCCGGAAGGTTGCCGCTCATCGCCTTCACGCGGGCGCGGACACGCAGGTAGCAGCCCGGCAGGATCGGCGTGTCGCCCATGTGGCGCAGCTTCACCGTGCTCGTGGTCTTGACGAGTTCGAGGCTGCCGGAGAAATCCTGGTCCGCCGGCACCAGCGCGGCATTGGGCGAACCGGCGTAGGTCGGCGACCCCGGCGTGCCGTCGCCGCTCGACCACAGGTCGAGCCCAGTCTCGAAGGCGGGCGGCATGAAGACCAGCCCGTCGGTGATCGCCTTGTTCATCGTGGAAGACCCCTTGTCCGTTTCAGGCCCCGCCACGGGCGGCTCCATCCGCGCCCACCGGGCGGCCGGGCGCCGCCACCGGCACCGTGGGAAGGTTCGCTCGTCCGGGATAGTGGCGGCCCACGCGGGACCCGGGGGGCAGAACTATCCCGAAAGGGTGACCGTCGCCTTACGCCTGCGTTCGCACACCGGACGCGACACAGGCGTCATCGCACCGTTACATTCGCATTCTCTATTGGCGCGCGACACGCCGCGCTTCGGGACCTGAACCCATGGCCTACAGCATCGCCCCCAAGGACAAGTCGGCCAGCAAGGCCGTCCGCCGCATCGCGCGCGAACGGCTCGAGGACTCGGTGGCGCTGGTCGCCGCCGACCGGATGCCGCGCGTGGCGCTCGTCCACGAATTGCGCAAGAACGTGAAGAAGACCCGCGCGCTCCTGCGCCTTGTCCGGCCGGGGTTCGAGGCCTACGCGCGGGAGAACGCCGCCCTGCGCGAGGCCGGCAGGATGATCGCGGACCTGCGCGAGGCCGACGTGCTCGCCCAGTGCTTCGACACAGTGGCCGCCCGCGTCTACACGCCGCCCGAGGTGCTCGCCACGCTCCGCGACCGGGTGATCCGCCCCCCTGCGGCCGACGCCGACCCCGACGAAGTGCTGAAGGCCCATGCCGAGAAGGTCGCGGAGATCGCCGGGCGTGCCCGCAAGTGGAAGGTGGCGGAGGCGGGCTTCGACGCCTTCGAGACCGGGCTCGAACGCTCGTGGACCGCCGCGCAGAAGGCCATGCGCGCCGCTTTGGCCGAGCCATCCGGAGAGACGCTCCATCTCTGGCGCAAGCGCGTGAAGGACCACTGGTATCACGCGCGCATCCTTCAACCGGTCTGGCCCGAGATGATGACCCATCACATGGACGCAGCCGAAACGCTCGGCGAGACGCTCGGCGACGCCCGCGACCTCGCCTTTCTCGCCGAGGCGCTCGCCGGTCTGCCGGAGGCGGCCGAGATCCGCGCCGCGGCGCAGGCGGAAGAGGCGCGCCTTCTCGCCGACGCGAAGGTCCTCGGCCGTCCCTTCCTGAGCGAGTCGGCCGGGGGCCTTTCCCGGCGCTGGCGCGGCTGGTGGGAACTCTGGCGGGAGGCTTGACCCTCAGGCCCCGGGGTCAGGCCGCGCCGGACAGCGCACGCTCGATCAGCCGCACCGTCTCGTCGATACCGTAGAGCGCGATGAAGCCGCCGAAGCGCGGACCCTGGCTCGCGCCCAGGAGCACCTCGTAAAGCGCCGTGAACCAGTCCCGCAAGGGCTCGAACCCGTGCTCCTTGCCGACCGCGAAGACCATCGACTGAAGGGCCTCCGCATCGAGCCCGCCGTCCCAGGCCCTGAGCCGCGCGACGAGGTCCTCCATCGCCGCCCGCTCCGTCCCGGAAGGCGCCCGGAAGACCCGGCCCGGCGCAACGTGGTCCGTGAAGTAGCGCACCGCGAATTCCGCCGCCTGGTCGAGTTGCGGGTTGGCCTCGGGCGAGGCGTCCGGCGTATAGCGCCGGATGAAGCCCCAGAGCCCCGACTTGTCCTTCGCCCCGGCCACGCTCGCGAGGTTGAGGAGCATGGCGAAGGGCACCACCATGTCCGAGGCCGGCGGCTTGCCGCCATGGATGTGCCAGACCGGGTTGGCGAGCTTGCCCGCCGTGTCCTGTTCGGCGAAGGCTTTCAGCTGCTGGTGGTACTCGTCCACCGCCTTCGGGATCACGTCCCACCAGAGCCGCTTCGCGGTCTTGGGCTTCTGGTACATGAAATAGCCAAGGCTCTCGGTCGAGGCATAGGTCAGCCATTCGTCGATGGTCAGCCCGTTGCCCTTCGACTTGGAAATCTTCTGCCCCTGCTCGTCGAGGAACAGCTCATAGGTGAAATGTTCGGGTTTGCGTCCCCCCAACACCTCGCAGATGCCGTCGTAGATCGGTGTATTGGTGCTGTGGTCCTTGCCGTACATCTCGAAATCGACATCGAGCGCAGCCCAGCGCGCCCCGAAGTCCGGCTTCCACTGCAGCTTCACGTTGCCGCCCGTCACCGGCAGCGTCCATTCCCGCCCCGTCTCGTCGTCGAAGGTGACGGTGTGCGCGCGCTTGTCGACATGCTTGATCGGCACGTAGAGCACCCGCCCCGTCTCGGGATGGATCGGCAGGAAGCAGGAATAGGTCTGCTGCCGCTCCTCGCGCAGGCTGGCCAGCATGATCTCCATGATCTGCTCGTAGCGCTCGACGGCAAGCCTCAGCGTGTCGTCGAAGCGGCCCGAGCGGTAGAACTCGGTCGCGCTGATGAACTCGTACTCGAACCCGAAGGTGTCGAGGAACCGGCGCAGCATGGCGTTATTGTGGTCTCCGAAGCTCGCGTATTCGCCGAAGGGATCGGGAACCGAGGTCAGCGGTTTTTGCAGGTTCGCCCTCAGCATCTCCGGCTGCGGCACGTTGTCGGGGACCTTCCGCATCCCGTCGAGGTCGTCCGAGAAGCAGAAGAGCCGCGTCGGGATGTCCGAGATGATCTCGAAGGCGCGGCGGATCATGGTCGTCCGCTGCACCTCGCCGAATGTGCCGATATGCGGCAGGCCGGAGGGGCCATAGCCCGTCTCGAAGAGCACGTAGCCCTTTTTCGGCGGCGCCTTCTCGTAGCGTTTCAGCACGCGGCGCGCTTCCTCGAAAGGCCAGGCTTTGGAGTTCATGGCGGCGTCGCGCAGCGAAGTCATCTCAGGTGCTTTCCGAAACGCGGCACCCGGCGTGCCGCAAGGCCCGTCCCTATTGAAAGGGGGCCCTATCGTCAATAATTTGCCCGCCGAACCAGCGAAGGACGAACCCCCGTGACCCATACGCTTCCCGCCTTCTCCGCCCAGGACGCGCTCGTCGCGATCATGGTCACGGTCTCGGTCTCCGACGAGACGATCCGCACCGCCGAACTTGTCGCCATCGAACGGCAGGTGAACCACCTGCCGATCTTCGCCGACTACGACATGGACGCCGTCAAGGAAGTGGCCCAGACCGTCTACCGGCTCATGGAAGAGGACGACGGGCTCGACACGCTCTTCGCCATGGCGCGCGAGGCCCTGCCCGAGCGGCTCTGGGAAACCGCCTACGCGCTCGCCTGCGACGTGGCGGCGGCCGATGGCACGCTTGGCCAGAGCGAGCTCAGGCTCCTTGAGGAAATCCGCCACGAGCTCACGATCGACCGGCTCGCCGCGGCGGCCATCGAACGCGGCGCGAGGGCGCGACACCTGGTGCTCTGATCGTCACCGGAAAGGCACGACCGGCTGGCCACTGAGCTGCGCCGTTCCGGCTGGCCGCGTTCGCCGTTGCCGGCGCGCGCGTTCCCCGCCATGCTGGCCCCGGAACAGGACAGGAAACGGACATGAAAGTCGTCGTCATGGGCGCCGGGGTGATCGGCGTCACCACCGCTTACTACCTCGCCCGCCAGGGCGCCGAGGTCACGGTGCTCGACCGCCAGCCCGGCCCGGGCATGGAGACGAGCTACGCCAACGCGGGGGAGCTTTCCTACGGCATGACCTCGCCCTGGGCCGCGCCGGGCGTCCCGATGAAGGCCGTCAAGTGGCTCTTCATGAAGCGCCGGCCGCTCTTCATCTGGCCGCTCATCAGCCCGCGCATGTGGCGCTGGGGGGCAGAGATGCTGACCAACTGCACCGAGGACGCCTACCGCCGCAACAAGTCGCGCATGGTCCGCGTCTCGAACTACTCGCGCGACGTGCTCCCGGACCTCATCGCCGACACCGGCATCGCGTTCGACCTGCGCGAAAAGGGCACGCTCCAGCTCTTCCGCACCGAAAAGCAGCTCAAGGCGTCCAAGGCCGACCAGGACGTGCTCTCCGCATTCGACAGCCCCTTCGAGGTGCTCGACCGCGAGGGCTGCATCGCCGCCGAACCGGCGCTCGCCCTTGTCCGCGACAAGTTCGTCGGCGGTCTCAGGCTGACCGCCGACCGCACCGGCGACTGCCGCATGTTCACCGTGGCCCTCGCCGAGAAGACCGCGGCCCTCGGCGCGCGCTTCCACTATGGCCAGAAGATCCGCCTCATCCAGGTCAAGGGCGACCGCGTGATGGGCGTCATGACCGAGGCGCTCGGTCGGGTGGAGGGCGACGCCTATGTCTCCGCCCTCGGCTCCTTCGGGCCAAAGCTCCTCGGCCCCATCGACATCCGCCTGCCGGTCTATCCGGTGAAGGGCTACTCGGTGACTCTCCCCGTCACCGACGACCGTTTCGCGCCGCAATCGACGATCATGGACGAGACCCACAAGGTGGCGATCACCCGCCTCGGCGACCGCATCCGCGTCGCTGGTACGGCCGAGATCGCGGGCTATTCCGACCGCCTCGGCCCGCACGCGACCTCAACCGTGCGCCACGTCGTGGGCGATCTCTTCCCGAAGGGCGGCGATCTTGCGCGGGCCGAGGGCTGGACCGGCCTTCGGCCGATGACGCCCGACGGCACGCCGATCCTCGGACCCACGCGCTACCGGAACCTCTTCCTCAACACCGGCCACGGCACGCTCGGCTGGACCATGGCCGCAGGGTCCGGCCGCGCGGTGGCCGATCTCGTCATGGGCCGGAAGCCCGAGATCGACTTCGACGGGCTCACCGCCGCCCGCTACGGGATCTGAGGTCCCGATCGGGGGCGACGGGACCGCGCCCGCGGCGACCCGACCGGCGGGCGTCCGCTCGCGCCGGTCAGTTTTCCGGATTGTGCTCGCTCCTCAGAAGGGCAATCAGCCGGTCCGCATCCTGCTCGGAGAGTTTCGGCAAGTCCTCGCAGACGCGATACTAGGGCAGTTGCGTGTCGGCGTAGATATGCCTCGTCACCCTGACCTCGCCGGGCCGGTCCAGCGTTCCCACCGTCAGGTTCGTCAACCAGTCATCATCCGGCCTCAGCGCCTGCCACACGATCCGCGACCGGCAAGTGCCGCAGAAGCCGCGCTTTCCGTCCGCCGAGGACACGTAGTACTTCGGCTCGTCCTTCAGGTAGCGCAGCGTCCCGGCCCTGATCAGGACCGTGATCTCCGCCGGCTGCCCGGTGCTGCGCTGGCAGATGGTGCAAGGGCAGATATAGCCGTTGTGCAGAAAGACCTCCGCCTCATAGCGCACCCGGCCGCAAAGTCAGCCTCCGGTGACCTTCGTTGCCCGTTGCATCTTCCGCGCCTCCCCGGTCGATATCCGAAAGCCGTCATCGCGCCCGCTTCAGGCCCCGTAGACCGCCGCCCAGCGCTCGATCAGCCGCTGTTGCAGGTGCTTTGACCGCTTCACCCAGGGACCTACGCCGGGGGCGTTCTCCTTCTGGCTGTCGGGAATGGAATCCCGCCGCGCCACGTCGCCGGTGAAGATCGCGAAGGCAAGGTCGGTGCCCCCCGGCGCGCGGACATATCCTGCGAGCGTCGAGATGAAGTTGAGCGTCCCGGTCTTTGCCTCCACCGTCACCGGGGACTGCTTCAGCTTCCGCCCCGCCTCGTCGCGGAAGGCGAACTCCTTCATCAGGCCCCGGATGCCCGACCTCGGCCCCAGCGCCACCAGCGCCCGCACCATCTCCTCGGGCGAAATGCGCGAGGCGCCCGCAAGGCCGGAATGGTCGGCGAAGCGCGCCTTCGCCCCGGTTCTCTGGCCCAGCCAGGCCGCCATCTCGCGCGCGGAACCCACATGGCTCGTCGCGCCGCGCCGGGCCGAAGCCGCCATGCCCACGACCTCCGCCGTCATGTTGGTGGAAAACCTCATCATGTCGCGCAGGATGACGGGCAGTTCCGCGCTCGCCCGCTCGACCAGCACCGCGCCGGCAGGCGCCCCCGTCGCCACCTCGGGCGCCGGCAGCGGAATGCCCTGCGCGCGGGCGAGCGTCTGGAAGACGTCGCCGGCGTAAAGCTCCGGCCGCCGGACCGGCAGCCACCGGCTTCCGCCCTTGCCGAGCGCCTTCGTGGCCACGGTCCATTCCTCGACCTTGCCCCGCCGGTAGGTGAAGACGGGCAGCTCCCGGTCGGCGAGCGCCACGCGCGAAGAATAGACCGGCGGCGCGAACCGCTCGGCACGGGCGTCCATGCCGACCTCGTAGCCCTTGCCCGCCCGCTTCCAGACGAAGTTCACCCGGTTGAAGTTGAGGTTCAGCCCCGACACCGCCGGGTTGTAGCCGAGCCATTCCGGCTGGCTCCCGTCGATCGCCTCGAGGTAGGGCAGCGCCCCGCCCCAGACCCGGAACCGCCCGGTGACGCCGGTCACGCCCTGCGCCCTCAGGGCGGCGGCCATGTCGCCGAGGTCGTCGGTCGAAAGCGTCGGGTCGCCGCCGCCGGCAAGGATCAGGTCGCCCTGCACCTTGCCGCCCGCGATCGGCCCCGTCGCGACAAGCCGCGTCGGAAAGCGGTAGCCCGCGCCGAGGTGCTCCAGCGCATAGAGCGAGGTGATGACCTTCAGCGTCGAGGCCGGCGGCATCGGCCGGTCGCCCTGCCGCGCCTCCAGGACGAGCCCGGTCCTTGCATCGGCCACCACGTAGCCGACCTCGCCGCCAAGCTTCGCCGCGCCGATCAGGTCCTCCGCCGGAATCGCGGCGGGGCCAAGCGCGCGCACCGCGCCCCCCGCCCG
>NZ_WBUS01000126.1 GCF_008933605.1 Albidovulum sp.
CACCACGTATTCCCGCAGGACCGGCCCCAGCCCCGCCCGGCCGTCGCCCCGGCGCGAGAAGGGCGTCGGGCCCGAGCCCTTGAGCTGGAGGTCGAACCGCGCCCCGTCCGGCGCGACGATCTCGCCCAGGAGAAGCGCCCGCCCGTCGCCGAGCTGCGGCACCCAGCCGCCGAACTGGTGGCCGGCATAGGCCTGGGCGAGGGGGGAGGCGCCCTCCGGCACGCGGTTTCCGGCGAAGACTGCGGTCCAGTCGGGCGAGGCGAGCGTCTCGGGATCGAGGCCGAGCCGCGCCGCAAGCCCGCGGTTCACCGCGACGAGCCGCGGCTCGGCCACCGCGACGGGCGGCTGGCGCACGAAGAACCGCTCCGGCAGGCGGGCGTAGCTGTTGTCGAAATCAATGGTCATGGTCGCGCTCCTGCCCGCAAAGATAGGATGCGGGGAGAGTGTTTGGAACCGCCTGCGTCAGAGTCTCCGGCTCATCAGCATGTACCGGTCGCGAGGCTCGAAGCCCCGGCGGGCATAGAACGCCCGGGCTGCCCCGTTCTCGCGAGCAACCTCGAGATGCAGCGCGACGATCCCGCGACGGCCGAGGCGGTCCGCCACAGCGTCGAGCGCGGCGCCTCCCATGCCCTTGCCGCGGACTTCCTCGACGAGGAAGAACTCGTCCACGAAGGCGTCAGGTCCGCCGAACTCGATCGACCAGCCGAGCCCGATCGCCAGGTAGCCGACGGGCGCATCCGCCGGGCCAATCAGCCAGACCTCGCCCAGCGGCGACCCGGCGAGGAGCGGTTCCACCCCGCGCCGACGCTGGGCCACGGTGGAGCGGACTCCCTCGAACTCATGGTAGGCGGCAACCAGCGGAAGAAGCCGGTGAAGATCGCCGGGGCCCGCCCGATGCAGGTCCGCGCTCACAACCGTGCGAGCCGCCCGGTCAGGAGCGCATAGAAGCCCTCGGCGTCGATGCCGCCCATGAACATCGCGTTGGCCGCCCGCCCCGTCACGCGCCACCAGTCGGCGACCGTCATGCCGAGCGTGAAGTCGCCCTTCGTCTCGACCTCCACGTTCACATGGCGCCCGGTGAAGAGATCGGGTTGAAGGAGGTAGGCGATGACGCAGGGATCATGCAGCGGCGCGCCCTCGCTTCCGTATTTCGCCATGTCGAAGCGCTCGAAGAAATCGGTCCAGCTTGCGACCGCGTGGCCGACCCGCGTCCCGAGGGCGCGGAATGCCTCGACCCGCGCCCGCGTGGTCAGCGCCTTGTGCGTGACGTCGAGCGGCATCACCACGATGGGGACGCCGGATCCGAACACGATTTCAGCCGCTTCCGGGTCGACGTAGATGTTGAACTCGGCGGCCGGGGTGACGTTGCCCACCTCGAAATAGGCCCCGCCCATCAGCACGATCTCGGCCACCCGCGGCACGATGTCGGGCGCGCGCCGGAAGGCGGTCGCGATGTTGGTGAGGGGTCCGATGGGGCAGAGCGTCACCGCGCCCGGCGCTTCCTCCCGCAGGCACTCGATCAGGAAGTCGACCGCATGGCCCTCCGCGAGCGGCATCGTCGGGTCGGGCAGGGTGATCCCGTCGAGCCCGGACTTGCCGTGGACATATTCCGCCGTCACCAGCTTGCGCGCCATCGGCCGGTCGCAGCCGGCGAAGATGCGGACATCCTCGCGCCCGGCGAGCTCACAGACCACGCGGGCGTTCTTCGAGGTCAACGGCAGCGGGACGTTTCCCGCGACCGTGGTGATCCCGACCACGTCGAGTTCCGGCGAGGCGAGGGCCAGCAGGATCGCCACGGCGTCGTCCTGGCCCGGATCGGTGTCGATGATGATCTTTCGCGCCCGCATGATCCGCTCCCGCCTCTGGCGGGAGACTGGCGCCGGTTGGTCCGCTTGTCCAGCCGCTGCGCGGCCTTCGCCCGAAGCTCAACCAAAAGCTGACATACCTCGGCCATATTCTCCTGCGACCAAGGTTTCGTTCTTAACCACGATCCCGTCATGCGCACCGAATCGTCCCAGATCCTCGTCCACGCCGGCCTTCACGCGTCCGGGGCAGAAGATTTCCAGCGGTTTCTCGGCCTCAACCGCGCCGCGATCCAGGCCCAGGGCTTCGACCTCGCCTATCCGGGGCGGGGCGGCGCCTCCGGTGGCGGATTTGACTGCGCCTGGCCCGATGCGCGCCACCGCCGCGAGGACCTCGAGGCCTTCGTCGCCCCGGTGGCCGCGACGCTCGGCGCGGTCCGTCGGGCAGGGTCGCGCGGGCTCATCCTCTCTGAACACGACCTCGCCGGCCGGATGGCGACGCTGCTGCAAGGGCGCTTCTACCCTGCCGCGCGCAAGCGGGCCGAGGTGCTGTCGCGCGCGCTCGGCGGTCCGGTGGACCGGCTGGTGATCACGCTCCGTCCCTATGACCGGCTCTTCCGCAGCGCCTGGGAACGCTACGCGCTCGAGCGCGAGATGGCGCCCTTCGTCGAGCACGCGCCCGCGATGGCCGCCTTCGCCGGCGGCTCGATCGAGGTCGTCGAGGCGTTGCGCGACGGGCTGCGCGCCCGCGAGGTGATCGTGCTCTCGGAGCGCACCGGCCCGCGCGAGCTTCTGTCGTTCCTCGCCCCGGGCCTGCATCTGGCCGAGGCGGAGCTTCCGCCGCCGCCGCCGGTGGTGACCGACAGCGCCATCGCCATGATCCAGCGGCATTTCCGCCAGGGTGCGCGCTTCGCCCCGGGCCAGCGCGACCGGCTTCTGGCGTTCCACGCCCGGCAGCCGCAGGTGGAGCGCGACCCGGGTTTCGCCGGGCTTCAGCTTGCCGACCTGCGCGGCCGCTACATCGCCGACCTCGATGCGCTGGCGCGGCTCGACCGGGTGATGGTCGTAGGCGGCGTCCTGCCCGCCATCGCCGCGGAGTGACGCCGACACGGCCGAAGGCCCCGCCGCATCCGACGGGGCCTTCATGCTTCCGGTCCGAGGCTTGGAAGGTGTCGGGCCTCGACCGAGAACGGGTCCTGAACGGTCCGTTTGGGGCGCGGCTCCCGCCGACGGTCTCAGCCGTCGTAGTTCACCTCTTCCATGAGCTTCAGCGCCTCGGGGCGTGATTTCGCGACTTCCATCAGGCCCAGCGCGTCGGGGGTGAAATCGCCCCAGCTCTTCACCAGTTCCGACCGCTCGACGCCGGGTTTCACCGGGAACTCGTTGTTGGCCTCGGCATAGATCCGCTGCGCCTCGTCGGAGGAGAGGAACTCCATCAGCTTCAGCGCGGCATCCTTGTTCGGCGCCGCCTTCGTCAGCGCCACGCCCGAGACGTTCATGTGCGTGCCGCCGCCCTCGAAGGTCGGGAAGACGATGCGCACCGAGTCCGCCCAGGCCTTCTGCTCCGGATCAGCCAGCATCGCGCCCATGTAGTAGCTGTTGCCGAGCGCGATGTCGCATTCGCCGGCCCAGATCGACTTCACCTGGTCGCGGTCGCCGCCCTGCGGCTTCTTGGCGAGGTTCGCCTTGAGCCCCTCGAGCCAGGTGCGCGTCGTGTCGGCATCGTGGTGCGCGATCATCGCCGCGGTGAGGCCGAGGTTGTAGTCATGGGTGCCCGAGCGGGTGCAGATGCGGCCCTTCCACTTCGGGTCGGCGAGGTCTTCGTAGGTCGTCACCTCGCCGTCGGCGACACGCTCCTTCGAGGCATAGACGATCCGCGCGCGGGTGGTCAGGCCGAACCACTGGTTGCCGGGATCGCGGAATTCGGCCGGGATGTTGGCCTCGAGCGTCGCGGACTCGACCGGCTGCGTCACGCCTGCGTCCACCACCTGCGCGAGCCGGGCGATGTCCACCGTCATCACCAGATCTGCGGGGCTGCGGTCGCCCTCGTTCACCAGGCGCTCAACCATGCCCTTTTCCACGAAGGCCACGTTCACGGCGATACCGGTTTCCTCGGTGAAGCGGTCGAAGATCGGCTGCACCAGTTCGGGCTGGCGCAGCGAATAGACGTTCACCTCTTCGGCCAGCGCCGGGACGGCCGCGGTCGCGGCAAGGAGGGCGAGGAGGGAGGGGCGGGCATTCATTGGTTGACTCCTTTAGTCGGTTATTGGCGCCCTTATGGCTGCGGCGGCGGTCTGCGTCAATACCCGACAGAAGAAGTCAGCTATCTTGCGCTCCGGCCTTCTCGATCGCCTTCGCCGCGTTCCAGAGCGCGTCCATCTCGGCCAGGTCCGAGTCCTCGGGCCGCTTTCCGCGCAGTGCGAGCCCCGACTCGATCGCCGAGAACCGGCGCGTGAACTTGGAGTTCGCAGCGCGCAAAGCGGCTTCCGGGTCGATCTTCAGGTGCCGCGCGAGGTTGGCGACGACGAAGAGGAGATCGCCGAATTCCTCGAAGACCTCCGCCTCGGTCAGCCGGTCGCGGGCTTCGACCAACTCGCGTGCCTCCTCGGCGATCTTGTCGACGACCTCGGTGGTCGAGGGCCAGTCGAAGCCCACCCGCGCCGCGCGATTCTGCAGCTTCACCGCCCGCGTCAGCGCCGGCAAGCCGAGCGCCACGCCGTCGAGCGTGCCCTTCGCCGGGCTTCCGGCCCGCTCGGTCGCTTTCATCCGCTCCCAGTCGCGGGTCTGGTCCTCGGCCGTCTTCTGGCGGCTTTCGTCGCCGAAGACATGCGGATGGCGCGCCACCATCTTGTCCGACACCGCCCGCACAACGTCGGCGAAGGCGAAATGCCCTGCCTCCGCCGCCATCTGCGCATGGTAGACGGCCTGGAAGAGAAGATCGCCCAGCTCGCCCTTCAACTCTCCCCAGGCCCGCCGCTCGATCGCATCGGCGACCTCATAGGCCTCCTCGATCGTGTAGGGCGCGATGGTGGCGAAGTCCTGCTCCAGGTCCCAGGGGCAGCCGGCCTCCGGGTCCCTGAGCCGCGCCATGATCTCCACCAGCCGGTCGATCCCGCCCGCGGGATCATGGACGAGACGGTCGGAGGCGGCACGGTCGGAGGCGTGGCGGGGCGGGGTCATTGCAAGTCTCCGGGCTTTGCGGTTCTCTTGCGGCTTATCCCGAGGCCGCCTTGAGAGTCCACATGCCCGTCCTGAACCGAATCGCCGACTTCGCCCCCGAGATGACCGCCTGGCGGCGGCACCTGCATCAGCACCCGGAACTCAGCTTCGCGTGCCACAAGACCGCGGCCTTCGTCGCCGAGCGGCTCCGCGCATTCGGCGTGGACGAGATCCACGAGGGCATTGCGACGACGGGCATCGTCGCGATCATCGAGGGCCAGGGAGAGGGGCCGACGATCGGGCTCAGGGCCGACATGGACGCGCTGCCGATCGCCGAGACGACCGGGGCGGAGCATGCCTCGACCGTGCCCGGCGTGATGCATGCCTGCGGCCATGACGGCCACACCGCGATGCTCCTTGGCGCGGCGAAATACCTGGCCGAGACGCGCCGCTTCCGCGGCCGCGTCGCGCTGATCTTCCAGCCGGCGGAAGAGGACGGCGGCGGCGGCAACGTCATGGTGCAGGAAGGCATCCTCGAGCGCTTCGGCATTGGCGAGGTCTATGCGATCCACAACACGCCGCAGGTGCCGCTCGGCCGCTTCGTGACCACCCCGGGGCCGATCATGGCGGCGGTCGACACCGCCTGGGTGACGCTCACCGGCAAGGGCGGCCACGGCGCCTATCCGCACGACTGCATCGACCCGATCCCGGCCGTCGTGGCGGTCGCGGCAAGCCTGCAGACCATTGTCAGCCGCAACGTGAACCCCCTGAAGGAAGCCGTTGTTTCGGTGACGGAAATCCATTCCGGCACGGCCTCGAACATCATCCCGGGCACGGCGCGGCTGACGGCCACGATCCGGTCTTTCGACCCGGAAGTGCGCGCGCTCCTGAAGCGCCGCTTCCACGAGATCGTCGCAGGCGTGGCGAGCGCCCATGGCGTGACCGCCGAGATCGTCTATGACTGGGGGTATCCCGCCACCGTCAACGATGCGGCCCGGACCGCGTTCGCCGCCGAGGTCGCGCGCGAGGTCGCAGGGGCGGCAGGGGTGGAGGAACACGGCGGTCGCGAGATGGGCGCCGAGGACTTCTCCTACCTGCTCGAAAAGCGCCCCGGTTCCTACCTTTTCCTCGGCCAGGGCGAGGGCGCGGGGCTCCATCATTCTGCCTATGATTTCAACGATGAAGCCGCGCCCTTCGGCGCGAGCTTCTTCGCCCGGCTGGTGGAGCGGGCGCAGCCGCTGGAGTGATTTGATCAAATTTCCTTGACGAATCGCATCCGGGGCGCCTTGGCTGGCGGCATCCGGATCGGCGGCGTCTCCGGCTTGAACGACGCCAGACCCCAATCACGGAGCCCTCCCATGGCTTTGGAAGACGCGAAACGCGAGGTGGACCTCGCCTTCACCCGCGAGGGCCGGCGCGGCCTTGCCTTCGAGAACGCCTTCGGCGGCGCCACGAGCTTCCTTCGGCGGCGCTACACGAAGGACCTGACCGGCGTCGATCTCGCGATCACCGGCGTGCCCTTCGACCAGGCGGTGACGCACCGCACGGGCACCCGCTTCGGCCCCCGCGCGGTGCGCGAGGCCTCCGCCCTCCAGCCCTTCGATCCGCCCTACGGCTGGGGCTATTCGCCGCTCGACGAGCTCGACATCGTCGACTACGGCGACCTCGCCTTCGACTACGCGAAGGTCGCCGACTTCCCCGATGCACTCACCGCCCACATCCGCACGATCCTCGCCGCCGGGGCGGGAACGGTGACACTCGGCGGCGATCACTACATCAGCTTTCCGATCCTCAAGGCCTATGCCGAAAAGTTCGGGCCGATCAGCCTCTTGCACTTCGACGCTCACTCGGACACCTGGGTCGACGACGACTTCACCCGGATCGACCACGGGACGATGTTCTACAAGGCGATCAAGTCAGGGATCGTCGATCCGGCGACGAGCGTGCAGGTCGGCATCCGCACCCACAACGACGACTTCATGGGCGTCAACGTCATCGACGCGCGCGAGGTGCATGAGACAGGCGCGGCCGAAGTCGCAAGGAAAATCAAGGGGATCGTCGGAGACCGCCCGACCTACCTCACCTTCGACATCGACTGCCTCGACCCCGCCTTCGCGCCAGGCACCGGCACCCCGGTCTGGGGCGGGCTTGCCTCCTGGCAGGCCGCCGCGATCCTGCGCGACCTTGCCGGGATCACGCTTGTCGGTGGCGATGTCGTGGAGGTGTCCCCGGCCCATGACACGACCGGGGCGACCGCCATCGCGGGCGCCCATGTCGCGCACGAACTGATCGCGCTTTACGGCTGGACCCGGCGGAAGGGGTGAAGATCGCGCTCCTCCTTGTCGCGCTGATCGTCCTCGGGGGTATGGCCTACCTGCGCCTTGCCCCCTCCGATCCGGCGCGCTGGCATGTCGATCCTGCCGGGCTCACCAGCGGCGGCGAAAGGCGCTCGGTGACGCTCGACGCCACGCCGCCGCAGGCCCTTGCCCGCCTCGACACCATCGCGCTCGCCACCCCGCGCACGACCCGGCTCGCCGGCAGTCCGGAGGAAGGCAGGATCACCTGGATCACCCGGTCGGCCGTCTTCGGCTTTCCCGACTACACCACCGCCGCCGCGCGGCCGGACGGAACGGGCACGCTGCTGACACTTCACGCCCGCCAGCGCTTCGGGCGGAACGACCTCGGCGTGAACGCCGCGCGGCTCGATGCCTGGCTGGGTTTGTTAACCGCCCCGTAACCTCGTGATCAAATTTCTTGCCCCGCGTTTCGGCGGAGACGGCCCGTCGGTTCCGCGTCGGTTCCGCGTCGGATCGGCGTCGGTTTTCCGTCCCGACAGACCGCGCGCGGGCTTCACCATCGCTCAAGACCCGCCGGGGGCCCCGGGGTCCGGGACGCCCGGCCGCGCTCCCCCCTTGACCGCTGCGCGGCCAGCGTCCACATCGCGCGGATGGTGCCCCTCGACAAGCTCGACCAGATCACCCGCCGCTTCGGCTTCCTCGAAGCGAAGCTCTCGGCCGGCGCGGAGCCGTCCCAGATCGCCGCGCTTTCCCGCGAATACTCCGACCTGAAGCCGGTCGTGGCGGAGATCGCCGCCTATCGGCAGGCGCTCGCCGATCTCGGCGAGGCCGAGGCGATGCTGGCCGACCCGGAGATGCGGGCGCTGGCCGAGGACGAGATTCCCACGCTGAAGGCCCGCATCCCGGCCATGGAGGACCGGCTCAGGATCGCGCTCCTGCCGAAGGACGCCGCCGACGCGCGGCCAGCGATCCTGGAGGTCCGCCCCGGGACGGGCGGCGAGGAGGCGGCGCTCTTCGCCGGCGACCTTCTCAGGATGTACCAGAAATACGCCGAGGCGCAGGGCTGGCGGTTCGAGCTTCTCGACCTTGCCGAGACCGAGCTTGGCGGCGTCAAGGAGGCCGTCGCGCGGATCGAGGGCGAGGGCGTCTTTGCGCGGCTGAAGTTCGAATCCGGCGTCCACCGGGTCCAGCGGGTGCCCGAGACCGAGGCGGGCGGGCGCATCCACACCTCGGCCGCCACGGTGGCCGTCCTGCCCGAGGCCGAGGAGGTCGAGATCGACATTCCCGCCGCCGACATCCGCATCGACACGATGCGTTCCTCCGGCGCGGGCGGCCAGCATGTGAACACCACCGACTCGGCGGTCAGGATCACGCACCTGCCGACGGGGATCGTCGTGACCAGTTCGGAAAAGTCGCAGCACCAGAACCGGGCGAACGCCATGGCGGTGCTCCGGGCGCGCCTCTACGACATGGAGCGTGGCCGGGCGGCCGATGCGCGCGCCGCCGACCGCCGGGCGCAGGTCGGGTCCGGCGACCGCTCGGAACGTATCCGCACCTACAACTTTCCGCAGGGCCGGATGACCGATCATCGGATCAACCTGACGCTCTACGCGCTGCCGCAAATCTTGGGCGGAGACCTCGGCGAGGTCATCGACGCGCTGGTCGCGCACGACCAGGCGGCGCGGCTGGCGGAGATGGAGGCGTGACC
>NZ_WBUS01000127.1 GCF_008933605.1 Albidovulum sp.
GCAGGCGAAGCCGCCTGCGCCTTCCCCGAGGCCGGGCACGATCCGCGCCCGATCGAAGGCCTCGTCGCGGGCACGTCGGCCCGGCTCGGCGCGCCGCTCGATCCCGAGGGCCGCTCGGCCGAACCGGGGCCGGGGCTCTACCTTGCCGTGCTCGACGACATCGGCACGGCCATCGCCGACTGTGTCGCGGGCGATTGACGGCGCCGGTCCCGGTGCGACGATGCAGCCGAAGGGCCCAGGAGGACGGCAGGAATGATCGAGGCGGGCAGGATGGCGGACGGCCGCGCGGTCCACGCACTCGTCCTCGCGGGCGGGGGCTTGAGCCTACGTCTGCTCACCCTTGGCGCGACGGTCCAGGATCTACGGCTCGCCGGCATGGGCTGGCCGCTCGCGCTCGGTGCGGCGGACCCCTCGGACTATGCGGGCCCGCTTCTCTACGCCGGCGCCATCGTCGGACCGGTCGCCAACCGCATTGCCGGCGCACGGGCCGTCGTCGCCGGCCGCCTTTGCCACTTCGCCGCGAACGAGGGCGGCACGCTCCTGCACTCGGGTGCGAACGGCCTCCATGCCCGGGTCTGGACGGTCGAGGAAGCCGGGCCGGACCATGCGACACTCCGCGCCGACCTTGCCGCCGGCGAGGGCGGATTTCCCGGCAACCGGACGATCCGGGCGCGCTTCCGGCTGTCGCCACCGGCCACGCTGACCCTGGACCTGACCGCGACCACCGACGCCGTCACGCTCATCAACCTCGCCCACCACGGCTACTGGAACCTCGACGGCAGCGGCGACATCTGCGGCCACCGGCTTGCCATCGCCGCGGACCGATACCTTGCGGTGGATGCCGCGATGATCCCGACGGGCCCGCCGCGTTCCGTCGCGGGCACGCCCTACGACTTCCGGACGTCCGTGCCGTTATCCGCGGCGCCGCCCCTCGACCACAACTTCTGCCTTTCCTCGACCCGCCGCGACCTGACCGAGGTGGCGACCCTCACGGGCGCGTCCGGCGTGAGGCTCAGGATCGCGACGACGGAACCCGGGCTGCAGGTCTATGACGGACGGCATTTCGCGGTCGCCGCCGGCCGGGGCCTCGACGGCCGCGCCTACGGCCCCCGCGCGGGCATCGCCTTTGAACCGCAGGTCTGGCCCGACGCGCCGAACCGGCCCGATTTCCCCCCGGCTGCGCTCGCCCCTGGCGAGCGCTATTGCCAGACGACCCGGTTCCGGCTCGACCGCGTGCGGATGCCTTGACGGAGCGGCGATTTTCGCGAGGCTGGAACAACCCTTCGCGAAAGAGCGCCATGGCCGCCACCCAAGCCTTTCCCGAAATCGTCGCCGAACTGGGCGCGCTCTGCGGCATATCGCGCCCCGCCGGGCAGTGCTTCGCGGCGATCTGGCGCGCCGCCCAGCCACCCTGCGCCGACGACCTGACCCAGACGCTGGGCCTGTCCCGGTCGAACGTCTCGACGGCCCTGAAGGAACTGCGCGAATGGGGCCTGATCGCGCGGGCTCGCGCACCGGCGGACCGCAAGGACTACTTCACGGCCCCACCTGACCCCTGGGAGATCGTGCGCCTGTTGATCGGCGGGCGGCAGCGCCGCGTGGTGGCACCGCTCCTCGACAGGCTCGTCGCGGCCGAAGCCGCATCCGGCGACGCGCGTATCGCGGCGTTGCACGAGACGCTGGCCACCCTGTCGGCACGGATGGAGGCACTGGTGGCGCTCGATGCGGCGAAGCTCGCGGCCCTGTTCGAGGCCGATCCCGGCGACGAAGCCGCATCGGGTCAAGCCCCGGGCAAGAAGAAGAAAAAGAAGAAGAAGGGATAGTGGCGCCGCCCGCCCCGCGGGGGACGCGCGATCAGCGCCGACCCCGCCCCTCGTCCTCGTCGTCCTCGTCGTCGCCCTGCGGCAGGTTGAAGAAGCTGTCCGCGTCCGAATAGTCGGCCGGGTTCTTCTCCTCCTCTTCCTGCGTCCGCGAGAACGAGAAGTTCTCAAGCCCGGCGATGGAAGACGGGATCTTCGGCTCGGTGGACATGCCGAGCGACTGCTCGGTCGAGACGAGCTTGCGGCGTTCGTCGTCCGACATCACCACGCCGTCAGCCGCCTTCTTCTTCGCCGCCTTCTGCACGGCGGCGTCCAGTTCCGACTGCCGGCAGAGGCCGAGGGCCACCGGATCGATCGGGGTGATGTTCGAGATGTTCCAGTGCGTCCGGTCGCGGATCGAAGCGATCGTCGGCTTCGTCGTGCCCACCAGCTTGGCGATCTGCGAATCGGCGAGCTCAGGATGGAACTTCACCAGCCACAGGATTGCCGCCGGACGGTCCTGCCGTTTCGAAAGCGGCGTATAGCGCGGGCCGCGGCGCTTTTCCTCGCCCAGCGCGGCGGGGTTGTGCTTCAGTTTCAGCCGGTAGAGCGGATCGGCCTGCCCCTTCTCGATCTCGCCGGGTTCGAGCTGGTTATTGGCGATCGGGTCGAAGCCCTTCACGCCGGTTGCCACGTCGCCGTCGGCAATCCCCTGGACCTCGAGCTCGTGCATCCCGCAAAAATCGGCGATCTGCTTGAAGCTCAGCGTCGTGTTGTCCACCAGCCAGACGGCCGTGGCCTTGGCCATGAGCGGTTTCGTCATCGGGCTTCTCCTTTACAAATCTCTCCCGAGCCGGGAAAACGGCTGCGACCCTTGGGCCGCGGTTCCTCGTTTTCGGGGAATTGCGGCGCTATATAGTCGCTCTGCCCCCCGGAGAAAAGAGAAAATGCGCGCCCTCGCCCTGCTCCTTCTCAACGCCCTCCCGGCCTCGGCCGAAGGCGGGCGGGCGGGGGCGTTCGACTATTACGTCCTGTCGCTTTCGTGGTCGCCGACCTTCTGCGCCCTCGATGGCGACGACCGGGGCGCGGATCAGTGCGACCCGCGCCATGACTTCAGCTTCACCCTCCACGGCCTCTGGCCGCAGTACGAGTTCGGCTGGCCGAGCGACTGCCGGACCGGCGAACGCGATGCCACGCGAGCGGAAACGCGCGCGATGGCCGACATCATGGGCTCCGCCGGGCTTGCCTGGCACGAATGGAAGAAGCATGGCCGCTGCTCGGGCCTGTCGGCCGGCGACTATTTCGAGACCTCGCGGCAAGCCTATGACAGCATCGTCATCCCAGAGGTCTTCCGCGCGCTGCGGCAAGACGTGACGCTGCCCGCGTCTGTCGTCGAAGAGGCCTTCGTCGACGCGAACCCCGGCCTCGAGGCGACGATGGTCACGATCACCTGCGAGGCGGGGCGGATCCAGGAGGCGAGGATCTGCCTGACGAAGGATCTCGCGCCCCGGCCCTGCGGGCTCGATGCCGCGCGCGACTGCCGGATGCGCGATGCCTTGATGGAGGCGGTGCGGTGACACGTCAGGCCGGAGCCCTCGACCTGCGCAACGCCGTCCCTGCCCTCCCGGGATGACGGCGGCGGCAGGCGCCGCGGCGCCCCTGCAAGGACCGTGCACACGGCGTATCGGGTACATTTTCGGCATTTTCAATCGCTTGCACTCGGCTAGGATCGGCGCGGATCGAGAAAGGACCACCCATGCCCCTCCGCGTCGCCCTCAACGGTTTCGGCCGCATCGGCCGTTCGGTTCTGCGCGCAGCACTTTCGGGGCCGGTCGGAGACGGGCTTGAGATCGTCGCGGTGAACGACATCGCGCGGCCCGAGATGGCCGCGTATCTCTTCGAGTACGATTCCACCTTCGGCCCCTGGGACGGCGAGGTGCGGCTGGAACCGGATACTCTCGTCGTGGACGGACACCGCATCCGCCTCACCGGCGCGCGCGACCTCGCGACGCTCGACCTGTCCGACATCGACGTGGTGATGGAATGCACCGGGCTCGGCGGCGAGCGCTCATTCGCCGAGGCGGGCCTTCGGGGCGGCGCGCGGCGGGTGCTCGTCTCCGGACCCTCCGCCACGGCGGATTTCACGCTGGTCATCGGCGCGAACGAAGAAAAGCTGTCGCCCGCGCACCACATCGTCTCCAACGCCTCCTGCACCACGAACGCCCTCGCGCCGCTCGCCCGCCTGATCGAGCGGGAATGGGGCGTAGAAACGGGGTGGATGACCACGATCCACTGCTACACCGGCAGCCAGCCGACCGTGGACGCGCCGGCGGCGGATTATGCCCGAAGCCGCGCGGCGGCGCTGTCGATGGTGCCGACCACCACCTCGGCCCAGCGCCTGCTGGACGTCGTGCTGCCCGAGATCGCGGGCCGGATCGAGGGCGCCGCGGTGCGCGTGCCGGTGGCCTCTGTCTCCGCGGTGGACTTGTCGGTGATGACCCGCGCCCGGCCCGGGCGCGAGGCGGTCAATGCGGCGCTCGGCCAAGCCGGCGGCGTGATCGGCTGCACCGACCGTCCGCTAGTCTCCTCCGACCTCAGGGCGCGGCCCGAAAGCATCGTCATGGCCCTGCCCGAGACCCGCGTGACCAGGGGCGGGCTGCTCCGCGTCTTCGGCTGGTATGACAACGAATGGGGCTTTTCCAACCGCATGCTCGACGCGGCCCGGCTCCTGGGGCGGCTCTGACACCCCTGCCCTCGTGGCCGGAATTGCGCGAAACTCGGCCTGACTTTCGCCGAATCGGACGCAATCATGGATCGCCTCGCCTCGGACCGGATGTTTATCGCGGTCATGGAGACCGGCAGCTTCACAGCCGCCGCGCGCCGCTTCGGCACCACGTCGGGGCAGGCCTCCAAGGTCGTCGCGCGACTCGAGGCGGAACTCGGCGTGCGGCTTCTCAATCGCACCACGCGTGCCGTCTCGGCCACCGAGGTCGGCCAGGCCTATTATGAACAGCTTCGCGGTCTCATCGAGGAGTTCGATGCGCTCGACCAGAGCGTAAGGGACGCCTCGGCCAGCCCGCGCGGGCGGGTGCGGCTCACGGCGCCCCTGACCTTCGGAGCGACCGAACTCGTCCCCGCGCTCAACCGCTTCGCCTCCGCCTTTCCGGACATCTCGCTGGACGTTTCCTTTTCCGACCGGGTCGTGAACCTGGTGGACGAAGGCTTCGATGCGGCGGTCCGCGTCGGCCGACCCACAGACACCACGCTGATCGCGCGCAGGCTCTGCCAGATTCGGGTGGTCCTGGTCGGTGCCGAAAGCTACCTCGACCGCGCCGGCGTGCCGGCAGCGCCCGCGGACCTTGCCCGGCACGAATGCGTCATCGACACCAACTTCCGCGACCCCTGGCACTGGCACTTCCGGACCGGCGGGCGGGTGGAACAGGTGCCCGTGCGCGGGCGGCTCCGCTACTCCAACGCCGAGGCCTGTCTCGGCGCCGCGGAGGCGGGGCTGGGCCTCGCCTTCGTGCCGGACTTCGTCGCCGCGCCGTCGCTGAGGGCCGGCCGTGTCCGCGCGCTTCTCGCCGACCACGCGGACGACCCGTTGGGCGTTTTCGCGCTCTATCCGCCCGGGCGCCACCTCGCGGCCAAGGTGCGGGTGCTGATCGACCATCTCGCCGAGTATTTCCGCGGGCGCGACTGGGGCGTATGACACCAATTGCATCCATTTAGGATGCAATAATCTTCCCGGAAACCGGATTATCATTTTCAATGGAAGGTATCATCTTCCCGCCATCGCCCAACCCGGGCCAACCCTCGAAAGGACAGATGATGACCACCTACGACGCCACTGCCCCGCTCGCCCGCCCGACCAACGCCGACTATGCCGCGCTGATCCTGCGCGTCTCGACGGGCCTCTACTTCGTCCTCCACGCCTGGCTGAAGATCGCGGTCTTCACCCCCTCCGGCACCGCCGGCTACTTCGCCTCGATCGGCCTTCCGGGCTTCCTCGGCTACGCGACCATCGCCGTCGAGCTTCTGGGCGGCCTCGCGCTCATCGCCGGCTTCTACACCCGCGCAATCTCGCTCGCGATGGTTCCGGTGCTCCTTGGCGCGGCCTGGTTCGGCCATGGCGCCAACGGCTTCTTCTTCTCTAATCCGAACGGCGGCTGGGAATACCCGGTGCTCTGGGCCATCGTGATGGCCGCGCTCGCGCTCCTCGGCAACGGCGCCTACGCGCTCTCGCGCCGCTGACGTCCGCACAGGAAAGGGACGACCATGTCCACCGCCTCCGCCCCCGTCGAGATCGGCCGCGTTGCGCTGACCGTGCGTGACATCGACCGGGTAGCCGCCTTCTACGAAACCGCGATCGGGCTTCAGCCGATCGCCTCCGAAGGCGGCGTCCGCACCCTCGGCGCGGGCGGGCGGGTTCTCCTGGAACTCCGCGCCGACCGCGCGGCGAAGGCCGGAGATCCCCGCGAGGCGGGGCTCTTCCACACCGCCTTCCTCCTGCCGTCGCGCGCCGACCTCGCCATGTGGATGATCCATGCCTTCGAAGTGCGCCTGCCGCTGCAGGGCGCCTCCGACCACCTGGTGAGCGAGGCGATCTACCTCGCCGACCCCGAGGGCAACGGCATCGAGATCTATCGCGACCGTGCGCGGGACGAGTGGCCGCGCCGCGATGGCCGGATCAGGATGGCGACCGATCCGCTCGACCTCCGCGCGCTTGCCGCCGATGCCGCGCGCCCCTGGACGGGCGCGCCCGACGGGACCGTCGTTGGACATGTCCACCTTCAGGTGGGCGATGTGTCGGCGGCCGAGGACTTCTATTCCGGCACGCTCGGCTTCGACATCGTGACCCATTACCCCGGTGCCGCCTTCTACAGTTCCGGCGGCTACCACCACCACCTTGCCACCAACGTCTGGAACAGCCGGGGCGCCGGGCAGCGCAGCCGTGGCGCGGCCGGTCTTGCCGGCGTCGAACTTCTGGCCGACGCCGCGAACCACGACCGCCTCGCGGGCGTCCTTGCCACGCAGGGGGCGGACCCGTGGGGCACCCCGTTCACGGTCTCGCGGAAGGAAGCCTGAGATGCTCATGCGAGGGAAATGGGCCGAGAACTGGCAGCCGGTTCAGGCCAAGGACGAGAAGGGCGGATTCGTCCGCCAGACCTCGTCCTTCCGCAACTGGGTCACCGCCGATGGCGGTGCCGGGCCGACCGGCACCGGCGGCTTCAAGGCCGAGGCCGGGCGCTACCGGCTCTATGTCGCGCTGATTTGCCCCTGGGCTTCGCGCACCTTGATCGCGCGGGCGCTGATGGGCCTGACGGGCGCGATCCCGGTGACGGTGGTGGAGCCTGCGCTTTCCGATCAGGGCTGGCGTTTCGGCACCGGGGCCGACCCGGAACGGGCGGCCACCTACCTGCACGAACTCTATTCGGCCGCCGACCCGGAGTTCACCGGACGCGCCACCGTGCCGGTGCTCTGGGACAGGCAGACGGACACGATCGTGAACAACGAATCCGCCGACATCCTCAGGATGATGAGCCTCGGCTTCGGCGGGCTCGCCACCAGGGACGCGGGGCTCTACCCCGGGGCCCTGCGCGCCGAGATCGACGCGCTCTCGGACTGGATCTACCCCCGGCTCAACAACGGCGTCTACCGCGCGGGCTTCGCCACAACGCAAGAAGCCTATGACCAGGCGGTGGCGGGCGTCTTCGCGTCCCTCGACACGCTGGAGCGCCGGCTATCGGACGGGCGCGACTTCCTTTTCGGGACGGGGCTGACGGAGACGGACATCCGGCTCTTCGTGACGCTGGTGCGCTTCGACGCCGCCTATTACGGGCTCTTCAAGTGCAACATCCGCCGACTTGCGGACTACCCCCGGCTTTCGGCGTACCTCGAACGCGTTCTCGACGTGCCGGGTGTGGGGGCGACGGTGAACCTCGACCACGTCAAGCGCGGCTACTATTCGATCCGCGCGTTGAACCCCAACGGGATCGTGCCTGCGGGTCCGCACCTGCCCTGGGCCTCGCGGACCGCATCAGAGGGCTGAGAGGACGCCCGCCATCCTGCCCAGGAAGATGTCGGCATGCTCGCGGGTGAAGACCAGGGGCGGGCGGATCTTCAGGACGTTCCCCGCCTTCCCGGTGGCCGAGATCAGGACCTTCGCCGCGCGGAGACCGTTGACCACCCGCAGGGCGAGCGCCGCGTCGGCCGCGCCGTCGCGGACGATGTCCGCCCCGATGAAGAGCCCCGCGCCGCGCACCGTCCCGAGGCAGTCGTGGCGCGAGGCGAGGTCCCGCAGGCCCCCGACGAGATAGGCGCCCGTGTCGCGGGCGTTGTCGAGAAGCCCCTCGTCCTCGATCACGTCGAGAACCGCAGAAGCCGTTGCCGCGGCCACGGCATTGCCGCCGAAGGTATTGAAGTACCGCGCCTTGGCGCCGAAGGCCGCGACGACCCCGGGCCGGACCACCAGCGCGGCAACCGGGTAGCCGTTGCCCATCGGCTTGCCGAGAGAGACCATGTCGGGCACGAGCCCGTGGCGCTGGAAGCCCCACATCGCGGCACCGGTCCGCGCGAAGCCGGGCTGCACCTCGTCGGCGATGAAGATGCCGCCCGCGGCGCGGATCGCCGTAACGGCAGGGGCAAGGAACCCCTCGGGGTCCGCGAAGACCCCGTCGGAGGAGAAGATCGTGTCGACGACGAGCGCGGCGGGCCGGACCCCGTGGCGGAGAAGGTCGTCGATTGCCACCTGAACCGCGGCGGCGAAACCCGCCGCCACGTCCGCCCCGTAGCGCGCGGCGTCCGGCGCGGGGACGGTGCGGACATGGGGGCCGAGCGGCACATCCGCTCCGAGCGAGGGCGACAGCGCGGCCACGTCCGCGGTGACGCCATGATAGGCGTTCTCGGTCACGATCACGCCGGTGCCGCCGGTGTGTTCGCGCGCGATGCGCAGCGCGAGGTCGTTCGCCTCCGACCCGGTGCAGGTGAACATGACGTGGCCCAGTTCGGCCGGGAAGGTGGCGAGCAGCCGTTCGGCATAGTCGAGGATACCCTCGTGCAGGTAGCGCGTGTGGCTCGCGAAGGCGGCCGCCTGCCGCGCCATCGCCTCCACCACGCGGGGGTGGCAATGGCCAACGCAGGCGACGTTGTTGTAGGTGTCGAG
>NZ_WBUS01000002.1 GCF_008933605.1 Albidovulum sp.
GAAGATCGACCCTGCCAGGAGCGCCAGGACGGCGACCGGCGGCCAGACGTGACCGAAGCCGGCAAGCGCGAAGCAGAGCGCGCCCCAGCCGAAGGCGGTGCGCACCGCGCGCCGGAGGCCCCGGCCGCGCATCCAGCGCATGATGAAGGGCGCGGCAAGAAGGAGCGCGTTCGACACCGAGAAGGCGACGCTCGCCACCCGGTCGCCAAGCCCCGCCTGGATGCAGAACATCGGCAGATAGACGACATAGACCCACCAGCCCGACGAGCGGAGGACCGCGAAGAGCCAGCCCGAGATCAGCCGCGGCTGGCGGAAGAAGCGGCCGAGATAGGCCAGGGGGTTCGGCGCCGGCGCGCGGGCCCGAGTGATGAGCCGCCCGTTGCCGAGCCGGAGATACCAGAAGGTCGCCAGCAGGAGCGCGGCGAAGCCGATCGCCATCAGGAAGGGCATCGCCGGCCACCACTTCCAGAGGAAGACCCCGGCCATCGGGCCGATCGCCCAGGAGATGCCGCTGTAGAGAAGCTTCTGCGTCTCCACCCGGCCGAGTTCATGTCGGGCGATGAAGTCCATGATGTAGGCGTTGGTGCAGATGAAGACCGTGACGGTTGCGAAATTCGCCAGCACCATGGCGACCGGCGTCGCCACCGCCCCGCCCCGGATCGCCAGGAGCGCGCCCGCGACATAGAGGCCCGCTCCGAGCGTATAGAGCCAGCGGCGCGGGACGCGGCGGTTGAGCCAGGGGACCATCAGTCCCCAGGAGAGCGAAGCGATTCCGACGGCGAAGTAGACGAGGCTGACGTGGGCGGCATTCTCGCCCAGCGCCTGATACATGACGAGCGGCCAGACCGAGACCAGGGTCCCGCGCAGCGAGGCTTCGATCCCCGCGAGGACGGCGAAACCGGTCACGCCCGGCGTGGGTGCGTGACGCAGATAGTCAGGGATGTAGCGGCTGATCATGAAACCTCTCGTCCGAGACATCGCGCGCGACCCGGGAGGGCGTCTGAGACGTTTCCGACAGGCGGAGTCGGATTGGACCTATCCCGCGCGGGCGATGAGCGCCACGAGGCGGCGCCGGGCCTCGGGCATCGGCCGGGAACCGAGGTCGGGAAAGAGCCGGTGCTCGAGGAAGTGCCCTGTGGTCCTGAGCGCCTCGGCGATCTCGTCCGCACCGGCCGGACCGTGGCCGAGCAGGCAGGGCGGCAGCGGCAGGAGCCGGTCCGCCCAGTCCCCCGCCGCGCCGCGCGCCACGGCGCGCCCGGATTTCGGGCTGACATAGGCAAGGTCTTCGCGGGCGCCCGTGACGGCGCAGGACGCCAGGTCGAGCCCGTAGCCGAGGTCCTCGAGGAGGCCGAGTTCCCAGCGGACGTAGGCGAGCGGCCAGTCCGGATCCTCGCCCAGCCGGTCGAGCAGGCCGATCGTCGCGGCGTAGAGCCCCGGATGCGGCTCCCGCTCCGGCAGCGCCTGGTGCAGGAGCGCACAGACCGCGTTCAGCGCGGCAAGCGCCCCGCGATCTCCAAGAAGGCCCGCCCGCGACCGCAACGGCTCCACCGTGAAGGTGCCGATATGGTCTTCGAGCCGCGCCCGCCAGGTCAGATCCAGCTGCACCCCCGGCTGGAGAAGCGGCGCGAGCCTGCGCGAGGCGCCGCCGGGCACGACACCGGCATGACGTCCATGCCCGGGCGTGAAGACCTCGATGATGGCGGCATTCTCGCCGTGCCGCCTGACCGCCAGAAGGGCGCCTTCGTCCCGCCAATCCATGCCGTTCCTCCGGGACGCGACTATCGGCCGCGGCGTCGGCGATGTCCACCGGCGGCGGGAACGTCGCCCCCCTGACGCACCACTCGCGAGCGAGAGGGGTCAGTCGGCGAGCCCCTCCTCGTCCAGAAGCGTCCGCCCCTCGCGGCTCTCGATCTCGATCACCCAGAGGTCGGGGTCCATCCGCCGCTGGCGGGCGACGGTGGCATCGACCTCGGTCTCGGCCCCGTCGGCGAGAACGACCCAGGTGCGCCCGCCGGTCATCAGGTCGACGCTGCGCTGAAAAAGCCGAGCCCGGCCGTCGAGCGTGGCGAGCTTCACCAGCACCGCGCCCGCCGTAGGATCGCCCCTTGCGGTGACATAGGCCGGCAGATGCGCCGCCTGAAGCCGGGCGAGATAGGCGCGCACCCAGAACTCGGCGGTGAGCCGGGCACTCATGCCCCCGGGCTTTCATCGTGGCGGGAAACACTCGCGCCGGAGGCTCCCGCAGGCTCCGACCGCGCAAGGGCGCGGACGTGGCGCGGCGTGGAGGTGAGGTCAGTCGCCATCCTTGAAGTCGAGCCCCATCTCGGTATAGCGCGCGCGGTCCTCCTGCCAGTTCTCGCGCACCTTCACCTGCAGGAAGAGATGCACGGGTCGGCCGAGGAACTCAGCGATCTCGCCCCGCGCCTCGCGCCCGACCGCCTTGATAGTCTCGCCGCCCTTGCCGAGGACGATCCCCTTGTGGCCGTCGCGGGCGACGTAGACCACCTGGTCGATGCGGGCGGACCCGTCCTCCCGCTCCTGCCAGTGCTCGGTCTCCACCGTCAGCTGATAGGGAAGTTCCTCGTGGAGCCTGAGCGTCAGCTTCTCGCGCGTGATCTCGGCTGCGATCATCCGCATCGGCAGATCGGCGATCTGATCCTCGGGGTAGAACCAGGGGCCTTCGGGCAGCTCGGCGGCAAGCCAGCGCTTCAGGTCCTCCACCCCGTGGCCGCGTTCGGCCGAGATCATGAAGGTCTTCTCGAAGGGGAAGGCCGCGTTCAGCTCCTGCGCCAGCGCCAGCAGCGCCTCGGCCTTCACCCGGTCGATCTTGTTGATGGCCAGCGCGACGCGGGTCCTGGCGGGCAGCTTTTCGCGCAGCGCGTCGAGGATCGCCCGCACCCCGTCGGTGAGACCGCGATGGGCCTCGATGAGCAGCACGACGATATCGGCGTCCGCGGCGCCACCCCAGGCGGCGGCCACCATCGCCCGGTCCAGTCGGCGGCGGGGGCGGAAAAGCCCGGGCGTGTCGACGAAGACGATCTGCGCATCGCCCTCCATCGCGATGCCGCGGATGCGGGCGCGGGTCGTCTGCACCTTGTGGGTGACGATCGAGACCTTGGCGCCGACCATGCGGTTCAGAAGCGTGGACTTGCCCGCATTGGGCTCTCCGATCAGGGCGACGAAACCGGCGCGGGTGGTCATGTCGTGTAGCGATCCTATGATTGATCTCCGCCCCATACGGGAAAGTTGCGGGATTTGCCAATTGGCAATTGCGATGCGGCGGACCATGGTAAGGGAATTGAACGAACGAGTCGCTTGCCATGGGTCTTTTCCGTTTACTGTTCCGCGCCTTCTTTCGCTCTAGCCGGCCCATATTGGTGGAGATCCGGCACGAGACGACGGTTCTGGAGGACGGAAGTCCCTGGCGCCGCCGGGTCGCAGTCGGGCAGTCGGCCGACATCAGGATCGTCGAGGTCACCGAGCTTCGCGGCCGGCCCTGGGTAATCGACGGTGACACCCTGGACATTGGCGGAATGCGCATCCGGCTCGCCGGGATCGACGCACCGGAGATGGACCACCCCTATGGCAGGACCGCCAAGTGGGCGCTCGTCAATCTGTGCAAGGGGCAAGAGATCAGGGCCGTCTTCGATGGCGATCTTTCGCATGACCGGACCGTGGCAACCTGCTACCTCCCGGACGGGCGCGATCTGTCGGCCGAGATGGTCGCCGCCGGGATGGCGATCGACTGGCCCAAGTTCTCGCGCGGGAAGTATTCCCGGCTTGAGCCGCAGGGAATTCGCAGGAAGTTCTGGCGCTGCGATGCGCGCCAAAAGGGGCGCATGCCGCCGCGTCGGCCTGACTAGAGGCTACTGCGTTCCATCCGCGCCAGCAGCGCCTTGGCCGCCGCCTGTTCCGCCTGCCGCTTCGCGCCGGCCTGCGCCACTTCCGCCTCGCCGGTGGCAAGCCGCACCTCGACGGTGAACATCGGCTGGTGGTCCGGCCCCTCGCGTTCCAGTTCGCTGTAGGCCGGGGGCGGCAGGCCGCGGCCCTGCGCCCATTCCTGCAAGGCCGTCTTGGCGTCGCGGGCATCGGCCTTGACGGTTCCGATCCGCGCATCCCAGAGTCTCAGGACGACGGCCTTCGCGGTCTCGAAGCCGGCGTCGAGATAGACCGCCGCGATCACCGCCTCCATCGCATCGGCAAGGAGCGCCTCCTTGCGCCGGCCGCCCGACATCATCTCCGACCGGCCGAGCTTCAGGACCTCGCCGAGGTCCGTCTCGCGCGCGACGGCGGCGCAGGTCTCCTTGCGGACGAGGGCATTGAAGCGCGGCGCGAGCTGGCCTTCGCTGGCCCCCCTGTCGGCGGCCAGAAGCGCCTCGGCCATGACGAGGCCGAGCACGCGGTCGCCGAGGAATTCGAGCCGCTGGTTGTCGGGGCGTGCCGGCGTGGCGATGGAGGAATGCGTGACCGCGCGCAGAAGAAGTTCGGGCCGGCGGAACTCATGCCCGATGCGGGCCGCGAAGGCCTGGAGGTCCGACGACAGTCTCACTCCACCGCCGTGAAGAAGCGGTCGGACCGCCAGGTCCAGAAGAAGAAGAGCGAGCGGCCGGCGGAGGAGAACATGATCCGGTCGGCCCGGCCGATGAGGTATTCGGCCGGCAGCATTCCCACCCCACCGGAGTTCACCGCGAAGCGGCTGTCCTGGCTGTTGTCGCGGTTGTCGCCCATGAAGAAGTAGTGCCCAGCGGGCACGGTGTAGATCGGCGTGTCGTCGGCCGGCACGTTGGCAATGTTGAGGACATCGTGGCGCACGCCGTTCGGCAGGGTTTCGATGAAGCGCTCCTTGACGCAGGTGCCGCCGATGCCGACGGGGTCGTTGGCACAGCGCGGCATGTTGCCCTGCGAACCCTGCGGCGCCTTGATCTCCTCGAAGGTGCCGGCGGCTTCCTGCGGCACCGGTTCGCCGTTCAGCCAGAGCTGGCCCGCCTTCATCTGCAGGGTATCGCCCGGCAGGCCGATCAGCCGCTTGATGAAGTCGGCCCCCGTGCCGGGATGGCGGAACACGACGACATCGCCGCGTTCGGGTTCCGAACCGAAGAGACGCCCGGTGATCGGGCAGGCCGCGAAGGGGCAGGAATAGCGCGAGTAGCCGTAGGCCATCTTGTTGACGAAGAGGAAGTCGCCGATGAGGAGCGTGTCCTTCATCGAACCGGAGGGAATCCAGAAGGGCTGGTAGAAGAGGGTCCGGAACACCCCCGCGATGAGAAGCGCGTAGACGATCGTCTTCACGGTTTCGACGATACCATCCTGCTTTGCCGCCACGATGCGCCCTGCCCTGTCCAGTTTCTTGTGCCCGCGCTACATGCGGCGGCGGCAGGGCCGAGTCAAGTTTCGGCTGCGCCCGCACGCGGCCGCGCCTCGATCACCACGAAGGCCTGCGCCCAGGGGTGATCGTCGGTCAGCGTAACGTGGACAATGGCCTCGTGCCCGGGCGGCGTCATCGCGGCGAGCCGTTCGGCCGCCCAGCCGGTCAGGTGCATGACGGGCTGGCCCGAGCGGAGGTTGGAGACGCCCATGTCCTTCCACGAGATCCCCATGCGCAGGCCGGTGCCGAGCGCCTTGGAACAGGCCTCCTTCGCCGCCCAGCGCTTGGCATAAGTGCCGGCCGTGTCGCGACGCCGTTCGGCCTTCCGCTGCTCGACCTCGGTGAAGACGCGGTTGCGGAAACGGTCGCCGAACCGGTCGAGCGTCGCCGCGATGCGGTCGATATTGGCAAGGTCCGTGCCGATGCCGAGGATCATCTGGGGTCGGCTCCACGCCGGGTTCCGGTCTCGCACAGGTATCGCATCGGCACCGGCCTTTTTCCAGACGCTCGCTCAGGCGGCATGCTCGCGGCAGATGCGGGTGGTTTCCGGAACGGCGAGCGCAAGGCCGAGCAGGCCGCAACGGTGGCTGCCATCCTCCAAGACCTGGTGGAAGCGGCAGGTGCCACAGATGCCGAAGCTGCGCCCGCCGCGCGCGGCGATCATGCGTGCGACCAAATCGCCCAGCGCGGCCTCGAGCGTGCCGCCATGATCGGCAAGCTCGGTCCGCGTCCGCAGCATGGCCCGGCCTTTCGCGGTCAGGTCATAGCGCAGGCTGCGGCGGTCGGCCGGGTCTTCCGCCGCCACGATCAGGCCCTTCCGCGCCAGGGCGCGCAAGGTCTGCGACACCGTGCCCCGCGTTGCGTCTAGATAATCCGCAACGGCGGAGGGACTGCGCGAGAAGGCGTTCGCCTGGTCGAGATAGTCGAGCGCGGAGAGTTGCGCATCGCTCAGGCCGGGCCGCCGGCGCGCGGCGGCATGCAGGCGCGACAGCCGGTCGATGAGGGAACCGAGGCGGGACGAGGCGGGCATGGACGAAAAATGCTTGCCAGATCGTAGCGAGTCAATATCAATAATCGTATCGAGTCGCTATCAGGAGTCCACCATGCCCCGCCCCTCCGTTTCCCTCTCGCTTGCCGCAATGCTCGCCGCCCCGGCCGCGTTCGGCGCCGGGATCACCTCGCCCGCCGACCCGGCGAAGCGCGCGACCTTCGACATCCTCGCCGCCGAGGCAAGCCGCGACGGCGACGCCGTCACCTTCCGCATGACGCTGGCCGCCACGGCGGGATCGGAGCAGCCGGCCCCGGTGGGCGCGCTCGCCGGGGCGCCGGTCCACGCCTATGTCTGGCCGACCTCGCTCGACCCCGCCACGGTCGGCTTCGAGGGCGGCACCGGCGTCCTGGCCCTGGCCGCGACGAGCCATCCGGATTTCGACGACACGCCGCTCGAGGACGAGGACGGCGATGGCGACCCCAAGAACGACGGCGGCCCCTGGCACAGCCACTGGGTCGTGCTGACCCCGTCGGAGGAGTGCGGGCCGGGCGCGCTGTCGGTCCGCGACATCCCCGAGGGCGAGACCCCCGCGCTGCCGAAGACCTGGCCGGGCCTGCCGCTCTTCATCGACAGCCCCGGCTATGTTCCCGCGCTCGATGCCGATACGGTGGCGGTGACGGTCACGCTGCCGGGCGCACCGGCGGATATCGGCTTCGACGGCGTCACCTCGGCGCTCCGCGTCAACGCCAATGTTCATGCGCCACTTCTCTGCGTCACCGACGTCTTCGACGTGGCCTCGGGCGACCTTTCCCTGCCCGGCAAGGTGGAATGAGAGGGCGGAGATGACGACGGAACGCCTCGACGACACCGCGCTCAGGCCAGCGCCGGAATGGTCGGTCAGCCAGTGGTTCAACACCGAGGGGCGCCCGACCCTTGCAAGCCTGCGCGGGCGCGTCGTGATGATCGAGGCGTTCCAGATGCTGTGCCCCGGCTGCGTCGCACATGGACTGCCGCTGGCGCAGGCGGTCCATCGGCTGTTCCCGCAGGATCGGGTGGCGGTGATCGGCCTGCATACGGTGTTCGAACATCATGCGGCGATGACCGCCGTCTCGCTGGCGGCATTCCTGCACGAGTACCGCGTGACGTTTCCCGTCGGCATCGACGACCCCGGCACCGGCGCGCTGCCGGTCACGATGGAGCGCTACGGCATTCGTGGCACCCCCAGTCTCATCCTGATCGACCGCATGGGCCGTCTCAGGGCGCATCACTTCGGCCAGGTGTCGGAACTCAGGCTCGGGGCCGAGATCGCGACGCTTCTGGCTGAAGAGGGTCCCGTCGCCGAAGAACTGTCCGCCGGCGCGCGCTACACCGGCGTGCACCGCACCCCATACGGCAAATCACGCGGATGATACCCGCGCCCTGTCCATCTGCCGGCGCATCCCGGCGATCGCCTCCTTCAGCCCGACGAAGATCGCCTCGCCGATGAGGAAATGGCCGATGTTGAGCTCGCGCACCTCGGGGAAGGCCGCGACGGGGGCGACGGTGTCGTAGGTCAGCCCGTGGCCCGCGTGTACCTCGAGGCCGAGCGAATGCGCAAGCCGCGCGCCTCCGGCCAGCGCGGCGAGTTCGGCGTCGCGGTCGGCAAGGCGCCCCTCGGCGTGGAGGTCGCAGTAGTGGCCGGTGTGAAGTTCCACCACTTCCGCGCCGATCCTCGCCGAGGCCTCGATCTGGCGCGGGTCGTGGCCGATGAACATCGACACGCGGCAGCCGGCGTCGCGGAGGGGCGCGATGTAGTCGGTCAGGCGGGCGACGTCGGCGGCGACGTCGAGCCCGCCCTCGGTCGTCCGCTCCTCGCGCTTCTCGGGGACGATGCAGACGGCGCGCGGCCGGTGGCGGAGCGCGATCGCCTGCATCTCGGCCGTCGCCGCCATCTCGAAGTTGAGCGGTCGTGTCAACGTGGCCATGAGCCGGTCGATGTCGCCGTCGGTGATGTGCCGGCGATCCTCGCGCAGGTGCGCGGTGATGCCGTCGGCGCCCGCGTCCTCCGCCAGCTTCGCGGCGCGCACCGGGTCCGGATAGGCCGACCCGCGGGCGTTGCGCACGGTGGCCACATGGTCGATGTTCACGCCGAGCCTGAGATGGGTCACCTGGGTCGCCTCCGTTCCGGTCGGCGCGGAGCCTAGCGGCAGGGGCCGTGACTGTGAACGGGACAAATCGTGCCGGTCACAATTTGCCGGAGGAGCTCTTGCCGGCCAGCGATTTCTCCGCGACCTGCTCGGCGCGGGCATGGAGCTTTGCCTTCAGCTTCTCGAAGCGTTCCTTCAGCCGCTTGCGGCGGTGCTTCTGGTAGGCGGCGATGACCGGCTCGGAGAGGTAGTACGCGACGACGCCGGCGACGATGCCGGGAAGGAAGCCGCCGACAAGGTAGGGCAGGAAGATCTCGTTCCAGAAGTTGTAAAGGTTCGTCCAGTGGGCCGTGTCGTCGGTGAACATTGCAGTGAAATTGTGCCTGAGATCCTCGCTCGCGCCGACAAACTTGCCGAAGATCGTCGCATGCTGGCTTTCGTCGAACTCCGTGCCCAGAATCCAGTGACCGAACTTCATCGAAGAGACGGCGATGATCGGGAATGTGAGCGGATTGCCGAAGAACGTGCCAAGGAGCGCCGCCAGCACGTTGCCGCGCACGATCCAGGCGGAAATGGCGGCCGAAATGAAGTGAAGCCCGAAGAACGGGGTAAAGCTCACGAACACGCCGGCCCCGACACCACGCGCGATCCGGTCCGGACGGTCCGGCAGGCGGCGGATGCGGTGTTTCACGTAGTGGAAGGCGCGGGTCCAGCCACCGCGCGGCCACAGGGCCTCCACGAACGTCCGGAAATAGGACCGCGGGTTGCGCCGCTTGAAGACCACGTCCGTTCCTTCCCACCCCTCAGGGCTTGCGGCTCAGGTCACGGTAGCGTTCGACCTGCGCCACATCGCTTTCTGCCTCGAGTGCTGTCAGCACCATATGGAGATGCTCGGCATCCCTCAGATCAACTTCCACGATAAGACGGTAAAAATCCGGCTTTCGATCGACGAAAGTGAGATCGGAGATATTGGCCTTCTGCTCGCCGATCAAGGTGCAGATGCGGCCGAGCACACCTGCGTCATTGGCGATCGTGAGGTTGAGCCCGATGGTATAGACCGGCGCGTGGCGGCCCGAATGCCAGTGCAGGTCGACCCAGCGTCCCGGCTGGTCCTCGAACTCGGCGAGGGCCGGACAGTCGATGGCATGCACGACCACGCCCTGGCCGCGGTAGGTGATGCCGACGATGCGTTCGCCCGGGACCGGCTGGCAGCAGTTGGCGCGGCGGAAGGACTGATCGGCCGTCAGCCCGACGACGGGCCGTCGGGCATCGACTTCCTCGACGGAGGCCTGGGTGGCAAGCTCGGGGTAGATCGCCTCGATCACCTCGCGTGCCGTGAGCTCGGCCGAACCGAGCCGGGCGAGCACGTCCTTCTCGTCGGCGAGGCCGAGCGTCCTCGCCGCGGTCCTCAGCGCCTTGTCCGTCGCCTTGCGGCCGATATGCTCGAAGGCCACGCGGGCGAGTTCCTGGCCGAGCTTGACGAACCGCTCGCGGTCCTCCTCGCGCAACGACCGCCGGATCGCGGCCTTGGCGCGGCCGGTGACGACAATGTCGATCCAGGTCGCCTGCGGGCGCTGGCCGGTGGCGGTGATGATCTCGACCGACTGGCCGTTCTTCAGCCGCGTCCAGAGCGGAACGCGGATGCCGTCGACCTTGGCGCCGACGGTGGAGTTGCCGATGCGGGTATGGATCGCATAGGCGAAGTCGAGCGGCGTCGCCCCCTTGGGCAACTGCACCACGTCGCCTTTCGGGGTGAAGCAGAAGACCTGGTCGGAATACATCTCCAGCTTCACGTTCTCGAGGAAGTCCTCGTGGTCCTCGCCGGTGTCGAACCGTTCCGTGAGCGTCGCGATCCAGCGCGCCGGGTCGACGGCGAAGGGGTTCTGCGCCCGCTCGCCGTCGCGGTAGGACCAGTGCGCGGCCACGCCCGCCTCGGCCACCTCGTGCATCTGGCGGGTGCGGATCTGCACCTCGACCCGCTTGCCGTCGCGGCCCGAGACCGTGGTGTGGATCGACCGGTAGCCGTTCGACTTCGGCTGGCTGATATAGTCCTTGAACCGCCCCGGAACCGCGCGCCAGCGACGGTGGATCGCGCCGAGGATGCGGTAGCAGTCACGCTCGTCGGAGCAGATCACCCGGAATCCGTAGATGTCGGAGAGGCGCGAGAAGGCAAGCTGTTTCTCCTGCATCTTGCGCCAGATCGAGTAGGGCTTCTTGGCGCGGCCGAAGACGTCGGCCTCGACCCCGTCCTTTTCCAGTTCCGTCCGGATGTCGGTGGTGATCTTGGGGATCACGTCGCCGGATTCCTTCTGAAGGATCACGAAGCGCCGGATGATCGAGGCGCGTGCCTCCGGATTCAGGACCTTGAAGGAAAGGTCCTCAAGTTCCTCGCGCATCCACTGCATCCCCATGCGGCCGGCGAGCGGCGCGAAGACATCCATCGTCTCGCGCGCCTTGCGGGCCTGCTTCTCGGGCGGCAGCGAGCGGATCGTGCGCATGTTGTGAAGCCGGTCGGCGAGCTTCACCAGGATCACGCGCAGGTCCTTCGACATGGCCATGAAGAGCTTGCGGAAGTTCTCCGACTGCTTGGTCTCGGTCGAAGAGAGCTGGAGGTTGGTGAGTTTCGTGACCCCGTCCACCAGTTCGGCGATCTCTTCGCCGAACGTCGCCGCGATGTCGGCCCAGGTGGACTTCGTATCCTCGATCGTGTCGTGCAGGAGGGCGGTGATGATCGTCGCGTCATCGAGCCGCTGCTCGGTCAGGATCGCGGCGACGGCAACGGGATGCGTGAAGTATGGCTCCCCCGAGCGGCGGCGCTGGCCCTCGTGCATGTGCGCGCCGTAGTCGTAGGCGCGGCGGATCAGCGCGGCATTGGTGCGGGGATTGTAGTTGCGGACCAGCGCGATCAGGTCTTCGACGTCGATCATTCCGGTCCGCGTGCCTTCGTCTGGCGGGCTCAGCCCTGGCCCTGAGCTTCCATGAGTGCCCGGAGGAGTTTTTCCTCGGACATGTCGTCCTCGCTCGGGCGGTCGACCTCGGCGCCCATCAGGAGGGCCATCGCGTCGTCCTCGGCCTCGTCGACCTCGATCTGCGTCTGCTGGCTCTCGATCATCCGCTCGCGCAGGTCGGAAGCCGCCTGGGTCTCGTCCGCGATCTCGCGCAGCGCCACGACAGGGTTCTTGTCGTTGTCGCGGTCCACCGTGAGGCCGGAGCCGGAGGCGATCTCGCGCGCCCTGTGCGCGGCGAGCATCACGAGCTCGAACCGGTTCGGGACCTTGTCAACGCAATCTTCGACCGTCACGCGGGCCATCGGGAACTCCAATCGGAATGGGAGGCATGGAGACCGCTATTTAAGTGCTCGGTCTGCTATTGACAAGCGAAGAATCCCTGTCAGAGCGGGCAAACCACGGCTTTCTCGGCCTTGGGGAGCGCCGCTGCCATCTCGGCGACCGTGCGACCGGTCAGCGGGTGGCGCCAGTCCGGCGCGATCTCGGCCAGGGGAATCAGCACGAAGGCGCGGTCCTGCAACCGCGGATGGGGCAGGATCAGACGGTCGGGCGCGCGATCGCGCTGGTCTGCGGCCGGAAGATCCATCCACTGCCGCAGGGTGGCGGCGTCGGGCAGCACGCGCTCTCCCATCGAAAGCAGGTCGAGGTCGAGCGTCCGCGCGCCCCAGCGCACCTGGCGCACACGGCCAAACCGGGCCTCGATACGGTGCAGGACATCCAGGGTCTCGGCAGGTTCGAGCGTCGTGGCTGCCACCACGGCCGCATTGACGAAATCCGGGCCGCTACCCGGCGGGTAGGCAGGTGTCCGGAAAAAGCGGGAAACCGCGACAATCGGGCCGATGTCCCGCGCAATGTCCGCGAGAGCAGCCGCAATGGTTTTGGCCGGATCACCTGCGGGAGAAGTTGAATTGCCGCCGAGGGCGATCGCTGCTAGCCTGTCTTTTTGGATACATAGGAAATCCACTGGCAATTTGCCAAGTCCCTGCTACCACACCCGAACGCCCGTCGACTTTTCAGTTTGCCCACCCAAACACAAGAAGGAATTTCGACGGTTCATTTCTGGAAGGAACAATTGATGTTCTACAAGGACGAACGGCTCGCGCTGTTCATCGACGGGTCGAACCTCTACGCAGCGGCAAAGGCGCTGGGATTCGACATAGACTACAAGCTTCTCAGGCAGGAATTCGAGCGCCGGGGCAAGCTGTTGCGTGCGTTCTACTACACCGCGCTGCTGGAGAACGACGACTACTCGCCGATCCGACCGCTTGTCGACTGGCTTCACTACAACGGCTTCTGCATGGTCACGAAGCCGGCGAAGGAGTACACCGACAGCCAGGGACGCCGGAAGGTCAAGGGCAACATGGACATCGAGCTTACCGTCGATGCCATGGAGCTTGCGCCGCGGCTCGACCATATCGTGCTCTTCTCCGGCGACGGCGATTTCAAGCCGCTCGTCGAAAGCCTGCAGCGGCAGGGGGTGCGCGTCTCGGTCGTCTCCACGATCCGCTCGCAACCGCCGATGATCGCCGACGAACTGCGCCGCCAGGCCGACAACTTCATCGAGCTGGACGCGCTGCGCGAGGTGATCGGCCGCCCGCCGCGGGAAGCCCGGGTCGAGCGCGAGGAAGAGACGGCGAGCGGCAAGTAACGCCGCCACGCAGCGAGTCGGACCGCAGGCGCCCGGGGGCGCCTGCGTTCGGTTGTCCACACCCGGGCATTCGACTACCGTGCCGCCGCGACGCGAGAGGACCGATCATGCCCCAGCCCCTGACACTCTATCTCGCCGCGCCGCGCGGTTTCTGCGCCGGCGTGGACCGCGCGATCAAGATCGTCGAGATGGCGCTGGTCAAGTGGGGGGCGCCGGTCTACGTGCGCCACGAGATCGTGCACAACCGCTTTGTCGTCGACGGCCTGCGCGCCAAGGGCGCGGTCTTCGTCGAGGAGCTGGACGAGGTGCCCGGCGACCGGCCCGTGATCTTCTCGGCCCATGGCGTGCCGAAGGCCGTGCCGGCCGAGGCGGCGCGGCGCAACATGATCTACGTGGACGCAACCTGCCCCCTCGTCTCCAAGGTCCATATCGAGGCCGAGCGGCATCACCAGAACGGCCTCCAGATGGTGATGATCGGCCATGCCGGCCACCCCGAAACGCTCGGCACCATGGGGCAGCTGCCGGAGGGAGAAGTGCTCCTGGTGGAGACGGTCGCGGACGTGGCGACGCTTGCCCCACGCGACCCCGAAAGGCTCGCCTTCATCACCCAGACAACGCTTTCGGTCGATGACACCGCCGGCATCGTCGCCGCGCTGAAGGCGCGGTTCCCGGCCATCGTCGGTCCGCAAAAGGAAGACATCTGCTACGCCACGACGAACCGGCAGGAGGCGGTGAAGGCCATTGCACCCAGGATCGAGGCGCTCCTCGTCATCGGCGCGCCGAACTCGTCGAACTCCCGGCGCTTGGTCGAGGTCGGGCGCGCCGCCGGCTGCGGATACGCCCAGCTTGTGAGCCGCGCGACCGACATCGACTGGCGCGCGCTCGGGGCGCTGAAAACGGTCGGTGTCACCGCCGGTGCCTCAGCCCCGGAAGTATTGGTTAACGAGGTCATCGACGCCTTCCGCGCGCGCTTCGACGTCACGGTCGAGATGGTGGAAACGGCGCGCGAGAGCGTCGAGTTCAAGGTCCCCCGCGTCCTTCGGGAACCGGTATGAGCGCGGATGCCCGCACCATTGCCGCCTATGACGCGCACGCGGGCGACTACGAGGAGCGGTTCCACAGCGACGGCCCCGGCCGCCATCTCCGCAGCTTCATCGCGGCGCTGCCCGAAGGTGCCCGGGTGCTCGACCTCGGTTGCGGGCCCGGCGAAGCGTCGGCCTTCCTGCGTGCCGCCGGGATGCGGCCCGAACCGGTCGATGCCTCGGCGGCGATGGTTGCGCTTGCGAACGAACGCCACGGCCTCGGTGCCCGGCTCGCAACGTTCGACGATATCGAGGCCCTGGCCGAATATGACGGCGTCTGGGCGAACTTTTCGCTGTTGCACGCGCCGCGCAAGGACCTGCCCCGGCACCTTTCAGCGCTGCACCGTGCGCTGAGGCCCGGCGGTCTGCTGCATCTCGGCATGAAGACCGGGGTTGGCGAGGGGCGCGACGCGCTCGGCCGCTTTTACTGCTACTACGAGGTCGATGAGTTGCACGGGCTGCTGGCCGATGCCGGCTTCACCGCACTCTCCGAACGGCGAGGCGAGGAAAAGGGCCTGGCCGGAACGCTCGATCCTTTCGTGATACTCCTCACCCGGCGCGCTTGACCGGACCCGGCCGCGCGGGCACCCTCTCCGAATCCGCTGCCGAAGGTTCCCCATGTCGCCCGAGTACCTGCTGACCACGTTCGTCGTCTGCCTCGCCCCCGGGATCGGCGTCGTCTACACGCTGTCGGTCGCGCTGGCGCAGGGTATGCGCGGCGGATTCTGGGCTTCGGTCGGCTGTACGCTGGCGACCATCGTTCACATGGCCGTCGCCGTGGCGGGCCTTGCGGCGATCCTGCATTCCTCGGCCGTCCTCTTCCAGACGGTGAAGTTCGCGGGCGTCGCCTACCTGTTGTGGATGGCCTGGGGCACGCTGAAGGGCGCGGGCGGACTTTCCCTCCAAGCCGCCGTCCCGCAACCGGCGGGCCGGATCGTCTGGCGGGGAATCGCGCTAAACCTTCTCAACCCCAAGATCCCGATGTTCTTCCTGGCCTTCCTGCCGCAGTTCCTGTCTCCCGGCGACGGAACGCGCACCATCTTGGAACTGGGTCTAGGCTTCGCCGTCATGACCTTCGCGGTCTTCCTCGGCTACGCCGCGCTCGCCGCCTCGGGGCGCGAGGCGGTCCTGTCCCGCCCCGCCGTCATGGCCTGGCTGCGCCGCGCCTTCGCCGCCTCCTTCGCGGCCCTCGGCCTCCGCCTCGCAATGGAGCGCGCCTGAGGATCGGTTGACCGCCCCCGCCCCCCAGCCTATCCCCTGAACGAACCGAATGGGGGGGCAGATGCCCGAGCTTTTCGCCTATACCGACGGAGCGTGCTCCGGCAATCCCGGCCCCGGAGGCTGGGGCGTGCTGATGATCGCGCGCGAGGGCGACGCGGTCGTCAAGACCCGCGAGCTGTCGGGCGGCGAGCCCGACACGACCAACAACCGGATGGAGCTTCTGGCCGCGATCTCGGCGCTGGAAGCCCTGAAGCGTCAGAGCGCGATCACCATCGTCACCGACAGCGCCTACGTGAAGAACGGCGTCACCACCTGGATCCACGGGTGGAAGCGGAACGGCTGGAAGACGGCCGACCGGAAGCCCGTCAAGAACGTCGATCTCTGGCAGCGCCTCGACGCGGCACAGTACCGCCACGAGGTGACCTGGGAATGGATCAAGGGCCATGCCGGCCACCCCGAGAACGAACGCGCCGACGAATTGGCGCGGGCGGGCATGGCGCCCTTCAAGCCGAAGAAGGCGCGGGCCGATGACGCTGCTTGACGCGCTCGACTATGCCTCGGTCTTCGTCTTCGCGCTGACGGGTGCGCTCGCCGCCAGCCGGGCGCAGCTCGACATCGTCGGCTTCGCCTTCGTCGCTTCGCTGACCGCCGTCGGGGGCGGCACGGTCCGCGACGTGATCCTCGACCGCAATCCGGTCTTCTGGGTGGCCGAGCCGGCATTCATCGGCGTCGCCGTGACCGCGGCGGTCATCGTCTTCTTCACCGCGCACCGTTTCGAAAGCCGGCTCACGGTCCTTACCTGGCTCGACGCGCTGGCGCTCTCGATCGCGGTGCCGGCCGGCGTGGGCGTGGCGCTCGCGGCCGGCCAGCCCTGGGGCGTGACGCTTCTGATGGGGATGGTGACTGGCGCCTTCGGCGGGCTCATGCGCGACGTGGTCTGCAATGAGGTGCCGCTGGTTCTGAAACAGGGCGAGCTTTACGTCACCGCGGCCTTCGCCGGGGCCGTTGCCGCAGTCGCGGCGCTTTTCGTGCTCCCGGCGGGCCCGGCGTTGCTCCTCTGCGCGGGCGTCACCTTCGCGCTCCGCGCCGGCAGCCTTCACTTCGGCTGGCGGCTGCCGGTCTACCGCTCGCGCCCGCCGCGCCGCTGACCCGCCGCCGTCAGCGGCGCTTCGGCCCGTAGGTCTCCCACAGCCAGATCAGCGCCATGGCGCCGAGGATCGCGCCGACGAAGCCAACCGCGAGGCCGGTGATCGCCAGCAGGAACCGCAGGACGAGACCGCCCACGAGCGCACCGAGCACGCCGATGGCGATAGTGGTCACCAGATCGGTCTGAAGGTTCATGAGACGCGTGGCGATGAAGCCCGCCGCCGCGCCGATGATGATGAGGGCGAGAATGGCCATGTCTGACTCCGGGTTGCCACCCGGCCAATATGGCCCCCCGCACGGCATTTGGGAACGCTCAGCCGAGCCTTTCGGGCAGGACGAGTCCGCGCAGCACCTCGTCCGCGGGCATCGGCCGCTTGCCCTCGCGCTGTGCCTCGGTGATCTGCACCGCACCGGAGCCGCAGGCGACGGTGAAACCCGCAAGCACCGCGCCCGGCTGGCCTTGCCCCTTGGCAAGGCGGGAGCGCAGGAGTTTCACCCGCTCGCCGTCGATCTCCACCCAGGCGCCGGGAAAGGGCGAGAGCCCCCGGATCAGCCGGTCCACCTCCTCGGCCGGCCGGGTCCAGTTCACCCGGGCCTCGGCCTTGTCGATCTTGGCGGCGTAGGTCACGCCGGCCTCCGGCTGCGGTACCGGAACAAGCCCGTCGAGCCGGCGGAGCGCCTCGAGGATGGCCGCAGCCCCCATTGCCGCGAGCCGGTCGTGCAGGGCGGCCGTGGTTTCCTCCGGCCCGATCCGTGTCCGCTCCGTCAGAAGCACGGGCCCGGTGTCGAGCCCAGCCTCCATCCGCATGATCGAGATGCCTGTCTCGGCATCGCCCGCCATCACCGCGCGATGGATCGGCGCCGCCCCCCGCCAACGCGGCAGGAGCGAGGCATGGATGTTGAGACAGCCCCTGGCCGGCGCATCGAGGACCGGCTGCGGAAGGATGAGCCCGTAGGCCACCACGACCGCGACATCGGCCTTCAGCGCCGCGAACTCCGCCTGTGCCTCGGGCGTTTTCAGGCTCGCGGGATGGCGGACCGGCAGGCCCAGCGCCTCGGCCCGCGCCTGCACGGGGCTTGGCCGGTCTTTCTTTCCGCGCCCGGCGGGTCGGGGCGGCTGGGTATAGACGCAGACGATCTCGTGCGCGGCATGGACCGCGTCAAGGGCGGGAACCGAGAACTCCGGCGTTCCCATGAAGATCACGCGCATGTCGTCCCTCCGCCTGCTTCTTCGTTGCCCAAATGCCCCGCAGGGGCTCCGGGGACGCGAAGTCCCCCGGCCGCTATCCGCGCTTGCGCAGCTTTTCCGCGCGCGCAACCAGCATCCGCCGCCGCACCGGCGAGAGATGGTCGATGAACATCCGGCCGTTCAGGTGGTCGATCTGGTGCTGCACCGAGGTCGCCCAGAGCCCGACGAAGTCGCGGTCCTCGACCGCGCCCGCCTCGTTGAGGAAGCGCACCGTCACCGCCCGGGGCCGCTCGATCACCGCCGAGACGCCGGGCAGGTTCGGGCTCGCCTCCTCGTGCCGGCGCATCTGTACCGAGGCGTGAAGCACCTCGGGATTGGCCATCCTGACCGCCTGCCCGCGCCGGTCGGAACAGTCGACGACGGCGAGGCGCAACATGATCCCGATCTGTGGCGCGGCAAGGCCGTAGCCCGGCATCGCGTCCATCGTGTCCACCATGTCGTCCCAGACCATGCGGACCGTCTCCGTGACCTTGGCCACGGGCTCGGCCGGGGTCCTCAGCCGCTTGTCCGGATACGGGACGAAGGGCCGTACCGTCACAGCCGCGCCCGCTCGCGCTTCAGCTTCTCCATCTTGCGAGTGATCAGCTGGCGCTTCAGGGCGGTGAGATAGTCGATGAAGAGACGCCCGTTCAGGTGGTCGATCTCGTGCTGGACGCAGGTCGCCCAGAGGCCGGCGAACTGTTCCTCCTGCGTCTTGCCGTCAAGGTCCATCCAGCGCACCTTCACCTCGGCGGGCCGCGTCACCTCGGCGTACTGGTCGGGGATCGAGAGGCAGCCCTCCTCGTAGGTGTTCATCGCCTCGGAGGTCCAGGTGACCTCGGGGTTCAGTAGCACCATCGGACGCGGCGGGGCATCCTTGTCCTTCACGCAATCCATCACGATGATGCGCGACATGAGGCCGATCTGGGGCCCCGCGAGCCCGATTCCGGGCGCGTCATACATGGTCTGCAGCATGTCGTCCGCGGCTGCGCGCAGGTCCTTCGTGATTTCGCTCACGGGGTCGGCGCGCTTCTTCAGCCGGGGGTCAGGGTGGATGAGGATCGGTCTCAGCGTCATTGCGCCGATTTAGGCGAAGGCCTCGAATCTTGCAATGGCGCTGCCCGGTTTGTGCATGATGGAACAATTTTCTATCGTAACTTATGATATCATTACAATGTTCCCGCTAATATGCAAACTTCAGGATGATGTTCCGATCTTGTGGCGCGATATGGAACGATATCACGAACGCCCCGAAAACGGCCGGGATGACCGCACTTGCGCGGCGGCAATCGCTGGAACAGGGTCGGTCAAGTCCAAGGGAGACGCCATGAATTTCGACGAGATCATCGACCGGACCGGAACCCATTCCTCGAAATGGGACATGATGGAGCCGCTCTACGGGGTGGGTCCGAAGGACGGGCTTGCCATGTGGGTCGCCGACATGGATTTCCGCCCGCCGCAGAGCGTGCAGCGGGCGCTGGAGGCGATGACGGCACATGGAATCTACGGCTATTTCGGCGATGATCGCGCCTATCTGGAAGCGATCTGCTGGTGGATGCGCGAACGCCACGGCTGGCAGGTCGATCCGAAATGGATCTTCACGGTCCACGGCCTCGTGAACGGGACCGGGCTCTGCGTCGAGGCCTTCACCGCGCCGGGCGATGGCGTCGTGCTGATGACCCCCGTCTATCATGCCTTCGCCCGTGTCATCAAAGCCGCAGGCCGCCGCGTCGTCGAATGTCCGCTGGCCAATGAAGACGGGCGTTACGGCCTCGACATCGCGGCCTGGGACGCGATGATGACGGGTTCGGAACGGATGCTGATCCTCTGTTCGCCGCACAATCCCGGCGGCCGGGTCTGGACGGCCGGCGAACTGCGCGCCATCGCCGATTTCGCCAAGCGCCACGACCTCGTCCTCGTCTCGGACGAGATCCACCACGACCTCGTCTTGCCGGGCGCCCGGCACCGGGTGATGGCCACGGCCGCACCCGACATAGCCGACCGCCTGGTGACGATGACCGCGTCCACGAAGACCTTCAACATCGCGGGCGCCCACATCGGCAACGTCATCATCGCCGACGAGACGCTGCGCGCCCGCTTCGCCGCGAAGGTGAACGCGCTCGGCATCTCTCCGAACAGCTTCGGCATGCACATGGCGACGGCCGCCTATTCACCGGAGGGCGCGGCTTGGGTCGACGCGCTGGTGGCCTATCTTGACGGCAACCGACAGGTCTTCGACGCCGGGGTTGCCGCGGTCCCTGGCCTCGCATCGATGGCGCTCGAGGCGACCTACCTCGCCTGGGTCGACTTCGCCGGCACCGGCATGGCGCCCGCGGAGTTCATCGCGCGGGTCGAGAAGGACGCCGGGATCGCCGCCAACCACGGCGCGACCTTCGGCAAGGGCGGCGAAAGCTTCCTGCGCTTCAACCTCGCCACACCGCGGGCACGGGTGGCCGAAGCGGTGGAGCGGTTGCAGTCGGCCTTCGCCGACCTCCAGTAGGGAACCGGCGTGCCGGCCGGCCCGCCCGGTCGTCGCGTCCAGCGGTGAGGCCCCGGCTCAGGTGCGGGGCAGATAGCCCACCGGCGCGTCCTCGTCGCGGACGTAGTCGAGCGGCGCCCTGTCCTGCGCCGCCGTGGAGCGTTTCATCGTGCAGATGAGCTCGCCCGCCTCCACGCCCGATGCGACGATGAGCGACTGCCAGAGATGGCGGCCGCCGTCGTAGATATCCACAAGCCCGCGCAGATGCTGCACCTGATCGGCATCGAGCGCGAAGCCCGTGCCCCAGAACCGCAGGATCGGGTAGACCTCGTCCCCGGCCAGGACCCTGAGCCGCGAACGCCGCCTCAGGTCGCGCTTGCGCGCAGCGTCGAGCCCCTCTTGCACGTCCTTCGGCAGAAAGTCCGTCATCACACACCTCTTCCCCATCCCAAGCATGTGCCTTTGTTGGGAAAAATCAAGTTGACCCTGCCGACAGGGCCTCCGGCGTGGCAGATCAGCACCGCGCAGGCCGCATTCCGGACGGACCGGCGACAATCCCGCGGGCCACCCCCGGCGCGGTTGCCTCTGCCGGAGGGGGCGTTAGTGTCGGCTTGACGCCACCGGAGGTTCCCATGGCCCGCACCGCCGCCCTCGCCCGCCTGCTCGCGCTTGGCCTTGCCGCCCTGCCCGTCCCGGCCGTCTCCTGCGGCGGCGACTTTGATGCCTTCGTCGCGGGACTGGCGGAGGAGGCCCGGACGCGCGGCATTCCGTCCGAGGTGGCGAAGGGCTTCCTCACCGGCGCCCGACAGGACGGGCGCGTCCTGAAGGCGGACCGGGCGCAGGGCGTGTTCCGCAAGGACTTCATCGAGTTCTCCCGTTCGCTCATCAGCGCGGGACGGCTGGCCAACGGTCAGGCCATGGCGAAGAAACACGCCGAGGTGTTCCGCCGGATTGACCGCGACTACGGGATTTCACCGGGGGTGCTCCTCGCCTTCTGGGCGTTCGAGACCGACTTCGGAGCGGTGCAGGGGGACTTCAACACGCGCGACGCGCTGGTGACGCTCGCCCACGACTGCCGGAGGCCCGGGCTTTTCCGGCCGCAGGTCTTCGCCGCGATGGAGCTTTACGCCCGCGGCGATTTCGATCCGGCGCGAACCCAGGGTGCCTGGGCCGGCGAGATCGGGCAGGTGCAGATGCTGCCGGAGGACATCCTGCGCAACGGCGTCGACGGCGACGGCGACGGGCACGTGCGGCTGAAGACCTCGGCCGCCGACGCGCTGACGAGTGCCGCGAAGATGCTCCACGGTCTCGGCTGGCGGGCGGGCGAGCCCTGGCTGCAGGAGATCACGGTTCCCGACGATCTCGACTGGTCGAAGACCGGTCTGAACCACGCCCGCCCGGTGGCGGAGTGGGAGGCGGCCGGGGTGCGTGGACGGTCCGGGCCCCTTGCCCGGGGGCTTCAGGCGGCGGTCCTTCTGCCGATGGGGCGGAAGGGTCCGGCCTTCCTCGCCTATCCGAACTTCCGCGTCTACTTCAGCTGGAACAAGAGCTTCGTCTATGTGACGACGGCGGCTTACTTCGCCACCCGTCTGGAAGGCGCGCCGGTCTATGACCCGGGCGCCCCGGAGGTGGGGCTTTCGGCGAAGGAGATGGTGGCGCTGCAGAAGAAGCTTGCCGCGAAGGGCTATGACGTCGGCGCCATCGACGGGATCCTCGGCGAGAAGACGCGCGAGGCCGTGCAGCGGGAACAGGCGCGGCTCGGTCTGCCGGCGGACGCCTGGCCGACACGGGCGCTGCTCGGCCAGCTATGACGGGCTGCGAGAGCCGGTCAGCAGCCGGCCGAGAAGAATTCGGCGACGGCACCGGCCTTGCAGGTTTTCGCGGCCTGCGCATGGCCCGGTTCGAGTCCGGCGAACGCGAGCAGGAGGAACATGGCGGCGAGGGAGACAACTTCACGCATGGGACGTCCTTTCGGTTTGTTCACGTCCCGTTCTAGTCGTTAACCATTAAGCGCGGGTTATCGGGCCGGTTGGTTCCCGCACCCGTATTGATAGACTTTCTCGATCAAACGACGAAAATAGAATATTGATTGCCTATCGAAACCCGGGCATCCATCGCACCAGACCAGCGGGAGGCCAGCCATGTCCCATTCTACCGCGGAGGCCCCCCAAGGGGATCTCTCTGCGCTGATTTCCGAGCATTCGGGCGGCGAAGGTCCGCTTTTGCCGATTCTGCATGCCATCCAGGCGGCCTACGGGCACATTCCGCAGGCGGCGATTCCTGTTATCGCCGACGCGCTGAACCTGACGAAGGCGGAGGTTCACGGGGTTGTGACCTTCTACCACGACTTCCGCGAGAAGCCCGCGGGACGACATGTCATCAAGCTCTGCCGCGCCGAGGCCTGCCAGTCGGTCGGCGGGGCGGAACTGGGCGAACGGGTATTGGCAAGGCTCGGGCTGGACTGGGGCGGCACCACGGCAAACGGCGCCGTGACGGTGGAGCCGGTCTACTGCCTTGGCCTTTGCGCCTGCGGGCCGGCCGCGATGGTGGACGGCAAGGTCGTGGGCCGCGTCGATGACGCGCGGATGGCGAAGATCCTGACGGAGGCGGGCGCATGAAGATCTACATCCCCCGCGACGCGGCCGCCAAGGCGCTTGGCGCCGACGAGGTGGCGTCGGCCGTGGCGACGGAGGCCGCGAAGCGCGGTCTCGACGTGCAGATCATCCGGAACGGCACCCGCGGCATGATCTGGCTGGAGCCGCTTGTAGAGGTTGACGACGCGCGCGGGCGGCACGCGTTCGGTCCGGTCGCGCCGGCCGATGTGCCCGCGCTCCTCGACGGCAAGCTCGAAAGCCTCGGTGCGGTAGAGGACATCCCGTTCTTCGCCCGCCAGACCCGGCTCACATTCGCGCGCTGCGGGCTGATCGACCCGTTGAGCCTTTCCGACTACGAGGCGCATGGCGGGCTTGCCGGCCTGCGCCGCGCGCTCGGGATGGCGCCGGGCGAGATCGTGGCGGAGGTCACGGCCTCGGGGCTGCGCGGCCGGGGCGGCGCGGGCTTTCCCACCGGCATCAAGTGGAAGACAGTGGCCGAGGCAACGGCCGACCGGAAATACATCGTCTGCAACGCCGACGAGGGCGACAGCGGCACCTTCGCCGACCGCATGATCATGGAGGGCGACCCCTTCACCCTGATCGAGGGCATGGCGATCGCCGGGGTCGGCACCGGGGCGACGAAGGGGTATGTCTATATCCGTTCCGAATACCCGGACGCCATCGCGGTGATGGAGGCGGCAATCCGCATTGCCCGCGTCAGCGGGCTGCTCGGGGCGTCCGTCCTGGGCTCGGGCCACCCCTTCGACATGGAGGTGAGGGTGGGCGCCGGCGCCTATGTCTGCGGCGAGGAAACCTCGCTTCTCAACTCGCTCGAGGGCAAGCGCGGGATCGTGCGCGCAAAGCCGCCGCTGCCGGCGCTCGAGGGGCTTTTCGGCAAGCCCACCGTCGTCAACAACGTGCTCAGCCTCGCCACCGTGCCGGTGATCTTCGAGAAGGGCGCGGCGCATTACGCGGGCTTCGGGCTCGGCCGGTCGAAGGGCACGATGCCGATCCAGATCGCCGGGAACGTGAAGCATGGCGGGCTTTTCGAGACGGCGTTCGGCATGCCGCTCAGCGACCTCGTTATCGACATCGCCGGCGGCACCGCCTCGGGCCGGCCGGTGAAGGCGGTGCAGGTCGGCGGACCGCTTGGCGCCTATATTCCGGTGTCGCAGTTCGACACGCCCTTCGGCTACGAGGAGTTCGACCAGAAGGGCGGGCTGATCGGCCACGCCGGGATCGTCGTCTTCGACGACACGGCCGACATGCTGAAGATGGCGCGCTTCGCGATGGCGTTCTGCGCCGTGGAAAGCTGCGGCAAGTGCACGCCCTGCCGCATCGGTTCGGTCAGGGGGGTCGAGACGATCGACCGTATCGCCGCGGGCGATCCGGCGGCGACGGTGATTCTCACCGACCTTTGTGATACAATGCGCGACGGTTCGCTCTGCGCGCTTGGCGGATTCACCCCGTTTCCGGTCATGTCTGCGCTGAGGCATTTCCCGGACGATTTCGCACGCCGGAAGGAGGCCGCGGAATGAAGGACTTCATCATCCCCTGGGACGACCGCGACATGGGAACGCCGGAAAGGCAGGGTGCGCCGGTCACGCTTTCAATCGACGGGTTCGAGGTGACGGTGCCCGAGGGCACGTCGGTCATGCGCGCGGCGGCCGAAGCGGGCATCGAGGTGCCGAAGCTTTGCGCGACCGACAGCGTCGACGCCTTCGGATCGTGTCGCCTCTGCCTGGTGGAGATCGAGGGGCGCAAGGGCACGCCCGCCTCCTGCACCACGCCGGTGGCCCCCGGCATGGTCGTGCACACGCAGTCCGAAAAGGTGAACCGCCTGCGCAAGGGCGTGATGGAACTCTACGCCTCCGACCATCCGGCGATCGGGCTGACCGACGCCGCCAACGGCGACAGCGAGTTGCAGAAGATGGCGGCGCGCGTGGGCCTGCGCGAGGTGCGCTACGAGCCGCTCGCCGACCATGTCCACCGGCGGCTGGCCGATGGCACGGCGAACCCCGACTGGCGCCCCGTCGACGACTCCAACCCGTATTTCACCTACGATCCGGCGAAATGCATCGTCTGCTCGCTCTGCGTGCGCGCCTGCGACGAAGTCCAGGGCACCTTCGCGCTGACGATCGAGGGGCGGGGCTTCGACAGCCGGATGTCGGCCGGAACCGGTCTTGACGACTACCTCTCCTCCGACTGCGTGTCCTGTGGCGCCTGCGTCCAGGTCTGCCCGACAGGCAGCCTGCAGGAGAAATCCGTGGCCGAGATGGGCCTGCCCGAGCGGAGCGTCATCACTACCTGCGCCTATTGCGGGGTCGGCTGCTCGTTCAAGGCCGAACTGCGCGGCGATGAACTCGTCCGCATGGAGCCCTACAAGGGGGGCAAGGCGAACCGCGGCCATTCCTGCGTGAAGGGCCGTTTCGCCTGGGGCTATGCGACCCACAAGGACCGCATCCTGAGCCCGATGATCCGCGAGACGATAAACGAGCCTTGGCGCGAGGTAAGCTGGGACGAGGCAATCGGCTTCGCCACAAACCGGCTGAAGGCGATTCAGGAACGGTACGGTCGCAAGTCCGTGGGCGTCATCACCTCGTCGCGCTGCACCAACGAGGAGACCTATCTCGTCCAGAAGCTGACGCGCGCGGTGTTCATGAACAACAACACCGACACCTGCGCCCGGGTCTGCCACTCCCCCACCGGCTACGGGCTCGGCCAGACCTTCGGCACCTCGGCCGGAACGCAGGACTTCGACAGCGTCGAACACACCGATGTCGTCATCGTCATCGGTGCGAACCCGACCGACGGGCACCCGGTCTTCGCCTCGCGGCTGAAGCGACGGCTCAGGCAGGGTGCGCAGCTCATCGTGATCGACCCGCGCCGGATCGACCTCGTGAAGTCGGCCCATGTCCGGGCGGCACACCACCTCCAGCTCCGCCCCGGCACCAACGTGGCGGTCGTCTCTGCACTCGCCCACGTGATCGTGGCCGAGGGACTTGCCAACGAGGCCTTCATCCGCGAGCGCTGCGACTGGGACGAATACCTCACCTATGCCGAGTTCATCCGCGATCCGCGCCACAGTCCGGAGGCGACCGAGGCTCTGACCGGCGTTCCGGCGGCTGAATTGCGCGCGGCCGCGCGGCTCTTCGCCAAGGGCGGCAACGGGTCGATCTACTACGGGCTCGGCGTGACCGAGCACAGCCAGGGCTCCACCGCCGTCATGGGGATCGCCAACCTCGCGATGCTCACCGGCAACATCGGCCGCGAAGGCGTGGGGGTGAACCCGCTCCGCGGCCAGAACAATGTGCAGGGTTCCTGCGACATGGGGTCCTTCCCGCACGAACTGCCGGGCTACCGCCATGTGAAGAACCCCGATGTGCGGGCGATCTTCGAGAAGGCCTGGGGCGTCGCGATCGACCCCGAGCCGGGCCTGCGGATTCCCAACATGCTCGACGCCGCCGTGGACGGCTCGTTCAAGGGCCTCTACTGCCAGGGCGAGGACATCCTGCAGTCGGACCCCGACACCAGGCACGTCGCGGCCGGCCTCGCGGCGATGGATTGCGTGATCGTCCACGACCTCTTCCTGAACGAGACGGCGAACTATGCGCATGTCTTCCTGCCGGGGTCGTCGTTCCTCGAGAAGAACGGGACCTTCACCAACGCCGAGCGGCGCATCAACATGGTGCGCAAGGTGATGGCGCCGAAGAACGGCTACGAGGACTGGGAGGTGACGCAGCTTCTCGCCAACGCGCTCGGCGCCGGCTGGAATTATACGCATCCTTCCCAGATCATGGACGAGATCGCGGCCACCACGCCGTCGTTCGCCGGCGTGACCTATGACCTCATCGACCGCATGGGATCCGTCCAGTGGCCCTGCAACGAGAAGTCGCCCGAGGGCACGCCGCTGATGCACGTCGACGGTTTCGTGCGCGGAAAGGGCCGGTTCATCGTGACCGAGTATCTCGCCACGGATGAAAAGGCCGGGCCGCGCTTCCCGCTCCTGCTCACGACGGGGCGAATCCTCAGCCAGTACAACGTCGGCGCGCAGACAAGGCGCACGGCGAACACCGTATGGCACGATCAGGACCTGCTGGAGATCCATCCCCACGACGCCGAGAACCGCGGCATCAAGAACGGCGACTGGGTGCGGCTCGCCTCGCGTTCGGGCGAGACGACGCTCAGGGCGAAGGTGACGGACCGGGTTGCCCCGGGCGTGGTCTACACGACCTTCCACCACCCCGACACCCAGGCCAACGTCGTCACCACCGACTTCTCCGACTGGGCGACGAACTGCCCGGAATACAAGGTGACGGCGGTGCAGGTGGGCCGGTCGAACGGGCCGTCCGACTGGCAGGAGGACTACGCAGCGCAAGCCGCCAACTCGCGCCGCATCCTGCCCGCGGCGGAGTAGCGATGGCGTTTGCGCCGACGGTCAGCGCGAAGGGCGTCGCCGTCCATCCGGACGGCACATGCGCCGTGACGCGAACCTTGCCGGAGGAGGTGCCGGTTGCCTTTGTCTTCGACGGCACCACCCAAGCGGTGATGATGGCGACCCCCGCCGACATCGAGGACTTCGCGGTCGGTTTCGCGCTGTCCGAAGGCATCGTGGCACATGCGGCCGAGATCACCGAGATCGAGGTCGTCGAGCACGGACCGGGCATCGAGGCGCGGATGTGGCTCACCGACGACCGGGCCGAGGCGCTGGCCAGGCGCCGCCGCGCGGCGGCCGGGCCGGTCGGTTGCGGGCTCTGCGGTATCGACAGCCTTGACGAGGCCGTCCGCCCGCTGCCGCGGATCGCCGCCGGGCCGTCGGTGCTGACAGCAGCCGAGCTTGCCGGTGCCGCCGATGTATTGCGCGCGCGCCAGCCGCTCCACGACCAGACCCGCGCCGTCCATGCCGCGGCCTTCCTCGCCCCCGGCGAAGGCATCGTCGCGGTACGGGAGGACGTGGGCCGGCACAATGCCCTCGACAAACTGGTCGGCGCGATGGCGCGGGCGGGACGCGCCATGGCCCGCGGCGCAGTGGTGATGACCTCGCGCCTTTCGGTCGAACTCGTGCAGAAATGCGCGCTCGCCGGATGCCCGGTCATCCTTTCCGTCTCCGCCCCCACCGCGCTTGCCCTCAGGCAGGCGGAAGCCGCCGGGATCACGCTTGCAAGCTTTGCCCGCACCGGCGGGTTCGACCTTTATTCACATCCTGAACGCATCAATGCCGGAGCCGCCGATGTCGCCTGAGAAGATGGTCCACATGGCCAACCAGATCGCCGCCTTCTTCAAGAGCCAGCCCGGCGCCGACGCGGCCGAGCGGGTCGCCGCGCATCTTTCCGATTTCTGGGAACCGCGGATGCGGGCGCAGCTTCTGGCCTACATTGCCGAGGGCGGGGCCGGGCTCGATCCCGTGGCTATCGCGGCGGCGCAACGGCTGAAGCCCGTCGCGGCCTGAGCCTGCCAGGCGCCGTTCACGCGCTCGCACGCCGGCTGCGATCCGGGGAGTATGCGACGGTCTGACCGGAAGCCGGCTTCCCGTGCACCGCGACATGCCCCGGCGACGTGCGGCGCCTATCGCTGCGATGCACCCGTCCCGCCAACGACCACGTGTTCGCGCCAGATCATGAGATCCTGCGGCCGGGCGAGATGGGCGCGCCCGGCGCGGTGGCCATCGTGGACGGCATGGGCGATCAACCCCGGCGCACGCGCGTCGCCCACCCGTTCCAGAGTTGCAAGTCCTGCATCCCTGAGTGCCAGCCACAGCCCGTCGCGCGGCTCGCGCGAGGTGACGGGGACGAAGCCCGCGCAATCGATCTGCGACCGCTGCCCGGTGAACGCGCAGGCCAGTTCGGCCACGCCCGGCGTCAGGCCCGTGACGATGCTCGACGTTACGATCCGCACCCCGCGCTCGAGCAGCAGAGCCTGGAGCCGCGGCTGTTCTGTGGTGAAGACCGACCATTCGGCCGCGACCCCGCCCGGCGTGACATAGGTCACTTCCAGCCCCTCGCCCGCCAGCAGCACGGCGATGGCGGCCGCGATATGGTACTGCTCGTCGTCGAAGATCACCGCCGGCCCATCCGGCCGCGCGCCGCGCAGGATCTGGTCGGGCGTGAGGGTGCGCGGGCCGGCGAAGCTTGCGACCCCGGCCGGATGGCTGCGGCCGCGCCCGTCGGCGCGCCAGAGGCTGCCGGTCGCCACCAGCACGTGCCGCACGCCCGTCTCCAGCACCGCGGTGCGGTCCATCTCGGAGGCCCGGTAAAGCTCAACCTGTGCCAGCTTGCCGATCTGGTGGACGCGCCAGTCGCGGACCCGCGCCCATTCGGAAAGCCCCGGCAACGAGGATTCGAGCGTTACGCGCCCGCCCGGTTCGTCCGCCGCCTCGGCCAGCATCACCGGCACGCCGCGGCGACCGAGCGTCAGCGCCGCCTCGAGCCCCGCAGGCCCGGCGCCGACAACCAGCACCGGATCGGCACGACCCACCGCCGCGGGCGCCTTCTCCGGGTGCCAGCCGCGCCGCCATTCCTCGCCCATCGTCGGGTTCTGGGTGCAGCGGATCGGTGCGCCGAGCCAGTCATGCGCATAGCAGATATTGCAGCCGATGCATTCGCGGATGTCGTCGAGCCGGCCCTCGCGGATCTTGGCCGGCAGGAACGGATCGGCGATCGAGGGGCGCGCGGCGCCGACGAAGTCGAGGATGCCGCGGCGGACCTGGCCCAGCATCGTCTCCGGGCTGGTGAAACGACCGACGCTGACCACGGGTTTCCCAGTCACCGCCCTGACATGGGCCACGTGGTCCTCCAGCGTCGCCTCCTTCACGAAGCGCGACGGACCCATCTCGTGCCCGTAGTCCGGAACCGTGACGTCGAAGAGGTCGACGAAGGGGGCGATCTGCGCGAGGAGGGCGGAGCGTTCCTCCTTGCCCACGCCGGCCTCGTCATAGACCTCGATCCGCGTCGCAAGGGCGGCGCGATCGCCAAGCACCTCGCGGGTCTCCGCCACGAGATCGAGATAGAGACGCGCCCTGCCCGCCGCGTTGCCGCCGTAGTCGTCCGTCCGCCGGTTGGTCGAGGCGTCGAGGAACTGGGTCACCAGATAGGTGTGCGCGGCATAGACATAGATGATGTCGAACCCGGCCGCGAGCGCACGCCGCGCCGCCGCCCGGTGCCAGTCGCGGAGGTTCGTAATGTCCTGCCGGTCCATCCGCTGGCATTGCCAGGGATTTCGCTCGGCCATCGTGCTGTCCGGACCGAGCGGAGTCTCGCGGGTGAGCGCGTTCGACGACCGCTGGCCACCGTGCCAAAGCTCCACTCCCGCAAGCGCGCCATGCGCATGGACCGCCTCGGTCATGGCAGCGTGGTTTCTCACGTCGCCCTCGTCCCAGAGCGAGGCATAGGGTGCGTGCGTGTCGTCCGATGTGGGATGGATCGAACAGTATTCGCTGTTCACCACGCCCCAGCCACCCTCGGCCTTCAGCCCTCGCATGGCGGCAAGAGTGTGCGGGTGGATGTTGCCCATGCCAGTACAGTGCGGCACCTGGTAGAAGCGGTTCGGCGCGGTGACGGGGCCGATCCGCACCGGCTCGAACAGGATGTCAAAGCGAGGGTCGCGGGTCATCCGGTTTCCATTCTAAGGTGTCGCATGCGCTTCGTGGATCATGCGGAGCCGGGCGAGCAGACCGGCCGGCAACGGTTCCGGCCCCGGCGCCGAAAGCCGCTGCCTCAGGTCGCGGTCGATCCGCTGAAAGAGGGTCTCGTCGGGCTTGTCCGAACTTGAAACCGGTTCGTTTCCGGCGAAGTACCGGCTGGCCCAGAGGTTCTTCCGGCAATGCCGTGCGGTATGCTCGTGGCCAAGCACGGTGCCCGTCAATCCGACCTCACGCAGAAGGTCGAGCGCCAGCGTGTCGTCGCTGACCTCGGTCCCCGTCCAGAGGGTTCGCAGCATCCCGGCGTAATCGTCGCAGAGCAGGAGCGCGTGCAGCGAGTACGTGATCCCCTGATCGAGCGATCCGAGGTAGTCGCAGGTCGCCGGCCGGGTGTGGAAGAACTGGCCCATCAGCGTGGCGATCTCGAAAACCGCATCCTGGCCGAAGCGGCGCGCCCGCGCCTCGCCGCCGATCCCGGTGAGGGAGGGAAGGCCCAAGTGCCGGCGCGCCTGGCAGATGAGTTGCTCGGCCAGCATCGTCTGCGGCATATTGCCGATGCCGCCCGTCGCCGGCTCCATGAAATAGGGGTTGGTGGAGCCGATGCAGAAGCTGCCCTCGCGCGCCGCCTGACCCAGCACCATCCCCGCGAAATCGGTGGCGAGGCACTGCACGACCGTGCCCGCCGTGGTTATCGGCGTCGAGGCTCCGCCGATGGCGAGTGAGCCGACGCTCAACGGCACGCCGGCGCGCGCTGCGAGGATCACCTGCTCGACATGAGTCTCGGCGTAGTAGAGCGGCAATGGCGTGACGATGTGCAGGAAATAGGGCATCTCTGCGAGCCTGTCGTGCCCGCCCCTGAGCGCCGCCGCCATCTCGATTGCGGCTTCCAGCGAGCGGGTCCATTCGCAGAGGTATTCGAGCGGCTTGGTGGTGTGCTCCATCATGCAGAGGAATTCGCCGATCTCGCCCCGGAGGGTCGACTCCGGAACGTCCTTGCAGGCCACGCAAACCGCGTCGATGTTGTCGAGCCCATCGGCGATGCGGCTGATCGTGGCGAGGTCCGCGCGCGTGCTGTCGCGCGGTTCGCCGGTTGCCTCGTCGAACACCTTGATGCAGGTCATGCCGGGCATGAACCAGGTATGATGCGCGTCGATGTCGATGGCGCGGGTTCCGTCACGGTTCCAGAGCTGGACGGCCTTCGCCACGGTCGCAAGCGCCCGCCGGACGACGACCGCAGGCATTCGCACCACGCCGTCGGGCAGGACCGTGCATCCGGCCTGCGCGAGCAACGCGTCCGCCTCGGTGCCCGGCTCGAAGCGCAGGCCGATTTCGGCAAGCAGCGTCAGGGCGGCATCAACGACCCGCTCCGTGTCTGCAGGCGCGATCGTGTCATACGGGCGGCTCGAAATCGAATGGAGGCCGCGAACATGTGTTGCAGCGGCTTCCGGCGCGTTGCGTTGGCGTTGCATGGCGCGGCGCATGACTCGTCCCTCCATCGGGTTGCAGTCATGTTGATTATCAGGTCAGTCAAAATATAACAATCCACATCGTTGCGGGCCGCAGACGCGTCGTCCGTTCAGTGTGCCACACGGGAATCTGGGCCAGTCGTCTCCGCCGCGGCTGCATGGACAGCCCGCCGACCGCAGTCGAGGCCAGCGCACAGCGCGCGCCGGACCCTTCCGCTGGCTGGGTCGATAGAGCATCCCCAACCCCACCGGGGAGGATTTCACATGCCGTCTACCGCTCGGGTCCGGCTGAACCTGCTGCCGCTGTCGAGCCGAGGGGTCGTGGAACCGTTGCCGAACCGCGGCCCATTCGTCGCCTCGCTCACGGTTGAAATGGCGCGCGCGATGATCGAGCCGAATGTCGCCCGGCCAGCCGCCGAGCGCGCGACAGCAAGAAGGCTGCCACGCCGGTGGCGCTCCACCTCGTCGATATCCAGCACTACCTTGAGCTCGGCAGTCGCGCGATGCGCCGACAGACCGCGCCCCGATATGCCGCAGGCGGAGCTGGTATCGCGGGACCGATCATCGGTCTCGCGGCGACATCCCGGGCGGTCCGAGGAGCAGGATCTGAACGTCGGCCACGTTCGTTCCCGTCGGTCCCGTGACCAGCAGGTCACCCGCCAAGGCCAGTGCCCGGTGGCTGTCGTTGTCGGCCAGGAGGGCATCGACATCCGCGCCGGAACCGGCGATCCGCGCCAGCGTGCCCGCATCGACGACCCCGCCCGCGGCATCGGTCGGCCCGTCGCGCCCGTCGGTCCCGCCAGAGAGGAAGACCCAGTCGCGTCCGAGATCGGGCATCGCCCGCGCGACCCTGAGGGCCAGTTCCTGATTGCGGCCGCCCTGCCCGGTTCCGCGCAGCGTCACGACGGTTTCGCCGCCGAAGATGAGACAGCGCGCCTGCCCCGCCTCGCGGGCCGCAGCGACGATCGCTTCGGCGGCATCGCCAACGTCCCCGGTGAGGGAATCGGAGCAGATTGCGGCCCCCGGTCCGGCGGCGCGCACCGCCTCGAGGCTCTTCAGGTTCGACCCGATCAGGACATTGGTCAGAGCGGGCAAGGGCTCGGCCGGGTCGGGCCGGCTCAGCGCGGCCTGCACGCTGCGGGGCAGGCCGGACCAGAGGTCGTGGCGCCGCAGCATCGCGCGCGCGTCGGCCCGGGTACCAATGGGCGATACCGTCAGCCCCGAGGCGATGACGCGCAGGTCGTCCCCGATCACGTCGGAGAGGATATAGGCCGTGACCGGGGCCGGCGCGGCGACCCTGAGGAGCCCGCCGCCCTTCAGCCGCGAGAGTGACTGGCGCACCATGTTCATCCCGGCGATGTCGAGCCCGCCCGCCAGAAGGAGGCGGCTCGCCGCCGCCTTGTCGGCCAGCGACACCCCCGCGACCGGCGCAGGCAGGAGCGCCGAGCCTCCGCCGGAAATCAGTGCCACCACGCGGTCGGCCGCCGATGCCCCCCGCAGCAGCGCCTCGACCGCCTCGGCCGCCCGCGCGCCGTTCTCGTCGGGCACCGGATGGCCCGCCGCATGAACCTCGGCCCCGGCGACGGGTCGGGCGTTCTCGTAGTTCGTGACGACGATCGCCGCGACTTCGGTGCCGCCGCAGGCCCGAAGCAGGGTTTCGGCCATCGGCACGGCCGCCTTGCCGACGGCGATGACAAGCAGCCGCCCGCCCGGGTCCGGGCGGGGCAGCGGCGTCTCCTCCAAAGCGCGGGACAGCGCGACACCTGGATCGGCCGCCCAGCAGGCGACCGAAAAGAGTTCGCGTATCCTGGCGCGCAAGTCCTCCATCGGCTCAGGCCCCGGCGATCTGGCGGGCCTTCTGGACCAGCACCTCCGCCTGCCGGATCGAGGCATAGTCGATCAGCCGGCCGTCGAGCGAGACCGCTCCCTTGCCCTCGGCCGCAGCCTTTTCCATCGCCTCCAGGATGCGCTTGGCCCGTGTGACCTCGGCCTCGGACGGGCTCATCACCTCGTTCGCTAGCGTGATCTGGCTGGGATGGATCGCCCATTTGCCCTCGCAACCCAGCACCGCCGCGCGCTTCGCCGCCGCGCGGTAGCCGTCGGGGTCGGAGAAATCGCCGAAGGGGCCGTCGACCGGTCGCAAGCCGTTGGCCCGCGCCGCGACGACCATGCGCGCCAGCGCATAGTGCCACATGTCGCCCCAGTGCACGGCCCGGCTGCCGTCGGCCAGCGGATCGGTCAGCACCGTGTAATCCGGGTTCACGCCACCGATGATCGTCGTCCGCGCCCGAGTCGATGCCGCATAGTCGGCCACCCCGAAATGCAGGCTTTCGTTGCGTGGCGAGGCCGCGGCGATCTCTGACACGTTCTGCATGCCGAGCGCGGTCTCGATGATGTGCTCGAAGCCGATGCGCTTCTTCAGGCCCATGGCGTCCTCGATCTGCGTCACCAGCATGTCGACGGCATAGACATCCGCGGCGGTGCCGACCTTCGGAATCATGATTAGATCAAGCCGCGCCCCGGCCTCTTCCACCACTTCGACCACGTCGCGGTACATGTAGTGCGTGTCCAGCCCGTTGATTCGGACCGACATGGTTTTCGTGCCCCAGTCGATCTCGTTCAGGGCCTTGATGATGTTCTTGCGGGCCTGCGGCTTGTCGTCCGGGGCGACGGCATCCTCGAGGTCGAGGAAGATCACGTCGGCGTCCGATTTCGCCGCCTTCTCGAACATCTGCGGGGCGCTGCCGGGAACGGCGAGTTCACTCCGGTTCAGGCGCGCGGGCGCCTGCTGGATCACGTGGAAAGACATTCATGGCTCCTGTCAAGTCGAGGAGCTGCACCCGGACACAGGCATCGACCAGACGGGACGGTCCCGTCAAGTGCCAATTCGCCTTCGCCTGCCGCCGGTGTCAGGGTTCTCCGCGCATGGCCCGGCTCGCGTAGAAGAAGGCGATGGCTTGCGCGCGGTTCTTGACCGACAGTTTCTCGAAGAGGTTCGACAGGTGGAACTTCACCGTGTTGGTGCTGATCCCGAGCTCGCGCGCCAGTTCGCGGTTCGTCAGACCCTTCGACAGCGCCTCCAAGAGCGTGCGCTCGCGCCTCGACAGCTGCTCGATCGGATCCTGCCTCAGGCTGCGCACGTCCAGGAAGGGAAACGCCATCTGCCCATTCGCCACCGCAAGGCAGGTCTCAAGCAGACGCTCGACCGATTCGGACCTTGCGGTGAAGCCCGCAGCACCCGCCGCCATCGCCTTGCGCGCCGTATCGCCGGTGTCGTCGGCATAGACCACCAGCCGCGGGGCGCTTGGCTGGGCGCGCAGGACGTCGATCAGCCGCGCCCCGCCGAGGGCCGGCAGGTTCCAGTCGATGACGCCGATCAGCACCGGCATCCGCATCGCGGCGCCCAGGAAGCCCTCGGCCGTCGCCGAGGTGGCGACGAGCGAAAACCGCGGATCCCGTTCGAAAATCTCGGACATGGCGGTCAGCATCAGCGGATTGCCGTCGGCGACCATGACCGTGACGGGGCCTTCCTTCGGTCGCGGTGCGGGTGCGGCCATTTCTCCTCCTCCCTACCCGAATTGGCGGGTCACACTTCGCTGCATCGCGGCGAGACCACCCATTAGGGTGGGATATTCCCCGCCAGAATAGATTTCCAAAAGCAGGATATAGGAGTGTTGCGACCCGTGTCCAGAACCGCTTTCCTCAGCGCCAGGACAGCCGGTTCCGGTATGATCCGCGACCGGTTCTCCGCTGCACCCGGGCCGGTCGCGGCACCTGCCCAGGCGGCCGTCCGGCCCGATTCCGGCCCCGTCCGGTGGGGGCCAGGCGCGAGATTCTTGACCAGCAAGGGTTGCACGATGACCGAGTCCGATATCTTCCCGCAACTGACGATCCCGGAAACCCTCGCCGCGGGCCCAGGCCCCGGAAACACCGATGCGCGGGTGCTGGCGAGTTTCGCCAGTGCCGGCCTTGCGGACCACATGCAGGCCGACGTTCTGCGCGGAATGATCGAATGCAAGCTGATGCTCCGCAGGGTCTGGGGCACGCGGAACGTCCATACCTTCGGCGTCGCCGGCACCGGCTGGAGCGGGCTCGACAGTCTCTTCAGCGCGATCCTGCCGGGCGACACGGTCGTGGCCTTCGTCAACGGCACCTTCAGCGGCATCGACGCGCTTACCGTGCGGATGAAGGCGGCCGGTCGCGCCGACCTTGCCGCCGCCCCGCTCGACCCGCGGCCCGCCAACGTCACCGTCATTACCGTGCCGCACGGCCAGTCCGTGACCGCCGATGTGATCGAGACGGCGCTGGCCGACAGGAAGCCGACCTGGGCGGTCATGGCGCATTGGGAGACCGGCTCGGGCCGGATCAACGACCTGCGCGCCTTCTCGGACGCCTGCGAACGGCACGGTGTCATGGGACTTGTCGATGCGGTCTCCTCGCTTGGCATCGCCGATTTTGATATCGACGACTATCCCGGTGTCGCGGGCTGGGCATCCTGCCCGCAGAAGGGTGTGCTCTGCCTGCCGCTCACCTATGCGCCCGTCAGCTTCACCGACCGCTACATCGCGCATCTGCGGGCGAACGGCTGCCACAGCTACGTCCACCACCCCGTCCTGGAGGCCCGTCACTGGGGCATTCTCGACGGCAAGGACGCCGCCGCGGGCACCTATCACCGCACCCATTCCGGCTACGCCGTGGCCGCGTTCCACGAGGCGCTCAGGATCAACCTGCAGCACGGCAAGGCGCAGAAGGCGCGAGACTATGCCTGGCACGAAGCGGCTCTCACGAAGGCGGTGAAGGCGCTTGGCTGCAACGTCACCTCCAACATGACGAGCCTTGTCGTGCTGAACCTTCCGCCGGCGCTTGCGGGGCGCGAAAAGGAGCTTGTGCAGATGTGCCGCGCCCGGGGCTTCGGCATCTGGACGACCCTGTCCGAGCCGGTGCAGATCAGGATCGGCATCCTCAACCAGCTCAGCGAGGCCGCCATCACCGACATCGTCGAACGCTTCGCCGCGGCGATGAACGCGATGGGCGCGGGCGCCGACACTGCCGCCGCGCGAGAGGCGCTGCGCGGCCACTACCTGACGAGAATGGCCGCCGAGTGAGCCGGGGCCGAGGGAGGCGAGAATGGACATTCACGAATACCAGGCCAAGGAAATCCTGGCGAAGTTCGGCGTTGCGGTACCGCCAGGTGCGCTCGCCTACAGTCCCGAGCAGGCTGCCTACCGTGCCCGCGAACTTGGAGGAAACCGCTGGATCGTGAAGGCGCAGGTCCATGCCGGCGGCCGCGGCAAGGCCGGGGGCGTCAAGCTCTGCCGGTCCGAGCACGAGATCCAGGACGCCACGAACGAGATGTTCGGCCGAAAGCTGGTGACGCACCAGACGGGAGCCGAGGGCAAGGGCATCTACCGGGTCTATGTCGAGGGCGCCGTCGAATTCACCCGCGAGATCTACCTCGGGCTGGTGCTCGACCGTTCATCGCAGCGGGTGATGATCGTCGCCTCCTCGGAAGGCGGGATGGAGATCGAGGAAATCTCGGCCAAAAGGCCCGACTCCATCGTCCGGTCGACCGTCGAACCGGCCGTGGGTCTGCAGGAATTCCAGGCGCGCGAGATCGCCTTCTCGCTCGGGATCCCGGCCGCGCTCATCCCGCAGATGGTGCGGACCCTGCAGGGCTGCTACCGCGCCTTCCGCGACCTTGACGCCACCATGGTGGAGATCAACCCGCTGGTGATCACCGCCGACAACCGCATCCTTGCGCTCGATGCGAAGATGACCTTCGACGGCAACGCGCTGTTCCGTCACCCCCAGATCGCCGAACTGCGCGACAAGAGCCAGGAAGACCCGCGCGAAAGCCGGGCGGCGGACAGGGGGCTGGCCTACATCGGCCTGACCGGCAACATCGGCTGCATCGTCAACGGCGCGGGCCTTGCCATGGCGACGATGGACACGATCAAGCTGGCCGGGGGGGAGCCCGCCAACTTCCTCGACATCGGCGGCGGCGCCACGCCGGAACGGGTGGCCAAGGCCTTCCGTCTCGTCATGTCGGACGAGAACGTCGAGGCGATCCTCGTCAACATCTTCGCCGGCATCAATCGCTGCGACTGGGTGGCGGAAGGTGTGGTGCAGGCGCTGACTGCGAACCCGGTGGACGTGCCGGTGATCGTGCGCCTCTCTGGCACCAACGTCGAGGAAGGCCAGAAGATTCTCGCCAAGTCCGGCCTGCCGATCATCCGCGCCAACACGCTGATGGAAGCGGCGGAGCGCGCCGTGACCGCGTGGAAGAACGACCGCAAACAGAACACCAGGATGAGGGCCATCTGATGAGCATCCTTCTCGACCGATCCAGCCGCGTCGTGGTGCAGGGCATCACCGGCCGCATGGCGCAGTTCCACACCAAGGAGATGCTCGACTACGGCACCAATGTCGTCGCCGGCGTGGTGCCCGGCAAGGGCGGCGAAACGGTCTTCGGCGTGCCGGTCTTCAATACGATGAAGGAGGCCGTCGCCGCGACCGGCGCCGATTCCAGCCTGGTCTTCGTGCCGCCGCCCTTCGCCGCGGACAGCATCATGGAGGCGGCCGACGCCGGCATCCGCTACTGCGTCTGCATCACCGACGGCATCCCGGCGCAGGACATGATCCTGGTGAAGCGCTACATGTTGCGCTATCCGCGCGACCGCCGGATGGTGCTCACGGGGCCGAACTGCGCCGGCACGATCAGCCCCGGCAAGGCGCTTCTGGGCATCATGCCCGGCCACATCTACCTCGCCGGCAATGTCGGCATCGTCAGCCGCTCGGGCACGCTCGGCTACGAGGCGGCACAGCAGCTGAAGGACCGCGGCATCGGCGTCTCGACCTCGGTCGGGATCGGCGGCGACCCGATCAACGGATCGTCCTTCCGCGACATCCTCGAACGCTTCGAGACCGACCCCGAGACCCGCGTCGTCTGCATGATCGGCGAGATCGGCGGGCCGCAGGAGGCCGAGGCCGCCGCCTATATCCATGAGCACATGACGAAGCCGGTCATCGCCTATATAGCGGGCCTGACCGCCCCCAAGGGCCGCACCATGGGCCACGCCGGCGCGATCATCTCGGCCTTCGGGGAAAGCGCCTCGGAGAAGGTCGAGATCCTGACCGCGGCGGGCGTCACGGTGGCCGAGCATCCATCGGTCATCGGCGAGACGGTGGCGCGGGTACTCGCCAAGCGGGCAGCCTGAAGGGGAGGACGCGATGACGAAACCCAAGGTCCTGGTGACGCGGCGGTGGCCCCGGGCGGTCGAGCGGCGGATGGAAGAGGTCTTCGACCTCGACCTCAACACCTCCGACGCGCCGCTGACAGAGGCCGACCTGTGCGCGGCGCTGGGCCGCTACGACGCGATCCTGCCGACCGTCACCGACCGCCTTCCGGCGGCGGTCTTCGACGCCGCGCCGCGCACGCGGATACTGGCCAATTACGGCGTGGGCTTTTCGCACATCGACACCGAGGCCGCAAAGGCGCGCGGCATCGCCGTGACCAACACGCCCGACGTCCTGTCGGAATGCACCGCCGACATCGCGATGACGCTCCTGCTCATGGTCGCCCGCCGCGCCGGCGAGGGCGAGCGGGAACTCCGCGAAGGCCGCTGGACCGGCTGGCGACCGACGCACATGATCGGCACCAAGGTTTCCGGCGCGACGCTCGGCATCATCGGGTTCGGCCGCATCGGGCAGGCGATGGCGCAGCGGGCGCATCTCGGCTTCGGCATGAAGATTCTCGTGCAGAACCGCTCTCCGGTCCCGGCCGAAATGCTGGCGCGTTACAGCGCCGTGCAGGTTCCGACGGTGGAGGAGCTCTTGCCCCAGTGCGATTTCGTTTCGCTGCACTGCCCCGGCGGCAAGGCCAATCGGCACCTGATCAATAGTCGCCGGCTCGACCTCATGCGCCCCGGCGCCTTCCTCATCAACACCGCGCGCGGCGAGGTCGTGGACGAACACGCACTGGCGCAGGCGCTGTGGTTCGGCACCATCGGCGGCGCCGGTCTCGACGTCTTCGAGCGCGAACCGCGAATTCCCGAAGAGCTTCTCGGCGCCGACAACGTCGTGCTGCTGCCGCATCTCGGCTCGGCCACGCGCGAAACGCGCGAGGCGATGGGCTTCCGCGTGCTGGAGAACCTGACCGACTTCTTCGGCGGCCGCGCACCGCGCGACCGGGTCGCCTGAACCGTGCTCGCCGTTTCGCAGCCGGCGGAGCTGCAGGGGACCGGCGCCGGGGACCATGGCATGGCGCTGCGCGGCGAGATGCGCCGGCTCTGGCGCCGGGTCATCGAACGGCGCGCCCCGCAGGTGCTGGACCTCGTCCTGGACGCCACAGCGTCGCTGCCGCCCGGGGAAGCCGCGATCCCCTGCCTACAGGCGGCCAACATCTGGTTCCAGCTCGCGCGCATCATCGAGGAGAACTCGGCCATGCGCGCCCGCCGCATGGTGGAGGCCGCCGAGGGCCCGGAAGCCATCGAGGGCAGCTTCGCCCGCGTCATGGCCGAGTTCGACCCCCAGATGACTCAGGCGGATTTTGCGGCGCTTGCGCGCAAGCTTGCCGTCGGCCCGACGATCACCGCCCATCCGACCGAGGCCAAGCGGGTGACGGTGCTGGAAATCCACCGCCGCATCTACCGGCTGCTCGTCTCGCTGGAAACCGAGCGCTGGACGCCGCGCGAACGGGAGGACATCCTCTGCGAAATCGAAGGCGAGATCGATCTTCTCTGGATGACCGGCGAGCTGCGGCTGGAACGTCCGAGCCTTCAGGACGAGATCGAATGGGGCCTGCAGTTCTTCCGTGATGCCGTCTTCGACGCCGTGCCCCAGCTTTTCGAACGCTTCATCGCGGCCGGCACGTCCCGCTTCGGCGCGGGGGTGGAGGCCACACCCTGCGTTCGCTTCCATTCCTGGATTGGCGGCGACCGCGACGGCAACCCCAACGTCACGGCCGCGGTGACGCGCGAGGCGTTGGCGCGCGCGCGCCGCGCCATCCTCGGCCGCTATCTCGACGCCATCGACGCGGCGGCGGCCCGGATCAGCATCACCTCCAGGATCGTGCCGCTTCCGCGGGCCGAGGCCGGGCGCGTCGCGGCGATCATCGCCCGGAGCCCGCGCGCCGAGGCGCTTGCTGCGCGCCATCCGGGCGAGGTCTTCCGCCAGGCCCTGACTGCCATCGGCGACCGGCTGCGCGCCATGCGTGACAATGGTGCCGGCGGATATGTCTCGGTCGGCCACTTCATCGCCGACCTGCGGGCGCTGGAGGAGGCGCTCCTGGCCATCGGCGCCGACCGGCTCGCCCTGCGGTTCCTGGCGCCGCTGCGCTGGCAGGCCGAAACCTTCGGCTTTCGCACCGCGACACTCGACATCCGCCAGAACTCCACCGTGACCACCGCGGTGCTCGCCCGCATCTGGGGCCTCGGCGGCCCGGCGCCGGCCCCCAGCTCGTCCGGATGGTCGCGCCGCCTGCGCGCGGAACTGGGCCGGCCCGACCTTCTCCATGTCGACCGGAGCCGGCTTGACGGCGAGGCACGCGAGCTTCTCGACCTGCTCGGCGTCATGCATGAGGCGCGCCTGTCGGACGACCCCGAGGCCGTCGGCCCGTTCATCCTGTCGATGACGCGGTCGGCGGACGACCTGCTCGGCGTCTACCTGCTCGCCCGTTACGCCGGCTTCGGCGCGGAGAAGCTCGACCTTCGGGTGGTGCCCCTGTTCGAGACGATCGAGGACCTGCGCCGCGCGCCCGAGGTCTTCGACGACCTCCTGCAGGTTCCACTGGCGGAGCGCAGCCTCCGCACCCGCGATGCCGCCGTCGAAGTCATGCTGGGCTATTCCGACAGCAACAAGGACGGCGGTTTCCTGTGCTCAACATGGGAGCTGAACAAGGCGCAGCGGCGGATGACGCAATCGCTGGCGCGTCACGGCCTGCGGCCGGTCTTCTTCCACGGCCGCGGAGGTTCGGTCAGTCGCGGCGGCGCGCCAACCGGCCGGGCCATCGCCGCTCAGCCGGTGGGAACCGTTCAGGGGCGGCTGCGCGTGACCGAACAGGGCGAGGTCGTCTCGTCGAAATACGCCAACCGCGGCACCGCGGTGAACCAGCTCGAGCTTCTCGTCTCCTCCGTGCTCGGCCACCTACCGGTGCATGCCGAACCGGTGGCCGACCCGGAACAGGTCGACGCGCTGGAGGCGCTGTCGGGCCTGTCGCAAACGGCCTACTGCACCCTTCTCGCGCAGCCCGGTTTCATCGACTACTTCCAGCAGGCGAGCCCGGTCGAGGAACTGGCGATGCTCAGGATCGGGTCGCGTCCGGCCCGCCGGTTCGGTGCCCGCTCGCTCGCCGACCTGCGTGCCATTCCCTGGGTCTTCGCGTGGTCGCAGAACCGGCACATGATCTCCGGCTGGTTTGGCTTCGGGTCCGCGATACGGGCCTTCCGGCGGGTGCGGGGGCCGGCCGCGGACCGGCTGCTGGCCGGGATGTTCACCCGTCACCCGCTGTTCCGCCTGATGGTGGACGAGGTCGAGAAGTCGCTGATGCTCACCGACATGGAGATCGCCGCGCTCTATGCCGAGCTTGTCGCGGATCACAGCATCCGCGAGACGATCCTCGGCCGGATCCGCGACGAACACGCCGCCTCGGTCGCGGCGGTCGCCGCGCTGACCGACTCCGTGACGCCTGGCGCCCGCTTTCCGATGATGCGCGAAAGATTCGACGCGCTGCGACCGCAGCTCGACAGGATCAACCGGCTTCAGGTGGCGCTTCTCCGCCGGGCACGGAGCGAACCGGGGGCAAGGACCACCGTCCCCCTCATGCAATCCATGAACTGCATCGCCGCCGGTCTGGGATGGACCGGCTGACCGAAGGACCCGACCATCAACGCCCCGCACGGCGACGCCGGTTCCTTCACCGAAGCGCTCGCCAGCCGCGACCCCGAGCTTTTCGGCGCGATTGAAAGGAGCTCGACCGCCAGCCCCACGAGATCGAGCCGATCGCCACCGAGACCATCGTGATCCGCGCCGTGATGGAGGCCCAGGGCCCGGTGATGACCAAATCGCCGACGGCATCGGCACCCCGCTGCTCTTGGGCATGGCACATTTCGCCGGGCTGGTCGTGGCGGGGCTTTGCCCCTCGCCCTTCGCGCATGCCCATGTCGCCACCGCCACCACCCACAAGACCCTGCGCGGCCGGCGCGACGGCATGATCCTGACCCACGACGAGGAGATCGCCAGGAAGGTCAACGCCGCTATCTTCCCCGGCATCCAGGGCAGCCCCCCTGATGCTCGTCATCGCCGCGAAGGCGGTGGCCGTCGGCGAGGTGCTGCGGCCCGAGGTCCAGGGTGCCGTCGCCGGGATCGACCTGCGGCGGCGGTCGGGGTTCGGTTTCCGCCGTCGCGGCCTTGTCGAGGCGAGCTTGCCCCGCGTTCGCCCCCCCTCTGGACCGCCGCGCCCCTTCGCCCTAGCCTCGGCGCCAGGAAGGGGCCCGGCATGCTGCGCTATCTCCTCGGACGTCTCGTCTCGCTCGCCCTCAGCCTTGTAGCGGCGAGCCTCGTCATCTTCGCCGTGATCGAGATCGTTCCGGGCGACCCGGCTTCCTACATGCTCGGACTGAACGCGAGCGCGGACACGGTGGCCGCGCTGCGCCACCGTCTCGGCCTGAACGAAGCCCTGCCGCTTCGCTACCTCCATTGGATCGCCGGCATGGCAACGGGCGATTTCGGCCAGTCCTACACCTACAAGGTACCGGTGGCGGACCTCGTGGCCCAGCGGCTCGCCGTCTCGCTGCCGCTCGCCCTCTATGCCCTCCTGATGGCCGTGCTGATCGCCTTCCCGGCGGGGCTCCTGGCCGCCGCGCGCCGGGGACGATCGGCGGATGCGGCGGTGATGGGGGCGACGCAGATCGGCATCGCGCTGCCGAATTTCTGGTTCGCCATGCTCCTCGTCCTCGCCTTCGCACTGCACTGGCAGCTTTTCCCGGCCGGCGGCTTCCCGGGATGGGGCGACCCGCTGGCGGGCATCAGGGCGTTGACACTTCCGGCCGTGGCGCTTGCCTTGCCACAGGCCGCCATCCTTGCCCGCGTCCTGCGGTCGGCGCTGATCGAGACGCTCGGGCAGGACTATATCCGCACCGCCCGCGCGAAGGGCCTTACGGTGGGCCAGACGATGCTGCGCCATGCCTTGCGCAACGCGATGATCCCGGTCCTCACGATCATGGGCATGCAGTTCTCCTTTCTCCTTGCAGGCGCGATCATCATCGAGAACGTCTTCAATCTGCCGGGCCTCGGGCGGCTGATCTTCCAGGCGATCACCCAGCGCGACCTGATCGTGGTGGAATCCGTGGTGATGATCCTCGTGTTCGCGGTGATCCTCATGACCTTCCTCGTCGATCTCGCCTATGCGGCAATCGACCCCCGGCTGAGGAAGCGGGCATGAGGGTCTCGTTCGCGCTCGGTCTCGCGCTGACGCTCGCGGCGCTTGCGGCGGCGCTCCTCTCGCTGGTCTGGACGCCCTACGATACCGCCACGCTCGCCATCGCCGAGAAGCTGCGGCCGCCCTCGGACGCCCACTGGCTCGGCACCGACCACTTCGGCCGCGACATCGCCTCGCTGCTGATGGCAGGGGCGAAGACCTCCATCGCCGTCGCCCTGGTGGCGGTGGGCATCGGCATCGGCGCGGGCGTCCCGCTGGGACTGCTCGCCGCCGCCACGCGGGGGAGCCTTGCGGACGAGGTGGTGATGCGCGGCAACGACCTCGTCTTCGCCTTCCCCTCGCTCGTCATCGCCATCCTCATCACCGCGGTCTTCGGGCCGTCGGCGACGAACGCGATCATCGCCATTGGCATCTTCAACATCCCCGTCTTCGCCCGCGTGACACGCGGCGGCGCGCTCAGCCTCTGGACGCTCGACTTCATCCGCGCGGCGGAAGTCGCCGGCAAGGGGCGGGTCCGCATCTCGATCGAACACATCCTGCCCAACGTCCTCAACCTGCTGATCGTCCAGGGAACGATCCAGTTCTCGCTGGGCATCCTCGCGGAAGCGGGGCTTTCCTACGTCGGTCTCGGGGCGCAGCCTCCGACGCCATCGTGGGGACGGATGCTGGCCGAGGCGCAGACGATGGTGACGCTCGCCCCCCATGTCGCGATCTTCCCCGGCCTTGCCATCGTGCTGACCGTCCTCGGGCTCAACCTCCTCGGCGACGGGCTGCGGGATCACCTCGACCCTCGCTCAAGGCGCGCCGCATGAGTCTCCTTTCCGTCCGCGGCCTGTCCGTTTCGATCCTTGGCGCGCCGATCCTGTCCGGCGTCTCGCTCGATCTGGCTGAGGGCGGCACCTTCGGCCTCGTCGGCGAAAGCGGGTCCGGCAAGTCGATGATGGCACTGGCGCTCATGGGTCTCCTGCCGCACGGCGCCTCGGTCTCCGGCCGGGCGGAGTTCGGCGGCCGGGATCTCCTCGCCCAGTCCGAACATGCGCTGGCCGGGATCCGGGGCAAGGAGATCGGCATGATCTTCCAGGAGCCGATGACGGCGCTGAACCCGATGAAGACCATCGGCGACCAGGTCGCAGAGACGCTTCTCGTCCACCGTGCGGCAAGCCGGGCCGAGGCGCGGGACGCCGCGCGCGACAAGCTTGCGCGCGTCGGCCTTCCCGACGACCGCTTCCCGCTTTCGCTTTACCCGCACGAGTTGTCGGGCGGCCAGCGCCAGCGCGTCGCCATCGCCATGGCCATCGCGCTGCGCCCCCGGCTGCTCATCGCCGACGAGCCGACAACCGCGCTCGACGTGACGACGCAGGCGCAGATCCTCGACCTGCTGAAGGGCCTGACCCGCGACGAGGGCATGGCGCTTATGCTCATCACCCACGATCTCGCGGTGGTCGCGGGCATGGCGGGACACGTCGCCGTCATGAAGGCGGGACGCATCGTCGAAACGGGCCCGACCGAGACGCTCTTCCGCACCCGGGCACATGACTACACCCGCCGTCTTTTCGCCGCGTCCGAACACCGGCCGGTCCGCCGCCCGCAGACCCGCGCGGGATCGCTGCTTTCCGTCGAGCATGCGGTGCGCGAGTATCTCCTTCCCCGGCCCTCGGCCTTTGCGCCGCATCGCCGGCTCCGGGCCGTGGACGGGGTGAGCCTGGCCATCCGTCCCGGCGAAAGCGTCGGCCCGGTGGGCGAATCCGGCTGCGGCAAGTCCACGCTGGCCCGTGCGATCCTCGGCCTCGACCCGCTCGAGGAGGGGGCGATCCGACTCGCCGGACAGGCGGTGACGGCGGGTCACACGATGCCCCGCGCGCTCCGCGCGCGCATCCAGGCCGTGTTCCAGGACCCCTATGGCAGCTTCAACCCCCGCCACCGTGTCGGACGGCTTGTGGCCGAACCCTTCCACCTGGCCGGCACGCCGCGCGACGCGCGAGACCGCGTGGCCGCGGCGCTGGAAGAGGTCGGGCTTTCCGCCGCCGATATGGGCAAGTACATCCACGAGTTCTCCGGCGGCCAGCGCCAGCGCATCGCCATCGCCCGCGCGTTGATCATCCGGCCCGACCTCATCGTGCTCGACGAGGCGGTCTCCGCGCTCGACGTCCGGGTCCGGGCGCAGGTCCTCGACCTGCTCGCGGCGCTTCAGGAAAGCCACGGGCTCGCCTATCTCTTCGTCAGCCATGACCTTTCTGTCGTGCGCCGGGTCACCGACCGTGTGCTCGTCATGCGGAAGGGCCGCATCGTTGAGGAAGGGCCGACCGAGGCGGTCTTTGCCCACCCCCGGGATCCCTACACGCAGGCGCTGCTCGCCGCGACACCCACGATCCCCGAAGACTGGAAGGAGCCAGCCCATGCCGCTGCCGACTGAGATCCCGGGCCTCTGGTTCGATCCGGCCGAAATGCTGATCGGCGGGACCTGGCGCCCGGCCTCGCAGACGCTGCCGATCGAGGACCCCTCGACGGGGGCGGGGATCGGCGCGCTCGGGCGGGGAACAACCGGAGACATCGACGCAGCCGTCGCCGCCGCCGACGCGGCGCGGTGGGGCGATTGGGGGCGGACGACGGCCACCGAGCGCGGCCGCATCCTTGCCCGGATCGGCCGGATGGTGCTCGCCCGCGCCGACGACCTTGCCCGGCTGGAGGCTGCCGACGTAGGCAAGCCGCTGAAGCAGGCGAAGGCGGATGCGGTCGCCCTTGCCCGCTACATGGAATTCTACGGCGGCGCGGCCGACAAGGTCATGGGCGAGACGATCCCCTACCTCGACGGCTACACCGTCTACACCCTGCGCGAACCGCACGGGGTCACCGGCCACATCGTGCCGTGGAACTACCCGATGCAGATCGTCGGCCGTTCGGTCGGGGCAGCCCTCGCCATGGGCAACGCCTGCGTCCTCAAGCCGGCCGAGGAGGCCTCGCTCACCGCGCTCGCCTTCGCCCGGATCGCGACGGAGGCCGGCCTGCCGCCGGGCGCGCTCAATGTCGTGACGGGGCTGGGGGAGGAGGCGGGCTCGGCCCTTGCCTCGCATCCGGGGGTCCATCACCTCAGCTTCACGGGCTCGGTCGCGGTGGGCCGTATGATCCAGGCGGCGGCGGCCGCGAATGTGGTGCCGGTCACCCTGGAACTCGGCGGCAAGTCGCCGCAGGTCGTCTTCGCGGACGCCGACCTCGACGCGGCTCTCCCCTTCCTCGTGAACGCCGGCATCCAGAATGCCGGCCAGACCTGCTCGGCCTCGTCGCGAATCCTCGTCGAACGCAGCCGCTACGACGAGGTCGTTGCGCGCATGGCGGACCGCTACCGCGCGCTGAGGGTCGGGCCCGCGATGGCCGACCTCGAGCTCGGGCCGCTGATCTCGGCGCGGCAGAAGGCCGTGGTGGAAGGGTTCCTTGCCACGGCGCCGGAAGCCAGCGTGGCCGCGCGCGGCAGCATCGTCGCGGACGCGCCGGCCGGCGGCCACTACGTTGCGCCCATGCTCGTCGCCGGCCCCGCCCCCGATCATCCGCTGGCACAGGACGAGATCTTCGGCCCGGCGCAGGTGGTCATCCCGTTCGCGGACGAGGACGAGGCGGTGGCGATCGCCAACGGCACCCAGTACGGTCTCGTTGCCTCGGTCTGGACGGACAGCGGCGCGCGCCAGATGCGGCTTGCGAAGAGGCTCCGCGCGGGGCAGGTTTTCCTTAACAACTACGGCGCGGGCGGGGGCGTGGAGCTACCCTTCGGCGGCGTCGGCAGGTCCGGCCACGGACGGGAAAAGGGCTTCGAGGCGCTCTACGGCTTCTCCGTCCTCAAGACCGTCGCGGCGCGGCACGGCTAGGGAGGACCGATGCGGCTCAGGGACAAGTCCGCCGTCGTCACCGGTGCGGGATCGGGTTTTGGCGCCGGCATCGCGCGGAAGTTCGCGGCCGAGGGCGCGCGGGTGATGCTGGCGGACATCAACGAGTCGGCCGCGAAAGAGGTGGCGGCCGGGATCGGCGGCATCGCGCAGCAGGTGGACGTCGCCAGCGGCGAGAGCATCGCCCGGATGGCGGCCGAGGCGGCGGCGGCCTTCGGCAGCATCGACATCCTGGTGAACAACGCCGGAGTGACGCACCTGCCCGCGCCCCTCGAGGACGTAAGCGAGGCCGATTTCGACCGGGTCCTCGCGGTCAACTGCAAGTCGGTCTACCTGACCGCGCGGGCTCTCGTGCCGATGATGAAGCGGGCCGGAAGCGGCGCGATCCTCAACGTCGCCTCGACCGCCGGCCTTTCCCCCCGCCCACGGCTCAACTGGTACAATGCGTCCAAGGGCTGGATGATCACCGCGACGAAGGCGATGGCGGTGGAACTCGCGCCCGCGGGCATCCGCGTGAACGCGATCTGCCCGGTTGCCGGCGAGACGCCGCTCTTGAAGAGCTTCATGGGCGAGGATACGCCGGAGATGCGGGCGAAGTTCCTCGCCACGATCCCCATCGGCCGCTTCTCCACGCCCGAGGACATGGGCAATGCCGCCTGCTTCCTCTGCTCGGACGAGGCGTCGATGATCACCGGGGTCGCGCTCGAGGTGGATGGCGGGCGCTGCATATGAAGGCGAGCCGGGGCCAGCCCCCCGGCCCCCGAGGTGTTTCCGCAACGCAGAAGGATGACAGATGCGGCCGGGACCGAGAAACCTGATCACCGATGTCGCGGGCCTCAGGGTCGGCAATGCCGAGGACCATCGCGTCAGGACCGGCGTCACGGTGCTGGCGGGAGAGCGGCCCTTCACCGCCGCCGTCCACGTGATGGGTGGTGCGCCGGGGACGCGGGAGACAGACCTGCTCGCCCCCGACCGGCTGGTCCAGGAGGTCGATGCGCTGGTCCTCTCGGGGGGTTCCGCGCTCGGGCTGGACGCGGCCTCCGGTGTCGCCGATTCGCTCCGGGCGGCAGGGCGAGGCTTCGCGGTGGGCGACCAGCGGGTGCCGATCGTGCCGGCGGCGATCCTCTTCGACCTCTTGAACGGCGGCGCGAAGGACTGGGTGGAGAACCCCTATCGACGGCTCGGCCGCACGGCGCTTGCGGCGGCTGGCGAGGACTTCGCGCTCGGCACCGCCGGGGCCGGCACCGGGGCCGCGACACATGGACTGAAGGGCGGGCTCGGATCGGCATCTGCGGTGCTGGCGAACGGGCTGACGGTGGGTGCGCTCGTCGCGGTCAACGCACTCGGCTCGGTCACGGTCGGCGGTGGGCGCGAGTTCTGGGCGGCCCCCTGGGAGCTTGACGGTGAGTTCGGGGGCCTCGGCCTGCCGGCCACTTTCCCGGCGGCGGGGGAGCCCGTGCCGGCCAAGCGTCTCGGCGAGGCGACGACCATCGCCATCGTCGCCACGGACGCGCGGCTCTCGCAGGCCGAGGCGCAGCGGCTGGCGACGGCGGCCCATGACGGAATGGCGCGTGCCATCGTGCCCTCGCACACGCCCTTCGACGGCGACCTCGTCTTCGCGGCGGCGACCGGGGCAAGGTCCCTGCCCGATCCCGTCGCCGATCCGTTCGTCCTCGGTCACGCGGCCGCATGCTGTCTCGCCCGCGCCATCGCCCGCGCGGTCTACGAGGCGGCAGCGCGGCCGGGCGACTTCATGCCCACTTGGCGCACGCGGTTCGGGGATGGCTGAGGACCGGCTCTATGCGGACCCGGCGCTGGCACGGTTCTACGACCGCGACAACGGATGGACGGCGGACCGGGCCTTCTGCCTCGGCTTAGCGGCCGGCCGGCGCCGGGTGCTCGACCTCGGCTGCGGCACCGGGGAGCTTGCGATCCGCATCGTCTCCGAGCATGGCGCGGCGGTAACGGCAGTCGATCCGGCGGGCGCGATGCTCGATCTCGCGCGAGCCAAGCCCGGGGCGGAAGAGGTGCGCTGGGTCGAGGCGGACGCCCGGTCGCTGCGTCTGGGCGAGCGTTTCGACCTGATCGTGATGACGGGCCACGCGTTCCAGACGCTGCTTTCGCCCGGGGACCGCGCCGCCGGCCTTGCGACGATCGCCCTCCACCTTGCGCCCGGTGGCCGCTTCGTCTTCGACAGCCGGAACCCCGCCGTGCGGGAATGGGAGGACTGGAGACCCGGCCCGTCGTTGCGCCGGATCGACGACCCGGTCCTCGGCCCTGTCGCCGCATGGGACGATGCCGCCTGGGACGAGGCTTCCGGCGTCGTCACCTACGAGACCCACTACCGGGTCGAAGCCGACGGCCGGCACCTTGGTGGCACCTCTCGGATCGCGTTTCCGGCGTTCGACGCCCTTGCGGGCGCGATTTCCGCGGCCGGGCTCCGGGTGGACCGCTGGATGGGCGACTGGACCGGCGCGCCCCTGACCGAAGGCAGCCCCGAATTCATCCCGCTTGGCCGCCTTGCGTGACTTTCAGCCGAGAAGCGCCTCCACGAGCGGGCTTTCCGGCGCTTCCAGCCCCTCGATCACGTCGAAATGGTGCCGCCCCGGCTCCACCGTCACCGGACAGGCCCAGGCATTTCCGAGCCGTCTCGCCTGGTCGAGGAAGGCGGGCCGTTCATCCCCGCCCACCCAGACGTGGACAGGCAAGCCAGGCCGGCGCGGCAGGAGCGCGGGGCTTTCGGCCCGCGCCTCGGCCGTGTCGAGCGCGAGTGTCGCATTCATCTCGGTCTCGCGCAGCGGACGGAGGTCCGCGAGGGGCGAGATCGGGACGATGCGCGCGAGGCGGCAGAGCACCGTGCCGGGCATGGCCGCATCCGCGCAGGCCAGCCGGGCGGAGAGGTGGCCGCCGGCAGAGTGGCCGGTCAAGACCATCGGCCCCGCCACCTCCTCGGCCGCCGCCGCCACCGCCGCCGCGATCTGGCGGGTCATGCCGCCGATCCGCGCCGCGGGCGCAAGCGTGTAGGCGGGCATCGCCACCGCCCAACTCCGGTCGAGCGCGCCCGCCGCGAGGTGCGAGAAGTCGCGCGGGCCAAAGGCCATCCAGTAGCCACCGTGGACGAAGACCATGAGCCCTTGGGACGCCGCCCCGGGCAGGAAGAGGTCGAACCATTCCGCCGGTGCAGGACCGTAGCGCAGGCCCAGCCGCGCCCGGACCCCAAGCGCGGCGCGAAACGCCTCCGAGGCCGCCGCCCAGCGCAGCGGGAACGCATCGCCACCCTGAATGTATTTTGCATTCCGGTAGGCATCGTCATATCTCATGGGCGCAATCCCGGTCAGCCGCCCGGCTGGACAACGAGTCGCGCTTCGGGCATTTGATCAAATTATGAAACACGAGGGGGTTCCCATGCTCGATTCCGTCACAGACCTCAGGTCCCGGCTGAAGGATCCATCGCTTTTGGTAACGCAGGCCTATGTCGCCGGGCAATGGGTCAACGCCGACGACGGCGCCACCTTCCCGGTGACCAACCCCGCGCGCGGCGACGTGATCTGCACCGTGCCGGACTTGGGCCGCGCCGAAACCGCGCGCGCCATCGAGGCGGCGGACAAGGCGCGCCACGAATGGGCGGCGCGCACCGGCAAGGAACGCTCCGCAGTCCTGCGCAAGTGGTTTGACCTTATGGTCGAGAACGCCGACGACCTCGGCGCGATCCTGACGGCCGAGATGGGCAAGCCCCTGCCCGAGGCGAAGGGCGAGGTGCTTTACGGCGCTTCCTTCGTCGAATGGTTCGCCGAGGAAGCCAAGCGCATCTACGGCGAGACGATCCCCGGCCACCAGCGCGACAAGCGCATCACCGTTATCAAGCAGCCGATCGGGGTCGCGGCGTCGATCACGCCGTGGAACTTCCCCAACGCGATGATCGCGCGGAAGGTGGCGCCGGCGTTGGCCGTGGGCTGCGGCTTTGTCGCGCGGCCTGCGGCCGAAACGCCGCTCTCGGCGCTCGCCATGGCCCTTCTGGCCGAACGCGCGGGCGTACCGGCCGGCCTCTTCTCGGTCGTCACCTCGACGAAGTCCTCCGCCATCGGCAAGGAATTCTGCGAAAACCCGATCGTGCGGAAACTCACCTTCACCGGCTCGACCGAGGTCGGCCGTATCCTCTTGCGCCAGGCGGCGGATCAGGTGATGAAATGCTCGATGGAGCTTGGCGGCAACGCGCCCTTCATCGTCTTCGACGACGCCGATCTCGACGCCGCTGTCGAGGGCGCGATGATCTCCAAGTTCCGCAACAACGGCCAGACCTGCGTCTGCGCGAACCGCATCTATGTCCAGGCCGGCGTCTATGACGCCTTCGCGGAGAAGCTCGCCGCGGCGGTCCGGAAGCTCAATGTCGGGGACGGGCTGAAGGACGGCGTGACCACCGGCCCGCTGATAAACGAGGCCGCCGTCGAGAAGGTCGAGGAACACATTGCCGACGCGCTCGCCGGTGGCGGGCACATCGTCACCGGCGGCAAGCGCCACGCGCTCGGCGGCACGTTCTTCGAGCCCACGGTCGTCACCGGCATCACCTCCGAGATGAAGGTCTCGACCGAGGAAACCTTCGGCCCCCTCGCTCCGCTCTTCAAGTTCGAGACCGAGGAGGAGGTCATCCGGCTTGCCAACAACACGATCTTCGGCCTTGCCTCCTACTTCTACGCGCGCGACATCGGACGCATCACCCGCGTCCAGGAGGGGCTGGAATACGGGATGGTGGGCGTGAACACCGGCCTCATCTCGACCGAGGTCGCGCCCTTCGGCGGCGTGAAGCAGTCCGGCCTTGGCCGCGAAGGCAGCCACCACGGGGTCGAGGACTATCTGGAGATGAAGTATATCTGTCTGTCGGTCTGATCGCGCTTTACGGGTGTTCCGGCCGCCGCTATCGTCCTGCCGAGCGCTGGCCCCGCAGCCCATTGCGGGGCCGTTTCATGCAGGGGTCGCGTCACAATGGCCGCCGCTTTCGGTGACTTCCGGCAGGTGTTCGACAGCCTGGAAGACCAGATCGCCATCGTCGACAGCCAGGGGGTCATCGTCGCCGCCAATGCGGCCTGGCGACAGTTCAGTTCGGACAACGGCGGCGAACCCGACGGGTATGTCGGGCGTAACTACTTCGACGTCTGCCCCGCCGAGAGCGAGGATTCGATTGCGGTGGCTCATGGCCTTCGTCGGGTGATCCGGGAAGGCGTGGAGTTCCGCCACGAATACCCCTGCCACAGCCCGACCGAGCGGCGCTGGTTCGAGCTTCTTGCCAGGCGCCTCGATGACCCCAAGGGGCCCCTTGCCGTGGTCGCCCACCGCAACGTGACCCGCCGGGCGCTCGACGGCATGCAGGCCCGCGCGGCACGGGTCAACGCCGCGCTCTTCTCGGCACTCGTGGCCTCCTCGAACGACGCGATCCTCAGCTACGACCTCGACGGCAACATCATGACCTGGAACCCGGCGGCAGAACGGCTCTACGGGTACCGGGCCGAGGAGGTGATCGGCCGGTCGCTCGAGATCATCTATCCCGCTGGCTGGCCGAAGCGGATCGGCGAATACCGCGACGAGATCGTTTCGGGCGCACTCAAGAGTTTCGAGGTGGTGCGCCGCACCAAGTCGGGCCGGGAGCGCCAGATCTGGGTCAGTGCGGCGCCGGTTTTCGATGCGGCCGGACAACTCGTCGCCGTCTCGAACATCCACCGCGACATTACCGAATGGCGCCGCCACGAGCAGTCGCGCCGCATGGTTGCGGAAGAGATCGTGCATCGCTCGAAGAACATGCTGACCGTGATCGCGGCGCTGCACCGGCGCACGGCGGCCGCGAGCACGAGTCTCGAGGATTTCAACCTCCGCTTCGGCGAGCGCATTAAGTCGCTCGCCACCTCGACGGACTTCCTGACCGCGGGAAACTGGACGGCTGTGCCTCTCGCCGCGCTGGTCCGGTCTCAGACCGCGCTCTTCGATATTGCCGGAAGCGACCGGATCGAGATCGCGGGGCCGGAGATCGACATCCGGCCGCAGGCGGTCAAGGTCATCGGCATGGCCCTGCACGAGCTCGGGACCAACGCGCTGAAGCACGGCGCGCTTGCCACCGACGAGGGCCGCGTGCGCATCGCATGGGCGCTGGAGGATGGCCCCGACGGGGTGGGACTCGCCTTCGAATGGCAGGAGGACGGACCCGCGTTCGACGCGGCACCCGCCGGACGCGGCTTCGGCCACACCCTCCTGACCAACCTGTCGGGAACGCTCCTGGAAACCTCGGCCGATTACCGCTTCGACCGGTCGGGCGTGCGCTGGCGCATCGTTCTTCCCGGGAAGTTCTTCGCGGCCGCCGGCGCCGCGCCGTCCGAGACCGGGCCCGGCGGCTGGCCCGCCGTCGAGGCGGATGTTATCGCCTAGCGCGCCACCGATTTTGCCTAGCGAACGGTCCTATCGCATGTTGCGGGCATCGACCCACCGCAACACGGGGACACGACATGCTGCCCAACGTCCGCAAGACTGCCACCGCCGCCATTGCCGCCCTCTCACTCGGCCTTGCCATGCCGGCCCCTGCCTTTGCCTGGGGCGAAAAGGAACAGAACGCGCTGGCCGCGATTGTCGCCGCCGGCGTGATCGGCACGCTCATCATGAACGAGAACAAGCGCCGGCAGGCCGCGCCCGTCGCCCGCGCACCGATCCAGGCTGGGCCGGGCTACTACCAGCCGCGTTACCAGGAACGCTCCGAGACGCGCTACCAGGATTCCTACGGGACGCCGCGCTACCAGCCTTCGGCGCCGTCGGGCATCTATGCCACACCCGCCGCCCGGGCATTCAACAGCTACAGCCCCACCCAGCGCCGGGCGATCCAGTCGCGGCTGGCCAACGCGGGTTACTACCACGGCGGCCTCGACGGCGCCTTCGGTCCGATGACCTATCGCGCGATCATGGCCATCGCCGGCGATTCCACCGGCACCGCGCAACTCGACTCGATGGGTGGCGCGCACGAGTTCTATGACGCGATCCTCGGCTGATCCCACGGACGCCGGAGGGGGCCTGGGCCCCCTCATTTGATCATCGCCCAAGGATTGACCCCCGGCTCGCGTCAGAGTTTCGTCATGCGCATGCAAACCCCGGACGAGGCTCTGGCCAGTGCCGCCGCAGGAGGAGACCGCGACGCCTTCGCGGTGCTTCTCGAGCGGCATTACGAGCGCATATTCGGGCTCTCGTTCCGGCTCACCGGCACCCGTGCCGAGGCCGAGGACCTCACCCAGGACATCTGCCTCGCCCTTCCCGCAAAGCTCGGGTCCTGGCGGGGCGAGGCGCGCTTCACCACCTGGGTCTACCGCGTCACGGTCAACGCCGCCCATGACCGCCGCCGCCGCGCAGCCACCCGCGCCAGGGCTGCGGACGGCTGGGGGGACTGGGAGGTGAACCGGCGGGCCGGGATCGCCGAGGCGGCCGCGGCTCAGGACTGGCTGACCACAGCGATGACGCGGCTGTCGCCGGAACTCCGGGACACCGTCGCGCTGACCCTCGGGGAAGACCTGAGCCAGAGGGACGCGGCGGAGGTTTTGGGCGTCTCCGAAGGCACCGTGGCGTGGCGCATGAGCGAGGTGAAGAAACGCCTGCGCGAGATGGCGCGGGCGGAGGGGATGCTATGAGCGATGAACTCGACCGGCTCCGCGACGGCCTGAAGGCCGCGCCCCCCGCGCCGGACCCGGGGGCGAAGGCGGCCGCGTTGCGGCGTGCAATGGAAACCTTCGACCGGCACCAAGAATCCGCGGCAGCCGCGCGTCCCATGTCAGACCGCCCGGAAGGGGCGGGGTTCCTGACAGGAGTTCGCCGGATGCTTGCCCACCTTTCCCCCCGCGCCGCGCTCGCCGCCACTGCCTCCGTCGCCGTGATCGGCCTCGCGCTGGCGCTCTATCCCGAGCTTAGACGGGCCCCGGACCTGCCTGCGCCACGGCCCGAGGCCGTCGCGGAAAAGCCCGCGAACCTTCCCGTCGCGCCGGCCGAGGCACCCCTCACCGAGCTTCGCAAGGCCGAAGGCGAGACGGAGGCCGACGCGGTGCCCGCGCCTGCGCCCCCCTCCGTACCCGAAGCCTCGGCCGCGCTGCAGGCCGCGCCGACCGGGGCTCCGGGCGCCGAAGCCTCGGTGGCCGAACCGGCACCGTCCGTCGCGCAGGCGCGGCAGAAGGCGGGTGCCCTAACCGACAGCATGGCCAACGACGTGGCCGGAGCTTTGGGCATTGTCGCACCGGAGGCCACATACATCGCACCCGCGCCCGACACCGAAGCATTCGCAAACGCCGCCGCGAACCCGCTGAAGATCGCGGCGGAGGCGCCCGTCTCCACCTTCTCGGTCGACACCGACACGGCATCGTGGTCGGTCCTGCGCTCGTCCCTCGCCGCAGGCGCGCTGCCGCCCAAGGAAGCGGTGCGGATCGAGGAGATGGTGAACTACTTCCCCTACGACTACCCCGCACCCACGGCCGGTGAGGCGCCCTTCCGCGCCTCGGTCAGCCTCCTCCCGACTCCGTGGAACGCAGGAACTCAGCTTCTGCGGATCGGCCTGCAGGGCCGGATGCCGGCTGTCGCGGACCGCCCGCCACTCAACCTCGTGTTCCTCATCGACACTTCGGGCTCGATGGAGGATGCAAACAAGCTGCCGCTCCTGAAGCAGTCCTTCCGGCTCCTGCTCGGTCAGCTGCGGCCAGAGGACCGGGTGGCAATCGCCACCTATGCGGGGTCCGCCGGCCTGGTGCTGGAGCCCACAGCGGCCAGCGATCGGAACGCGATCCTCGGTGCCCTCGACCGGCTGGAAGCAGGGGGGTCGACCGCCGGGCAGGAGGGGCTGGCCCAGGCCTATCGGGTCGCCGAGGACATGGGCGGCGAGGGGCGGGTCAGCCGGGTCCTGCTGGCCACGGACGGCGATTTCAACGTCGGACTCTCGGACCCCGAGGGGCTGAAGGATTTCATTGCCGGGAAGCGCGAGAGCGGCATCTATCTCTCCGTCCTCGGCTTCGGGCGGGGCAACCTGGACGATGCGACGATGCAGGCGCTGGCGCAGAACGGCAATGGCACCGCAGCCTATATCGACACAGCCGCCGAGGCGCAGAAGGTGCTCGTGGACCAGTTGACCGGTGCGCTCTTCCCCATCGCCAACGACGTGAAGGTGCAGGTGGAGTTCAACCCCGCCGCGGTCGCCGAATATCGGCTGATCGGATACGAGACCCGGGCGCTCGCGCGCGAGGACTTCAACAACGACCGGGTGGACGCGGGCGAGATCGGCGCGGGCCATCAGGTGACGGCGCTCTACGAGATCACGCCCGTCGGCTCGGCCGCGCGGCTCTCCGATCCCCTGCGCTACGGCGAGGCGCCGGCAGCGGCCGACGCAGCGGAACTCGGCTATCTGAAGCTTCGCTACAAGGCGCCGGGGGAGGCGACATCGCGACTGATCGAAACGCCGATCCCCGCCACACCGGGAGAGGCCGATGCCGACGCCCGCTTCGCCGCCGCCATCGCCGGCATGGGCCAGCTTCTGGGCGAACCGAAATACCTCGGGGACTGGGGCTGGGCCGAAGCCATCACGCTCGCCGCCGGGGCGAAGGGCGAGGATCCCTTCGGCTACCGGGCCGAGGCGGTGACGTTGATGCGGCTCGCGCAGAGCCTGGCGCGCTGATCGGCCTCAGCGGGCGGGTCGCCGGCCCGCCCGCCGCGCGCGCAGCCCGTCCGTCAACCCGTCGTGGTCGCCCATCGGACGTTCCGGCACGTCCTCCCACCAGTCGTCGCGCAGCGCCCTCTGTTCCGGGTTGCGGGGGTAGAAGATGCGGTTCTCGGGCTTCGGCCGCTCTCCCACGACGAGAAGGCGCACCTCGGCGTTGCTGTTGTTGAGGAAGCTGTGGCACTGCCCCGTGCCGGCCGGGAACCCGACCGCATCGCCGGGGCCGAGCCGGTGGAGGCGGCCGTCGAGCCAGACGTCCGGCGTACCGGCAATGACATAGACGAACTCCTCCTCGGCGCTCTCGGCGTGGGGATAGGAGGTCCGGCGGCCGGGCGGGAGCCTTTCGTGGTGGATGCCGATCCGGGCAAGGCCGAAGTGCCGACCGAATGCCGTACCAATGCCGAGAAGCTCGTCATCCCCCTCGTAGTGCGCGTCGTCCGCACCCTCGATTTCGCGCCAGTGAGCGATGCAGTCGGGTCGTTTCGTTCCGGTCATCTGGTGCCTCCGGGGCTGCTTCCGCCAGAGATCGTAGCAAGTCCTGTGCGACTCCGGAGCGAAGTCAGCGACGGCGGATTCCCTCGGCGCGAAAGCCGCGCTAGGCTCCGGCCCATGACAGACCTCATCGCCACCGGCCACATGACCACCGCCGACCTGGCCGCGTTCGGCTTTCTCGTTCTCGGCTGGCTCGTCTTCGGCGTCCTGGTCGAGCACCCGCCCCGAGGCCGGCCTTCCGTCGCGGCACTGATGACCGGCTACCGGCGCGAGTGGATGCGCCAGTTCGTCACCCGCCAGCCGCGGATCTTCGACGCCTCGGTGATGGACAGCCTCCGTCAGGGCACGAGCTTCCTCGCCTCGGCAACGATGATCGCCATCGGGGGCGGCGTGGCGCTCATCGGCAATACCGAGCGCCTCCTCGGCCTCGCCGAGGACCTGACACTTGCCTCAGCACCGGCCGCGGTCCTCGAGGCGAAGATCATCGTCATCCTTCTCTTTCTCACCAATGCATTCCTCAAGTTCCTCTGGGCGCACCGGCTCTTCGGCTACTGCGCCATCGTCATGGCGGCCGTGCCGAACGAGGCGGACGATCCGTTCGCCTATCTTCGTGCCGAGCAGGCCGCCCAGATCAACATCTCGGCGGCGCGGAGCTTCAACCGGGGCCTGCGGGCCGTCTATTTCGCGCTGGCGGCGCTCGCCTGGATGCTTGGCCCGATCGCGCTTGCGGCGGCGACCACCGTCACGCTCGCCGTACTCTGGCGGCGCGAATTCGCCTCGATCTCGCGTCGGGTGCTGATGGACGGCACGCCAAAGTGATCGCCGGACCGGGCCGGACATGGCATGGTGAAAAAATGCTCCGCATCGCATTCGCCTTCAGCCTCGCCCTCGCCGCGCCCGCCGCGGCGGACCCGCCGGAGGTCCTCGCGGCCACCGCGGTTCCGGGCCCGGGCGTCTGGACGATCTCCGTCACCCTGCGTCACCCCGACAGCGGATGGGACCACTATGCCAGCGGCTGGGAAGTGTTCGCTCCCGATGGCACACGGCTGGGCTACCGCGAACTCACCCACCCCCATGTCGACGAGCAGCCCTTCACCCGCAGTCTCTCCGGCATCGCCATCGACGAGGACGTGGATCATGTCCTGATTCGGCCGCGCTGCACCCTCGACGGCTGGGTCGCGTCGCCAATCCGATTGGATCTCCGCCGCTGACTTCGCGACTTTCGGCATCTTGCCGCCGTCGGACCCAGTTGCGCGGTTTTGTCCGTGTTCCACCGTGGCGAGAATCGCTTTTCTCGTGCTACCGTTACGTCACCGCCACATTTGCGTGCTCAAAGACGCGCGAAGCGCCCTGGGAGGATGTGATGAGCCAGCCGCAACGTCGTGACGAGATTGACCTGTTTGTTGATGACCTGCTCGCGAACCCGGATCGCGCGGAAGAGTTGAAGGGCAAGCTGCGCCAGACCTTCGGCGAAACGGCAACCGATCGGACCACACCCGAGAAGCGCCGCGCGCAGCTCCGGCTCCTGACGCTCTGCAACGATGCCGAGGCCCTCTGGGACAACGTGCCCCTCTGAGGCCCGGCCGGACGGATAGAAAGACGGCGCGGGCCCGGGTCCGCGCCGTCGCTTCGTTCTTGGGGCATGGGTCTGGGGCGCAGGGGGCCAAGGTGTGACCGGGCGGCGCGCCTGCTTCCGCACAACACCGTCTACCGGCGCCCCTCGCGCAGCCAAGCCGCCAGCGTCAGCCCCGCCGCGATCAGCAGGAACGCCCAGGGCGGAAGCAGGGCCGCGGTCCGGATATCGGTTGTCTGATAGGCATTGCGCGGCGTGATGCCAATCCATCCCCGCCCCGTTGCCGGGCGCCCCTCGCGCACCGCGCGCACATCGGGCAGTCCGTCCTCGATCCGGGTGAAGCCGCCATTCGTCGGCCCGACGACCGGTTCCAGCGGCACGGTCGAGGCAATCGCCGCCTCGAACTCGCGCGGGCTGGCGGGGCCGATCGCGGTGACCCGTTCCAGGTCTCCGTCCGACAGGCGGTAGAGGCCGAGCGCGGGGGCGGCATAGGTCGCCTCGTGGCGGCCGGGCCCCAGCTCCCTCAGGGCAAGCTGGGTGGAGGTGCCGTCGGGCGCCGTCACCGTCACCTCGCGCCCGCCCTCGCCAAGCGTCCGGCGAGTGATCGTGAGGACATTGCCCTCCGCCGTGGCGGTCAGCGATTCCTCTTCAAGGTCGGGCTCCTTCATCATCCAGTGGGCGAGGCGGCGGAGCAGCTCGAGTTGCGGCCCGCCGCCCTCGAACCCCCGCGCCCAGAGCCACGCCTGGTCGGAGGCGAGAAGCGCCACGCGGCCTTCGCCCGCGCGGTTGAGGACCAGGAGCGGCGCCTTGTCGGGGCCTTCCATGACCACCTGCCCCGCCGCCTCGGCAAGTTCCACGTACCGGGTCCAGCGGCCCCATTTCGGCGCGCCGGGCTCGCCCGCCGCGGCGCCGTCCGGCGAGAATTCCTCCAGCCCCTCGGTCACGGGGTGCCGCGCCCCGAGTTTCGAGACCCGCGGCAGGAACGCTCCCTCGACCACCCGCGCGGTCGGTCGCGCCGGCAAGACCTCGCCGAGCCCGGAATGATAGAGACTCTCGGCCGAAGCGAAGTCCGGTCCGGCGGAGACGAGAACCGCCCCGCCGCCGAGCACATAGTCGCGGATGTTCTCGAGGTAGGCCGCCGGCAGGATGCCCCTCAGCCGATAGCGGTCGAAGATGATGAGGTCGAATTCCTCGATCTTCTCAACGAAAAGCTCCCGCGTCGGAAAGGCGATGAGCGAGAGTTCCGACACCGGCACGCCGTCCTGCTTGTCCGGCGGGCGGAGGATGGTGAAATGGACGAGGTCCACCGCGCTGTCGGACTTGAGCAGGTTCCGCCAGGTGCGTTCGCCGGCGTAGGGCTCGCCCGAGACCAGGAGCACGCGCAACCGGTCCCGCACACCGTTGATCTGCAGGATGGCCACGTTGTTGCGGTCCGTCAGCTCGCCCTCGGCCGTCTCCACGGTCAGCTGGACGACGTTCTGTCCGCCATGATCGAGGGTGAGCGGCAGTTCGAGGTCCTGGCCGACCGGGACGACATGGGTTTCCGGCTCCGCGCCGTCGATCGAGATGGCGAGGTTGACCCGCCGCCCGGCCTCAGCGGCCGGCATCTCGCCCTGCTCCTCGATGCGGAGCGCGAGGGTCATGGGCTCTCCGATGATGCCGAACGCCGGCGCGGTCGTGACCATGAGGCGCCGGTCCCAGTCGGCGGCGTGCCCGGTCAGGAGGACGTTGAGCGGCGCCGGCAGCGCCGGCGCGAGGCCGAGGTCGTGGACCTGCCCGTCGCTGACGAGGATCGCCCCGGCGACGCGCGCGCGCGGTTCTTCGGCCAGCGCCTGCGACAGTACCGTCATGGCAAGGGTGCCCGCGTCCTTCGCGCCGTCCTCCACCGTGATCTTGCGCAGCTCGGTGTTCGGCAGCGCGGCCACCTCCGCCTCTATCCGGGCCACGGCGGCGGCGGTCTGGTCGGGGCGGTCGGCGATCTTCTGGCTCGCGCTTTCGTCGATGACGAGAAGGACGATGTCCGAGAGCGGCCGCCGCTCCTCGCGTTGCAGCGAGGGCTGGGCGACGGCGGCCAGGAGTGCCGCCGCGGCGAGCGCCCTGAGCCACCAGCCGGCAAATCGCCGCCATAGGGCGAAGATCACGAAGGCGAGTGCCAGGGCACCGAGCGTCCAGAGCACCGGCCAGGGGACGAGGGGGTCGAAGATCACCTGCCCCGTCATTGGCCGAGCCTTTCGAGGAGCGCCGGCACATGGACCTGGTCGGACTTATAGTTGCCGGTCAGCACATGCATGATGAGGTTGACGCCGAAACGGTAGGAAATCTCGCGTTGCCGCTCGCCGCCAAGGCCGCGTCCCACCGGGAACATCGGCCGGTTGGACTCGTCCACCGCCCAGGCCCGCGCCCAGTCGTTGCCGCCGATGACGACCGGCGTCACCCCGTCGTTGAGGTTGCGGAACGGCATCCCCTCGGCCAGTTCCGCGTCGGGGGGCGCCGCCTCCACCCAGATGGCGCGGCCGTCGAAGCGGCCGGGAAAATCCTGGATCAGGTAGAAACTGCGGGTCAGCACGTGATCCTGCGGAATCGGCTCCAGCGGCGGGATGTCGAGCGGGGCCGCCAGTGCCTGCAGCCGGCGTCCCTCGGGCGACGCGGTGCCGAACCCGGCCACGTCGGCATCGCGCGTGTCGAAGAGGATGAGGCCGCCCGACCGCAGGTAGCGGTTCAGTTTCGCGTAGGCGGCGGGCGAGGGTGCGGGCTGGGCCGCGGTCACCGGCCAATAGAGGAAGGTGTAGACCGACAGCTCGTCGGTCTCGAGGTTCACGCCCTGCGGTTCCGTCGGTTCGACCGAGGTGCGCGCGAACAGGATCTCCGACAGACCCCAGAGCCCGGCTTCCGCGACGCGGTCTGTCTCCGCCTCGCCGGTGAGGACATGGGCAAGGACGACGTTTCCGGCTGCGCGCAGGACCTTGTCGTCGAGGGCCGTGCCATCCTGCGCCAGGGCCCCGCCCGGGTTCATCCCCGGCAAGAGCACCGCCAGCGCCAGCGCGGCGAGCCCGGCGCGCGCGCCCCGCAGGCGCCCCGCGAGGAAAAGCGAGGCCACAAGGTCGGCCAGGAGGAGCGCGAGCGCGGCGGTCAGGACCCAGCCTTTCAGCGGCTGTTCGCGCGCGACGACGAGGCCCTCGACCGCCACCCCGGCGGGCCATTCGGCTGCCGCCAGCCCGCGGTCGGCGGCGATCACGTTCACCGCCAGCCGCCGGTCGCCGGAGGCATAGAGGCCGGGCGGCAGGTCCGGTCCGACACGCGGCGCGATGAGCCGTTCGCCGGGCACGCCCGGCAGGTCCGCCGCCTCTCCCAGCGCGCCGTAGGCATCAAGCACCCGTTCCGCCGTCCAGGTCGTGCCGGCGAGGTCCCCCGCCCCGGGCCGCGCGGCGTTGGAGGAGATCGCCAGTCGCTCGAGCATTTGCACGAAGAGCCCGGAAAGGGGCAGGCTCGTCCATTCCGCGTTGGCCGAGACATGGAACAGCACGATCTGCCCGTCACCGATCTGGCGGCGGGTGACCAGCGGCGTGCCGTCCGCCAGCGTGGCGATCGTTGCGGCCGCGAGGTCTGGCCCGGGCTCGGCCAGGACCTGCGCGGAAACCGACACGTCGGCTGGGGGCACAAGTCCGGCGAAGGGCGAGCCTTCCGGGAAGGGCGCGAGCGCCTTCGGCTCCCCCCAGCTCATCGTGCCGCCGACGGAGCGACCGCCGGACCTCAGCCGCACGGGAAGCAAGGGGTCGAGCGTATCGCGGCCCACGTCGGAGGCCGCGAGGTGGGGTCCGGCGAACCGCGCAAGCAGCCCGCCCTCCTCGATCCAGTCGGTCAGGGGCTCCACCTCCGCCACCTTGGCGACATCGGCAAGGATGATGACGTCGGGACTGGCAAGAAGCACATCGCCGACGGTGCCCTCGATCACGTCCGCCGTCGGTACCAGTGCCTGGCGCAGGTAGTGGTCGGGGGCCAGAAGCTCCAGCCCCTCGCGCGCGGCGCCACCGGTGATGATCGCCACCTTGCGCCGCTTCAGCGCGTCGTCGGCGAGTGTCACCGCCCCCGCGCTTGGCTCGCCCGCGATCTCGAAGCGGGTGAGGCGGTTCCTGAGTTCCGGCGGCAGGTCGAATTTGGTCACTGCCCGCGCTTCGCCGGGGGCGAAGGAGGCTTCCGCCCGGGCAAGCTCGCGCTCGATCCCTGCGGGGTCAAGCCCGCGCGCCACGATTTCCGCCGCGCCCTCCCCTTCCGTCCGCGCCCGGAGCACGGCAGCCGAAACCGTGCCGCCGTCGTAGACCGCCGGACCGAGCGCCAGGGGGCCGCGCGGCGCCTCGACGGCGGTCACGGTGCCGTGGGCCATGAGGGCGGCGAGGAGCTCCGCCCGGCCCGCGCGGGCGATCCCGTCCGAAAGCCAGAGCGTGTCGAACCCGCCCTCGGGCAGGTCGGCCGCGAGCCTTGCGCTCTGCTCTTCCGCGGCTTCCCACGCCTTCGGCTGGATCGCCGGAAGGCCCGGCGCAACCGCATCGGCCGCAGCAAAGACCGGCCCGCCGGGCGGCACGTCGGTGAGCGCGACCACCGCCACGCTGCGCCCCGCACGGCCCGCCTCCTCGACGGCCGTCCCGATCCGGGCGGCCGTCTTCGGCCAGTCGCGCGCCGAGGCCCAGCTTCCGTCGGTGACGACGAGCAGCGGCCCCGTCCCCGCGGCCTTGACCTCCGGGTTCAGGACCGGTCCCGCGAAGCCCGCAATGACCGCGGCGGCGGCAAGCATGCGCAGGAGAAGGAGCCACCAAGGCGTCCGGTCGGCCTCCTGCTCCTCGTCGGCGAGTCCGAGGAGAAGCGCCACGCCGGGAAACCGCCGGCGGATCGGCGCGGGCGGAATCGCGCGCAAGAGCAGCCAGAGCACCGGCAGCGCCGCGAGACCCCATAGGAGCCACGGCGCAGTGAAGCCGATGGGGCCGAGGATCAGCATCAGCCGCCCTTCCTCAGCGCGGCGTAGAGCCAGAGAAGCGCGCCCTGCGCCGGCTCGCCGGTGTGATGCGTGGTGAAGAGCCACCCCGCCGTGCGCGCGAGATGGCGGAGCCGTTCCTTGCGCTCTTCGAGCCGGGCACGGTAGCGGTCGCGCAGGTCGCCGGCCTTGCGCGTCTCGTGGGTGAGCGTGCCGCCCATGCTCTCGAAGATCGTCCGGCCGTCGAAGGGAAACGCCTCCTCCACCGGGTCGAGCACCTGCATCAGGACCCCGGTCACGCCCTTGTCCGCGGCCTGCGCCAGCGCACCCTCCACCCCGGCCGGATCGCCGAGGAAGTCCGAAAGGAACACGGCGCGGGACCCGGTCAGCATCGCACGGGCCTGCGGCTCGCCGTAGTCGGCTTCTCCCGCTGGCCGGGTGAAGGCCTCCGAAAGCCTCAGGAGCTGCACCTCGCCCGACCGCGGCGGCGCGATGCCATCGGCAAGCCCCACCCGTTCTCCCGCGCGGATGAGAAGGACGGCGAGCGAGAGCGCCAGGAGCCGGGCGCGGTCGGCCTTGGCCTGCCGCTTCGGATCGCCGGTGAATTCCATCGACCGCGCGTCATCGAGCCAGAGATGCACCGACTGCGCCGCCTGCCACTCCTTCTCGCGCACGAACTGGACATCCGCCCGCGCCGAGCGCCGCCAGTCGATGGCGCGGGCCTCGTCGCCGGCATGGGCCGCGCGATACTGCCAGAATTCGTCGCCCATGCCCGAGCGCCGCCGGCCGTGTTCGCCGAGCTGCACCGTCGCGGCCAGGTGCCGCGCATCGGCCAGGAGCGGCGGCAGCCCGCGCACGAGCTCGCTCACGTCTCCGCTCACGGCGCGTCGCCTCGCGCGCCGAGCCCGTGCAGCGCGTCGGCCTGGTGCCGGACCATGGCCATCAGCTTCGCG
>NZ_WBUS01000128.1 GCF_008933605.1 Albidovulum sp.
GGGATCGGCCGGCCCCGGTGACGAAGGCGACGCGATCCCTGAGCAGCACGCCCGCCCCCTCACGTTTCCCGACGGCGGCCGCGCTGCAGGATCGCCTGCGCGGCAATCAGCACACCGAGCGATGCGGCCAGCACCATCGTCCCGATGGCGTTGATCTCCGGCGTCACGCCGCGCCGGATCGAGGAGAAGACATAGATCGGCAGCGTGGTCTCCGACCCGGCCACGAAGAAGGCGATGATGAAATCGTCAAAGCTGAAGGTGAAGGAGAGGAGGAAGCCCGCGAGGATCGCCGGCGCGATCTGCGGCAGCGTCACCTGCCGGAACGTGCCCCAGGGCGTGGCGCCGAGATCGGCCGAAGCCTCGATCAGGCTCCGGTCCATGCCCGCCACCCGCGCCCGCACGATGATGACGACGAGCGCCATGGCGAAGAGCCCGTGCGCGGCAATGAGCGAGCCGATGCCGAGGTTGAGCTTCGGCGCCGCCCCGGCGAGCGGCCAGAGCGCGGCTAGGACCGGGTTCAGCCAGTCGAAGAGTGTCACGAGCGCGATCAGCGTCGAGATGCCTATGACGATGCCGGGCACCATGACGGCCACGTAGATGAGCGCGTCGAAGATCACCCGCGGGCGCCCGGTGACACCCTGCAGGGCGAGCGCGGCCAGGGTTCCCGCGACCGTCGCCAGCGCGGCCGAGACCGCGGCGACCGTGGCGGAGGTCTGAAGCGCCTCCATCACGAAGGGGTTGGTGAGCGCCTTGCCATACCACTGGGTCGAAAAGCCCTGGAGTTGCGCGGCATGGCGGCCCGCGTTGAAGGAAAAGATCGCGATCACCCCGATCGGGATGTAGAGGAAGAGGTAGACCGCGATCGCATAGGCCCGCATCGCAGCCTCACATCAACGAGACTTCGTCGCGCGCACCCGCCCAGCGCCGCGTCAGGCGCATGTAGAGGGTGACGGTGACGAGCATGACGACGACGAGCGCGACCGCGACCGCCGCCCCGAAGGGCCAGTTGCGCGATTGCAGGAAAAGATCGACGAGCGCGTTGCCGACGAAGAAGACCTTGCCGCCGCCGAGCATCGCGGGGATCAGGAATTCCCCCATCAGGAGGATGAAGACCAGCATGCAACCGGTGGCGACGCCGGGCATCGAGAGCGGCAGCGTCACCTGCAGGAAGCTGCGCCAGGGCGGGCTGCCGAGATCCGCCGAGGCTTCCAGGAGCCGCTTGTCGAGCCGTTCGAGGCTGACGAAGATCGGAAAGACCATCAGCGGCAGATAGCCGTAGACGATCCCCGCCAGCACCGCGAAGGGCGTGTTGATCAGCCGCGGGCTGCCAAGTCCGAGCGTGGCGAAGAGCTTCGGGATGCCCTGCCCGCCGAGGAGGTAGATCCAAGCGTAGGAGCGGATCAGGATCGAGGTCCAGAAGGGCACGATGACGAGGATCAGCAGGAGTGTCCGCAATTTCGGATCGGCCTTGATCGCGAGGTAGTAGGCCAGCGGATAGGCGATCAGCAGGCACAGGGCGGTCCCCGCCGGCGCCAGCATCAGCGTGTTTTCGAAAGCCGCCCAGCGGGTGCCGAGATTAGCGAAGTTCTCAAGCGTGAAGGCCGGGGAATAGCCCCCGGCGGGCGCACGGGCGCCGAAGCTGAAGACGACCACGACCACCAGCGGCAGCACCAGCATGGCCAGAAGCCACACCGTCGCCGGCGCCAGCAGCAGGGTCGTCCTCAGCCTCTGCCTCATGCTTTCAGGCCGACTTGAAACGCGCCATCAGCTCGGCGCGGTTGGGATCGGTCAGCGTCACCGCCGCGCCGAATTCCAGCGCGTCGAGCAACTCGGCCGCCGGATAAAGGATCGGGTCGTTCAGCACTTCGGGCGGCAAGAGTGCGTTCACCCGACTGTCGGCTACCGGATAGCCGTGGAACAGGCTTTCCTTGGCGTTCACCGCAGGATCGAGCAGGAAGTTGATCAGCGCATAGGCCGCGTCCATATGCGGCGCGCCCTTGGGGATGGCGTAAAAGTCCGACCAAAGCTCGCCGCCCTCCTTGCCAAGGATGTACTCGATCTCCGGCATGTCGCGGTTCATCTGCTTGCCGTCTCCGCTCCAGCAGACCGTCATCCAGGCGTCCCCCGACCGCATGGAGGGCTGGTAGTCCGAGTTGATCGCGAAGAGATGGGGCTTGGCCTCGATCAGAAGCTTCTCGGCGTCCGCGAGCTCATTCGGGTCCACCGAGTTGAAGGAATAGCCGTAATATTTCAGCGCGTTGCCAATGGTGGTGAGCTGGTAGTCGTGGACCATCGTCCGGCCCGAGAACTCGGCCATGGTGATGTCCCAGAACTCCTTCCAGGTCGTCGGCTTCGCTAGGCCGCCAAGCTGCGCGGTGTTCACCGCGAAACCGGTGGTGCCCCAGTTCTTCGGCACACCATAGACCGTGCCGTCTACCGTGCCGGCGCCGGCAAAGCGCTGCTCGAAGGTCGCCGCGTCGTAATTCGGGATCCGGGTCACATCGAGGGGTTCGATCAGGCCCTCGTCGACATAGGTAGTGACGGCGTAGTTCGTGGGCACGAAGACGTCCCAGCCGGACCCGCCGGCCTGCAGTTTCGCCAGCATTTCCTCATTCGAGCCGAAGACGTTCATGTCGACCGCCGCCCCCGTCGCGGCGGTAAAGGCCTCGAAGTTCGCCGGATCGTGGTAGTTCGGCCAGGTCGCCAGCACCACGCGGTCACCGATGCCGCCCTGCGCCCAGGCCGACGAGCGCAGCCCCGGCATCGCCGAGCCCAGAACCGCCGTCGCCGCACCAAGCCCCGTGACGCCCAGGAAATGGCGCCGCGTGACCGAACCCTTCTTGTAGCGCCAGAGTTCGGCCATGAACTTCTCGCGAGAGATGTAGTCCTTCCGGTCCGTCATGTTCGTTCTCCCAGTTGGTCAATCGTTCTTGAGGATGAGCGCCGCGCCATCGCGCCACCGCGCCCGTCCCGTTTCCCCCGGTTCGAAATTGCCCTCCCCCGCTTCGGCCTGACGCGAGGCGAGGATGAGGAACTGGCCCAGATCCGGGTTCCGGACCAGATATTCTGTATGCTCTCCGAGGAAGATGCGATTGACGACCGTCACCGGAACGCCCTCGTCGCCGCGGGACAGGGTGATCTGTTCAGGCCTGAGGCTCGCGATCGCGGATTGTCCCGCCATGACCCCGTCGCCCGCGTGGCCGACGACGACGGTGCCGCCCGCGCAGTCCAGCCGGGCCGAGCCGCCCTCGACCGCGCGCACGGTGCCCTCGAAGAAGTTCGACTTGCCGACGAAATCCGCGACATAGCGGTTCTTCGGCCGGTCGTAGAGATCGCGCGGGCTGCCGACTTGCACGATCTGGCCGTCCCGCATGATGCAGATGCGGTCGGACATCGACAGTGCCTCTTCCTGGTCGTGGGTCACCAGGATGAAAGTGATGCCGAGCGTCCGCTGCAGGGTCTGCAACTCGATCTGCATGTCGTGGCGGAGCTTCTTGTCGAGCGCGGCCATCGGTTCGTCGAGCAGGAGGAGCTTCGGCTCGTTGATGATGGCGCGGGCCAGCGCCACGCGCTGCTGCTGGCCGCCCGACATCTCCCAGATCCGGCGTGGCCCGTATCCCGGCAGCCGCACGGTTTCGAGGGCCTTCGCCACGGCGGCGCCGACCTCGGCCTCCGGCGGGCGCGGTCGGCGTTGGCGGAGACCGTAGGCGATGTTGTCCGCAACCGTCAGGTGCGGAAAGAGCGCGTAATGCTGGAACACCATGTTCACCGGGCGACGATGCGGCGGCAGGTCGTTCACCCTCTGGTCATCCAGCAGGATTTCGCCCTCGGTCGGAACCTCGAACCCTGCAAGCATCCTCAGCGCGGTGGTCTTGCCGCAGCCCGAGGGGCCAAGGAAGGACAGGAATTCGCCGCGCCGGATCGTAAGATGCATATCGCGCGCGGCCACCACGGCGCCGAAGCGTTTCGTCGCCCCGCGCAACTCGGCGATGGGAGTCTCCGTTTCGTCCGCCACCCGCACCCCACTCGCGGCATATGCCCTGGATTGACAGAAAGCGTAGAAACCGGGCCCGCGCCTGTATATACCCCAAAACGCATATCACGGCCGGAGAACTCAGGCGCGATGAGCGGTCCCTCCCTTCTGCCCCAGATCGGCGCACTAATCGCGGCCGAGGCCACGCCGGATTTCCCCCGCTGCCTGGCTGCTTTCCTCCGCGCGATCACACCTTACGACTTCACGGTCGTCTTCGGCTACCGCGGGGCCTCCCAGCCCATCGACCTCTTCGACGACTTCCCCGCCGCCAAGCGGGCGGTCTTCGTGACCGACTACCAGGCAGGTCCCTATCTGCTCGACCCGTTCTACCTCGCGGCGACGCGGCCCGTCGCGCCCCGTCTCTACCGGATGCGCGACCTTGCACCGGACCGGTTCTACCAGGGCGAATACTTCCGCAACTACTATGTCCAGACCGGGCTGGCCGAAGAGATCGGCTTTTTCGTGGATACCGGGCAGGGGGCCATGGTGGTCGTCTCGCTGATGCGGGCGACGAAGCCGTTCTCCACCCGCGAGTTCGCCGCGCTTGCGGGTGCCGCGCCGGTGGTGGAGGCGGCGGTCGCGCGCAACTGGCGCGGACTTGCCGAGAGGTTCGACCGCCCGGTCGCGCGGGGCCGCGAAGGTTCGCCCGGACAGATCGAGCGGACCTTCCAGCGCTTTGGCGCGGGCCAGTTGACCGAACGCGAACGCGAGGTGGCGGAGTACACGCTCAAGGGCTATTCGGCCGAGGCGCTCGGCCAGGTCCTCGGGATCGCCTCGGGCACGGTCCGCATCCACCGTCGCAACATCTACGCCAAGCTCGCAATCAGCTCGCAGGGCGAACTCTTCGCCCGGTTCATAGAGACCCTGGAACGCGGCTGAAGCGCCGCCGCGGGGCGGCCGGCCTGCGGGACCTCAGCCGTCCACCTCGTCCGCAACCACCGCGACGCAGTCGCCGGGCTTCACCAGCCCCGGAAAATGCCGTGCCGTCAAAAGGCCCGACCGGCGCGCCGCGACGGCGACGGGCGCGTGCCCGGTCCGGCTCGTCGGATAGATCATCGCCACGGTCTGCCCCTTTTCGACCCGGTCGCCGAGGTCGGCGCAGAAGCGGATGAGGCCGGCATCCTCCGAGAAGGTGAAGCAGTCGTCATCCGGCATGTCGAGCCATTGCGTCGGCTGCGGCTCCACCGCGCCCTTCAGGGCGCCGGCAGCGACGAGAAGGTTGCGGCAGCCGCGGATTGCGATGCCCGCGGTGCGGGCGCTGGCAGTTCCGCCGCCCCCGAGTTCGGTGGTGACGAAGACCTTCCCCATCTCCTCGGCCGCGGTGTCGTACATCCCCACCGCGTCGATTTCGAGCATCCGGCAGGAATAGGGCGCACCGAACGCGCGCACCAGATCGAAGGCCTGCGCCTCCTGCCGCTTGTCGGCCAGGACATGGGCCGCGCAGTAGGGCAGGAAGTCGAGCGTCTTGCCGCCGGAGTGGAAATCCAGCACGACGTCCGACATGGGCAGCAGAACCCGCTGGAAGTAGTCGGCGATCTTCTGCGTCACCGTTCCATCCGGCCGGCCGGGGAAGCTGCGGTTCATGTTGCCGCGGTCGATGGGCGAGGTGCGGGTGCCCGCCATGAAGGCGGGGTAGTTCATCGCCGGGACGATGATGATGCGGCCCGTCACCTCCTCCGCGCGGATCGTCGCGGCGAGATCGAAGAGCGCGATCGGTCCTTCGTATTCGTCGCCGTGGTTGGCCCCGGTCAGAAGCACGGTCGGCCCCTCGCCGTTGCTGACCACGGTGAGCGGGATCATCACCGATCCCCAGGCCGCGTCGTCGCGGCTGTAGGGCAGGCGCAGGAAGCCATGGTGGACCCCCTGCGCGGCAAAGTCGACCGTGGCGGTCACCGGCGATGCGATCAGTTGCTGCTGGATCAGCACGATGTCAGTCCTTCACGAAAAGCTTGCGCGGAACATTGGCGAGGCATTCGACGCCAGTCTCGGTGATGAGGATGGATTCGGTGATCTCGAGCCCCATGTCCTCGAGCCAGAGACCGGTCATGAAGTGGAAGGTCATGCCCGGCTGCAGCACCGTCCTGTCGCCAGGGCGCAAGGACATGGTGCGCTCGCCCCAGTCCGGCGGATAGCTCACGCCGATCGGATAGCCGGTCCGGTTGTCCTTGAGGATCCCGTACTTCGCCAGCACGTCGAAGAAACCCCGCGCGATGTGCTCGCAGGTGTTGCCGGGCTTCGCGGCGGCTAGGCCCGCCTCCATCCCTTCCAGCGTCGCCTTCTCGGCGTCCAGGAATGCCTGCGTCGGCTTGCCGAGAAAGACCGTGCGCGAGAGCGGAACGTGATAGCGGTGGTAGCATCCGGCGATCTCGAAGAAGGTCCCCTCCCCCGCCTTCATCGGCTTGTCGTCCCAGGTCAGGTGCGGGGCGGAGGCGTCGCGGCCCGAGGGCAGGAGCGGAACGATCGCCGGATAGTCGCCGCCGAACTCGGCATCGCCGCGGATGCCGGCATCGTAGATCTCGGCCACCAGGTCGCATTTGCGCATCCCGACCTCGACCGTGTCGACAATGCGCGCATGCATCTTCTCGACGATGCGGGCGGCCTTGCGCATGTAGCCGATTTCCTGCGGCGACTTCACCGCGCGCTGCCAGTTCACGAGTGCGGTCGCATCGGTGAAGCGGGCGTCTGGCAGGTGTTTCGTCAGGGCGGCGAAGGCGGCAGCCGAAAAGTAGTAGTTGTCCATCTCGACCCCGATCCGGAGACCGCCCCAGCCGCGGTCGCCCAGGATGCCCGAAAGGTAGTCCATCGGGTGCCGCTCGGCGCTCTGCACGTAGTGGTCGGGATAGCCGATGATGTTCTCGTGGCGAAGGTAGGCCGTCAGCTTCGCGCCGTTGGCGTCCTGCCCGCGGCCGAACCAGATCGGCTCGCCATGCGGGGGCACGATCACGCATTGGTGAACATAGAACGACCAGCCATCGTAGCCGGTGAGCCAGTTCATGTTGGAGGGATCGGTGACGATCAGGAGATCGACACCCTTCGCCTCCATCGCGCGGCGCGTCTTGTCGAGGCGGCTGGCAAATTCCTGGCGCGTGAAGCGCAATTGAACCTCGGTCATGTGGCTGTCCTCCTCGGGCGCTCGGGCCCTGTTCTCATACTCAGACGGTAAAGCTTTGCCCAGCGCCGGCCGCGCGGGCGCGCGTCACGGCAAGGGCGGCGATGGCGGTATCCTGGATGCCGGTCCCGGTCAGGTCGGCGAGCGTGATCTGGCCGGGCGACAAGCGGCCGGGGGCAACGCCGGCGACGATCTGCCCGAGCTCGGGGAAGCTCCGGTCGGCGGGCACGACGCCGGCGGCGATGGCGTGGTGCAGTTCGCCGAGCACCCGCGTCTGCGACAGCCGGTCCGCCACGTAGTATGCCCGTGCAAGCAATTCGGGCGCGATCTCGTTCTTGTGCCCGGCATCCGAACCCATGGCGGTCACATGCTGGCCGGCTGTGGTCTCATGCAGGATCGGGCTCGTCGCCGGCGTCGTGGTGACGATGACGTCGGCGCCGCCCGTCGCCTCGGCCACGCCAAGCGCGGGCACGGCGTCAAGGCCCCGGCCGCGCAGCCTCTCGCAAAGCGCGGCCGCCCTCGCCGGGTCGCGGGCCCAGATCCGGAACGCCTCGACCGGCCGGACGAGCGCGAGGGCCTGTGCCTGCATCTCCGCCTGCATCCCGGCGCCGAGGATAGCGGCGCTCCGGCTGTCGGTGCGGCTCAGGTGCCGCGCCGCCACCGCGCCGGCGGCGGCAGTGCGCACGTCGGTGAGATAGCCGTTGTCCAGGAGAAGCGCCTGCACGAGGCCCGTCTTTGCCGAAAGGACCACCATCATCCCGTTGGTCGAGGGCAGGCCGATCTCGGGGTTGCCGAAGAAGCCGGGGCTGATCTTGATGGCGAAATGGTCGATGCCCGGCACATAGGCCGTCTTGACGTCGACTTCCCCCCGGTGCTCGGGGATGTCGAGCCTGAGGATCGGCGGCATCGCCACCGGCGTCGTGGCCAGCGCGCGGAAGGCGTCCTCCACGCAGTCGACGGCGTCGAGGTCAAGCGGCACGAGAGTGCGCAGGTCTGCCTCGGTCAGGATGGTGACGGGGTCTCTCATCTCGCCGGGTCCTCCAGCACGCGGGTGAACGTCTCGGGGGCGACATTGGCGCCGGAGAGGATGCAGACGGTGTCGCGGCCGGGGCTGATGCGGCCCGACAGGATCGCGGCATGGCCCACGGCGGCCGCACCTTCCACGGCATCGCCCGTGACGGCGTGGATATGGCGCATGGCGGCGGCAATCTCGCCCTCGGTCACGAGCACCACATCGTCGAGAAGCGCCCGGCACATCGCGAAGGTGACAAGGTTGCCCAGCCCGATCCCGCCGCCGAGGGAATCGGCCAGCGTGGGCTCTTCTTCCACCTCCACCGGCCGGCCGGCGGCGAGGCTCGCCGCCATCGCGGCGCCGCGCGCCATGCTGACCCCGATCACCCGGGTCGCGGGCGACAAGGCCTTGACGGCAGCCGCGACACCCGAAGCCAGCCCCCCGCCCGAGAGGGGCACCAGAACGGCGGACGGCGCGGGACAATCGGTGAGAATCTCGAGCCCGAGCGTCCCCTGCCCGGCGACGACGGCGGCGGCGTCGAAGGGCGGGACCTCCGCAAGCCCCTCCTCGGCCACGGCACGGGCGACCTCCGCCATCGCCTCGTCCTGGCTCCTGCCGACGATCCGCACCTCGGCGCCGAGGTCGCGGACCGCCTGAACCTTGTTCGCGGGCACGAGCCTCGACAGGCAGACCACGGCCCGCCCGCCCGCTGCCCGCGCGGCGTCGGCGAGCGCCCGGCCGTGATTGCCGGTGGAGGCGGTGACGACACCCCGCGCAAGCGCC
>NZ_WBUS01000129.1 GCF_008933605.1 Albidovulum sp.
GAGAAGGGCGGGGCGTCATGGGGCATGGTCGGCCTCCTGCGGTTCGGACCGGGAGCGGCGGCGGCTTCGTCCTTGAAGGACGGCACCGGCATGTTGTAAGCCGCATAGAAGGCTTGGGGCGGCAAGACAAGAGGGCGGTATGGGCAGGCTCGGTTCCGGAGTTCGGCGCGGCGCGGTCGCGTTGCTCGTGGTCTTGCTGGCGGCCTGCACGGCGCTTTACCAGAACCATGGCTACGTCCCGAGGGACGCCGACCTCGAACAGGTCGTCGTCGGCGAATCGACCCGCGAGGATGTCGCCAAGGCGGTGGGCCGGCCGTCGTCGACCGGGCTTCTCACCGGCGGGGCCTGGTACTACGTCGGCTCGCGCTTCCGCCACTTCGGGCCGCGCGAGCCGGAAGAGATCGACCGGCAGGTCGTCGCGATCAGCTTCGACGAGGGCGGCACGGTCGAGAACGTGGAGCGCTTCGGGCTCGAGAAGGGCCAGGTCGTCGTGCTGTCGCGGCGTGTCACCGACAGCAACATCGAGGGGCTGAGCTTCCTGCGCCAGCTTCTCGGCAACATCGGCAACATCAGCGCCGGCCAGCTGCTGAACAACGAATAGGGGCGGCGTCACCCCGCCTTCGGACGCTGCGTCAGCGCCACGCCGTTGATGCAGTAGCGCAGCCCCGTCGGTTTCGGCCCGTCCGGAAACACATGGCCGAGATGCGCGTCGCAGGCGGCGCAATGGACCTCGGTCCGCTTCATGAACCAGCTCCGGTCCTCGGTCTCGCCGACTGCCTCGGCCGCGATCGGCCGGTAGAAGCTGGGCCAGCCGGTGCCGGAGTCGAACTTGGTGTCGCCGTCGAAGAGCGGCGCGCCGCAGCAGACGCAGTGGAACGTCGCCGGCCCCTTCGGGAAGTCGTCGTGGGTGAAGGCGCGCTCGGTCGCGTGCTTGCGCGTCACCTTGTAGGCAAGGTCCGAGAGCTGCGCGCGCCACTCGGCATCGCTCTTGACGATCTTTTCGGCCATTCCGCCCTCCGATTCCGTTGCCGTCCCGTAACCCATCCGGGGTAAGGTCATCATGAATGTAGGCGCGGCCGCGGGGCGCGCCAAGCCGGAGATGCCGAGAGGATGCCGATGCGCGGGAGGGGACGTTACCGGGCAAGGTTCGCCGAAAGCGCGACCGACCTCGACCGGGCGCAGGCGCTGCGCTGGCGGGCATTCCGCGCGGTGTGCGGGCAGGGGGCCGAGGACGGCCGCGACGTGGACGCCTTCGACGCGCTCTGCCGGCACGTGCTGGTGGAGGCGGCCGGCGACGGGCGGCTGGTGGCGGCCTTCCGGCTCCTGCCGCTGGCGGACGGGCGCGAGATCGGGCGGAGCTATGCGGCGCAATACTACGAGCTTGCGGGCCTGCGCCGCTATCCCGGCAAGATGGTCGAGATGGGGCGCTTCTGCCTCGACCCGGAGTGCCACGATCCCGACGTCCTGCGCGTCGCCTGGGCCGCGATGACCCGCTTCGTGGACGCGGAGGGGGTCGGAATGCTCTTCGGCTGTTCGTCCTTTCTCGGGACCGATGCGGAGACCTATCTCGACGCCTTCGCGATGCTGCGCGAGCGGCACCTCGCGCCGAAGCGCTGGCGACCGGTGGTCAAGGCGCCGAAGGTGTTCCGTTTCGGGCTGAGGCTCCGCCGCCGGCAGAGCGATCCGCGCCGGGCGATGCAGCTCATGCCGCCGCTTCTCAGGACCTACCTGATGATGGGCGGCTGGGTCAGCGACCACGCGGTGGTGGACGACGACCTCGGCACGCTCCACGTCTTCACCGGGGTGGAGATCGCCGGCATCCCGCCCGCGCGGGCCCGCGCCCTGCGCCTGCTCGCGGGATGAGCCTTCGCCGGACGGCGCCGACGGGGGACATGCGGCCCTCGGCTCGACCCGGTGCCGGGGCCCCGGGGGCGATCCCGGCCCCTCACTCCACCGGCGCCACGCGCTTCAGATAGGCCGCGATGGCGGCGCGGTCGCTTTCGGGCAGGTGGGCGGTGTTTTCCACCACGAGCGCCATATGCCCGCCCGCACTGTCGAACTCGGGCGTGAAGCCCGAGGTCAGGTACTCGACGATGTCGCGCTCGGACCAGGTGAGCTTGGCCGGCGTGATGTTCGGGAAATTGCCCTTGCCGCCCGGGACCGGGCCGCCCGCGAGCCAGCGCGCCCTCTCCATCCCGCCGAAGGGTCCGCGCGGCGTGTGGCATTCGCCGCAATGGCCGAGTGCCTCGGCGAGGTAGCGACCGCGCGCCTCCGCCGGCGTCAGCTCGCCGGAGACCACCCAGGCGGGATCGAGATAGAGGGCTTTCCAGGCTCCGAGGCTGCGCCGGATGCTGAAGGGGAAGCCGACCTCGTGGGGGGCGCTCGGCGTCGCGTCGGCGGGAAGCGTGGCGAGATAGGCCCGCAGGTCGACGATATCCTGCAGCGCGGCCATCGTGTAGCTCGCATAGGGAAAGACCGGGTAGTAGTGCTCTCCCCGCGGAGAGACGCCGCGCAGCATCGCGTTGGCGAGGTCGAGGGCGCTCCAGCCGCCGATTCCGGCGGCGGGGTCGTTCGAGATGTTAGGGGCGACGAAGGTGCCGAAGGGCGAAGGGAAACGTTGCCCGCCGGCGAGCACCAGCTTCGCCTCGCCCCTGGCCTCGGCAGCGGCATGGCAGGCCGCGCAGCCCCCCGCCCAGAAGACCTGTTCGCCCTTCGCGAGGTCCGGCGTCAGCCCGTCGAGCGCATCGGCCGGCAGGGGCGCCGGGCGCGTGACGAACCAGAAGAGGCCGAGCGCGACGACCGCGAGAACGAGGAGGGCGGCGAGGAACCGGCGCATCGTCTGGAACTCCCTTGGTGCGATGCGGGCGCCACCGCCGAACGGTCGCGCCCTTCGTCAACTTGCTTGGACTGATACACGCGTTGTCGCCGCGGCTCGGGGCGGACTTCGGTGACCGGGGCCGTAGATCGCTCGCCGGACCTGACCGGATGGCGGATTCTCTCCGGTGTCCTGCGCGCTGCCGGCCACCCGGCTGTCAGTTCTGCGGCAGGCGGAATGCCTTGTGGCACCCGGAGCAGGCTGCGCCGACGGTACCCATCGCCGTCTTCAGGCTCTCGAGGTCCTTGCCGGCCGCGGCCTGCATCGCCACCGCCGCTTCGGACATCGCCGTGGCCTTCGCGCCAATGTCCGAGCCCTCCGCCCAGATCGCCGCCAGCGCCTCGCTGCTGGGATCGGCGTCGTGGTCCGAGCCCTTCGGCCAGAGCATCGAGGCATCGATTGTCACGGCCGCGAGCAGGTTGTCGGCCGCCTTCTGGGCGGCTTCGGCGTTGTACTCGACCTCCCCCTTGGCCATGCCGCCGAGCACGCCGAGCTGGAGCGCGCGATAGGCCATGATGCCCTGGCGTGCGTCGATCTGCATGGCGAACGGGCCCCTTTCCTGCGCCGTCGCCGCCCCTGCGCAGAGCACGGCTGCAACAGTCATACCCGCGAATAGTGTCTTCATGACGCAACTCCCTGTTGAGGACATGAAAAGACTATCTGTGACAAAACGCGTGCCTACTCGCAATTTTTGCAGGGGTATGGTGAATTTCCGCACACAATCCCGATCCGCGGCCCGCAACAGGGACTTTGGGCCCGCAGAGTCGTGGAATTGATCGGACCAAAGTCCGGGGGCGGGCCTGCGGCTGACGAAAACGTGATCGGTGGAAGGGAAGCGGATGACACGGGAAAACTGGGACGACCTGCGGTTCGTGCTCGCCGTGGCCGAGGAAGGCTCGGTCAGCGCCGCTGCGCGGCGGCTCGGGGTGAATCACGCGACGGTCCTGAGGAGGGTCGCGGCCTACGAGGAAGCCGCAGGCCTGGTGGTCTTCGACCGGACGGCGCGGGGCTACTCGGTGCCCCCACCCATGGGCCGGCTGATCGACGCCGCGCGCGAGGTGGACCGCGCGGTACAGGCCGTGGGGCGCGCGCTGCGAGGCACGCTGGCGCCGCTCTCGGGCGAGGTGCGCGTGACCTCGACGGATTCGCTCTGCCAAAGCGTGCTCGCCCCGATCGTCGCGCGTCTGCGTGTCGAGTCGCCCCACCTCAACGTCGAGCTGCTCTGTTCGAACGCCCATCTCGATCTTGCCCGGACCCATGCCGACATCACCGTCCGTCCGGCGCACGCGCTGCCCGACGACCTCGTGGGCGAGTCGGCGGCGGTTCTCGGCTTCGGCCTTTTCCGCAAGCGCGGCACGGCGACGACCGACTGGCTTGGCCTCTCCGGGCCCGCCGGCCGCTCGCGCATCGGGCGGTGGATCGAGGAAAACGTCGATCCGGCGCGGATCGTTGCCCGCGCCGACAGCTTCCTCGTCCTGCGGGAACTGGCGGCGGCGGGTCTCGGCCTGGCCGGGATGCCGGATTTCATCGGGGCCGAACATCCCGGGCTGGAGCGGGTGACGGGGGTGCTGCCGGACCTTGCGGTGGACATCTGGGTTGCAAGCCACTCGGACCTCGCCGAGATCCCGCGCATCGCCGCCGCGCGCTCGCTGCTGACGCAGGCTGTCGCCGAGCAGGCGGCGCGCCTCCGGGGCGAGACGGAGGCGGCCTGAACGCCTTCCGTCAGCGAATGGCGAACCACCCGGGCAGGAGCCCCGCCCATTCCAGTGCCGCGAGCCCAAGGCAGGCGCCGATCACCACGAGGCCGAGGACCACGCGCCGCGCCGAGGGCGGATTGCGCGCCCATCGTGCCATGCGAAGGAATATCCGCGGATTCATCCCGCACGCCCCGCGATCCTTCGCCGGAAACCTGCCAAGCCCGCCCCGCGGAGTGGCTGCATGAGGGCCGCGTCAGCCGACGGACCCGTCCTCGGTGAACCGGACCTTGCCGATGTATGGCAGGTTGCGGTTCCTCTGCGCGAAGTCGATGCCGTAACCCACCACGAATTCGTCCGGGATCTCGAAGCCCGTCCAGGTCGCCTTGATCGGCACCTCGCGCCGGGAGGGCTTGTCGAGCAGCGCGCAGACCTCCAGCCGCTTCGGTTCGCGGCTGCGGAGCAGGTTGACCACGTGATGGAGCGTGAACCCGGTATCGACGATGTCTTCCACGACGAGCACGTCGCGGCCCGCGATCTCGCCGCGCAGGTCCTTCAGGATGCGCACCTCGCGCGAACTTTCCATCGCGTTGCCGTAGGAGGAAGCCTCGAGGAAATCGACCTCGACCGGCAGGTCGATCTCGCGCACGAGGTCGGCGATGAAGACGAAGGACCCGCGAAGGAGCCCGACGACGATGAGCTTGTCGGTACCGCGGAAGGCGCGCGTGATCTCCTTGGCCAGGGCCTCGACCCGCGCCGCGATGGCCTTGGCCGAAATCATCTCGTCGATGGCATAGGGTCGTTGCGGCACCATGTCCCCCCTCGGGCCCTTGGGCGGGCCCTTGATTTCACGCTTCCATTTAGCGACATGGGGCGCCACTGTCACCCGGGGGAAAGCCATGCCCAGGCATTCGGAAACACGGACGCTGCCTTGGTCGGCGCGACAGATGTACGACCTTGTGGCCGACGTGCCGCGCTACCCCGAGTTCCTGCCCTGGACGGCCGCCGCGCGGGTGCGCTCGCGCACGCCGCAGCCGGACGGCAGCGAGGTGGTGGAGGCCGACCTCGTGATCTCCTTCAAGGTCTTCCGCGAAAGGTTCGGCAGCCGGGTCCTGCTCGACCCCGGGGCTATGACCATAGACACCACGTATCTCGACGGCCCGTTCCGCCACATGCACTCCCGCTGGGCGTTCCGGGACGCTGGCGAGGACCGCTGCGAGGTGGACTTCTTCGTGGATTTCGAGTTCCGCAACGCGATCCTGCAGAAGGTGATCGGCGTCGTCTTCGACGAGGCGATGCGCCGCGTGGTGAAGGCGTTCGAGGCGCGGGCGGAGGCGCTCTACGGCCGGCGATCCTAGCCGCGCGTGGCCGCGAGCAGGAGGTCGAGCGCGTGATCGACCGTCGCCTGGCGGACCCTTGCGCGGCCGATGGCGCCGAAGTCCACCGTCTCGGTCCGGGTGCGCCGCCCGGTGGCGGCGAGCGCGAAGCAGACGCGCCCTTCCGGCTTGTGATCGGACCCGCCCGGGCCGGCGATGCCCGTGACGGCGACGGCGAGCGAGGCATGCGCCCGGTCGAGCGCGCCTTCGGCCATGGCGCGGGCGACCGGCTCGCTCACCGCGCCGTGGGTCTCGATCAGCCAAGGATCGACGCCCAGCATCGCCGTCTTGGCGGCATTGGAATAGGTGACGAAGCCGCGGTCGAAGATGTCGGAGGAACCCGCCACATCGGTGATCGCGGCGCCGATCATGCCGCCAGTGCAGCTTTCGGCCGTGGCGATCCGGTCGCCCGTCGCGCGCGCGGCGGCGAGAAGCTCCTCCGCCTTCGTCATCGCCCCATGACCCCGTGCCAGAGCCCGGCCGCGGCGACGGTGGCAAGCCCGGCGAAGAGCCCGGCCCAGAGGTCGTCCGTCATCGTCGCCCCGGCCGTCCCCTTGCGGTCGGCCCAGCCGACGGGCCCGGGTTTCCAGATGTCGAAGAGGCGGAAGAAGAGGAAGGGGGCGACCCAGCCCGGCCAGGCCGAGAGCGCCCAGTACTCCATGCCGCGGACCCAGAAGGCGGCGGCGGGGAATAGCAGCGCGATCCACTGGCCCGCGACCTCGTCGATGACGATCTCGGACGGGTCCTTGTCGGCGGCGCCCGCGACGGTCCGCGCCACCGCCCAGTAGCCGAGCGGGATCACCGCGAGCGTGGCCAGCGCGAGCGCCGGGAAGCCGAGGAGATGGTCGATCGCCACGCCGAGGGCGAGGGCCGCCGCCGAGCCCCAGGTGCCGGGGGCAGGCTTCAGTTGGCCGACGCCGAAGAGCGTGGCGATGGCGCGCGCCAGGGTCACGGCCGCACCAGCGTGACGGTGGCGAGGGCCGCGATGCCTTCCTCGCGCCCGGTGAAGCCGAGCCGTTCCGAAGTCGTCGCCTTGACGCTGATCCGGTCCGTGCCCGCGCCCGTGATCCGGGCAAGTTCGCGTGCCATGTCAAGTGCATGGGGGCCGATCTTCGGGCGCTCGCAGACGATGGTCACGTCGGCGTTCGAAAGCGCGTAGCCCTTCTGCCGCGCAAGCCAGGCCGCGTGGGCGAGGAAGATCGCGCTCGCCGCCCCCTTCCACTGCGGGTCGGACGGGGGGAAATGCCGGCCGATGTCGCCCTCGGCCAGCGCGCCGTAGATCGCGTCGGTCAGCGCGTGCATCGCGACATCGGCATCGGAATGGCCAAGGAGCGCGCGGTCGTGCGGCAGGCGCACGCCGCAGAGCGTGACGTGATCGCCCGCGGTGAAGGCATGGACGTCGAAGCCGTTGCCGGTGCGGATATCCATGGCGTTGCCCAGCATCCTTTCGGCGCGGGCGAAGTCCCCGGGCCAGGTGATCTTGATGTTCTCCTCCTCGCCCTCGACGATGGCGACGTCAAGCCCGGCGGCGCGGGCGACCTCGACGTCGTCGGCGGCGGGGCCGGGATGGTTGCGGTAGGCGGCAAGGATCGCGTCGAGGTGAAATCCCTGCGGCGTCTGCGCGCGCCAGAGCCCGGCGCGCCCGGCGACGCCGGTGACGCGCCCCTCCGCGCCGGTCCAGAGGGCATCGGTGACGGCAAGGGCGGGTGCGGCGGCCTTGGCATGGTCGAGCGCGCCCGCGACGCGGGCGATGACGGCAGGCGAGACGAACGGGCGGGCGCCGTCATGGATCAGGACGCGGGCGACGCCGCCGCCGGCGAGCGAGGCGAGCGCGTTGCGCACCGACTCGGTGCGGCTTTCGCCGCCGGCGACGAGGGTGACGCGGCCGCCGAACTCCGCCACGCCGCGCAGCATGTCCTCGGGGTGCAGTACGACGACGATGCGGGGAAAGCCGGCGAAGGTGGCGACCGTCCGGGCGAGCACGCTCCGCCCCGCGATGTGCCGCCATTGCTTCGGCTCGCCGCCCCCGGCGCGGCTGCCCCGGCCCGCGGCGACGATGACGATGGCGGTATCGGCGGTATCGGTCACGGCGGCCCTCCCTTTGCTCCCGTCTAGTCCGGGTCGCGCGCATGGGCAATGCCGCCTTGTCCGGCGCGGGGCGGGCGCGGATGCCCAAAATTCGGGCAATCGCCGTATCGCCAGGGGAGGCGCTGCCGTTTTCGTTGCGCAATCTGCCGGCGCCGACTATCTCGGTGGCAATTGCACAAGGATTAGGCATTTGGCCCTGACCATCGGCGACATCGCAGTCGATCCGCCCGTTCTCCTCGCGCCTCTTGCGGGCATCACCGACCTGCCGTTCCGGCGCCGGGTGGCCGCATTCGGCGCCGGCCTCGTCGTCTCCGAGATGGTCGCCTCGGGGGAACTCATCACGCAAAGGCCTTCGGTCCGGGCCAAGGCGCGCAGCGACCTTGGCCTCGCCGACGGTACGCCGACCTCCGTCCAGCTTGCCGGACGCGAGGCGAGGGCCATGGCGGAGGCTGCGCGGATCGTCGCCGACATGGGCGCGCGGGTCATCGACATCAACATGGGCTGCCCGGCGAAGAAGGTCACCGGCGGTCTCTCCGGCTCGGCTCTGATGCGGAACCTTGACCATGCGCTCGGCCTCGTCGACGCGGTCGTGGGTGCCGTCGAGGTGCCGGTGACGCTGAAGTGCCGACTCGGCTGGGACGCAGGGTGCCTGAACGCGCCCGACCTCGCGCGGCAGGCCGAGGCCGCAGGCGTGCGGATGGTCACCGTCCACGGCCGCACCCGCCAGCAGTTCTACACCGGAGCGGCGGACTGGCCGGCGATCCGCGCCGTGGCCGAGGCGGTCACGGTGCCGGTCGTGGCGAACGGCGACATCCGCGACCTTGCCGGCGCGCGCGCGGCGCTTGCGGCCTCGGGCGCAACGGCGGTCATGATCGGTCGCGGCGCCCGCGGCGCGCCCTGGCGG
>NZ_WBUS01000130.1 GCF_008933605.1 Albidovulum sp.
TGAGCTCCATGACACCACGAGCCCTCGCTCCGATCGCGCTCGCCCTGTCCCTCGCCGTGTCCCTCGCCGCGCCCGCCTCCGCCGCCGGGGCCGCGTGCATGCCCTGCGCGGGCGTGCGCGTCGCGGTGCTCGACACCGGGATCGAAGCTTCCCACCCGGCCTTCGCGGGCGTCACCCTGATCCAGAAGGATTTCACCGGGTCCGGCAACGGTGACGGACACGGCCACGGCACCCATTGCGCCGGCACGATCTTCGGCCGCGACGTCGGCGGCACGCGGATCGGCATCGCGCCGGGCGTGACCGAGGCGCTGATCGGCAAGGTGCTCGGCGCCGACGGGTCGGGCAGTTCGGAGATGCTCTTCGCGGCGATGAACTGGGCCTCCGAGGAGAACGCTCGGGTGATCTCCATGTCGCTCGGGTTCGACTTCCCCGGCCTTGCCGACCGGCTCGTCACGGTCAACGGCCTGCCCGTTCCGCTCGCCACCTCGATCGCGCTCGAAGCCTACCGGATGAACCTGAGGGTCTTCGACAGCCTGATGGATCTCATGCGCGCCAAGATGGATTTCAACGGCGGCACGGTCGTCTGTGCGGCCAGCGGCAACGAAAGCGAGCGGCAGATCGCCCCCGACTTCGAGGTCAGCGCCTCGGTCCCGGCGGCGGCGCTCGGGGTGGTGTCGGTGGGCGCGCTGTCCGAGGGCGCGAACGGGCTGACGGTCGCGCCCTTCTCCAACACCAACCCGGTCGTTTCGGCGCCGGGCGTGGGCGTCGTCTCGGCCTGGCCGGGCGGCGGGCTGAAGTCGCTGAACGGCACCTCGATGGCCTGCCCGCATGTCGCCGGCGTGGCGGCGCTCTGGTGGCAGGCGCTCGGCGCGGCGAGCCTGCCCCTGACCAGCCGCGCGGTGGAGGCGCGGCTTCTGGCGAGCGCTGTGCGCGCGCCCTTCGCGCCCGGTGTCGATGCCGCCGACCGGGGGCAGGGCCTGGTGCAGGCACCGACGGCGGCCGTCTCCTGATGGAATGCGGCGGGGGCGGCGCCTCCGCCCGTGCCGCGGCGTCTCATCCGGGGGGCGGACCGTCATCCACGGCCTCGATGGCGCCGCGCCGCGCGAGCGCATGGGCGAGGGCGGCGCAGGCGAGGGCCCAGGCTCCGCCCGCCGCCCAGCCGGCGAGGACGTCGGTCGGCCAGTGGACGCCGAGGTAGACGCGGCTCGCGCCGACCGCGAGTGTCACGAGGATGGCGAGCGCCACGACGTAGGCGCGAAGCCGTCGCTCGGGAAAGCTGCGCGCGACGAGTGCGGCCAGGGTAAGGTAGACCACGGCCGCCATCAGCGAATGGCCCGAGGGGAACGAGGCGGTGTAGACGAGCGAGCCATGCGGCACGAGGTCGGGCCGGGGCCGGTCGAAGAACGCCTTGGCGGCGTTGCTGAGCGTCACCCCGCTGCCCACCGCGCCGAGGACGTAGAGCGCCGTCCAGCGCCTGCGCTGCAGCCAGAGGAGCCCCGCCGCCGCGAGGGTGAGGAAGGTCAGCACGCCGATACCGCCAAGCCCGGTCACGTCGCGCGCCATTTCCTCCACCCAAGCCGGACCGAGCGGGTCGGCAGGATCGCCGGGGGTCCGGAGCGCGAACAGGATGGCGATGTCGAAGGCCCGGGTTTCGCCCTCCATGACCTCGTCAGCCAGTTCGGCGAAGGCCCAGAGTGACACCGCGACGAGGGCGAGGACTACGGCAAGGCCAAGCTCGACCCCGGCGGCGCGGCGGGCGATCCATCGACGGAGGGAGCCAAGGCGGGTCATGCGGCCGCACCATGCCAGCCGAGCGGCGCCCGGTCTAGCGCCCGAGCTTGGCGTGGACCTCTGCGAGGTCGACCTCGCCCGTGGGCATCTTGTTGGCCGGATTGTCGAAGTCGTAGCGGAAGAGCTGGAAGTCCTTGTGGTAGATTTCCCACATCAGGTGCATGGCGAGGTCGTCGAAGTAATCCTCGACCGGATGGGCGCGCTTCGGCCCGTGGCCTTCGCTTTCGTTGAAGCGCGGGATGGCCTTCAGGTCGACCTTCCGCGGTGTCTCGACGTGGTCGAGCACCACCTGCATCCCCGCGTCGAACCGCTCGGTAAAGAAGATGTGGTTGTAGCTTCCGCCGTTGACGATGTAGGTGGCGATGTGGCCGGACATGGCAGACCAGTGGATGTCGGGCTCCATCGGCCGGCGCCAGCGGATCGTGTCGCGGGCAAAGAGCAGGAAGCGCCGGAAAGAGCGGATCTGGTCGAACTCGAACCCATTCTCGGGGCTGCCGACCTCCACCCCGTATTTCTGCACGAGCATCGGCACGAGGTTGCCGCGATAGCGTTTGCCGTTCCGCTGGATGCCGCAGACCTTGTCGAAAAAGGACGAAAGGATGCGCGTGTAGGGGTTGCGGACGCAGGTGAAGGCATAGCTCTTGTGCGCCGTCACATTGGCCTCGATCCGCGGCTGGCTCGCCTCCTGGCTCCACTTGTGCAGGCCGTCGGCCGCGTCATGGATGTCGCCGTCGAAAAAGCGTCCGTGGTCGGAGAAGAACATGATCTGGCCGATGGTCGAGCAGGCGCATTTCGGCACCACGCGATAGACCATGCTTTCGCTTTCCGTCATCCAGGTGCCTGGAAATCCCATCTGGCCCGTATCTCCTCGTCCCGTCGCGCATCGGGCATCCTGACTGCGAATTGCGGCCCAAAATGCAATGAAAACCGGTCTTTTCAACGGCTCATAAACCGAAATCCCTCAACAATCCATTGTGGGTCGGTTAACAGGTTCTCAAATGGCAAAGATCGCCTTCATTCTTCTCTGTCACAAGGACCCCGAGGGGATCATCCGGCAGGCCGAACGGCTGACGGCCGCCGGCGACTGCATGGCGATCCATTTCGACGCCCGCGCCGGCGCCGAGGATTTCCGCCGCATCCGCGCGGCCCTGGCCGGAAATCCCAACGTCACCTTCGCGCGGCGCCGCGTGCGGTGCGGCTGGGGGGAATGGAGTCTCGTCGCGGCGACGCTCGAGGCCCTGCGTGCCGCGCTTGCGGCTTTCCCGGACGCCACGCATCTCTACATGCTCTCGGGCGACTGCATGCCGATCAAGTCGGCCGAATACATCCACGACTTCCTCGACCGGGAGGATGCCGATTACATCGAAAGCTTCGACTTCTTCACCTCCGACTGGATCAAGACGGGAATGAAGGGCGACCGGCTGGCCTACCGCCACCCGTTCAACGAACGCACGCAGAAACGGCTCTTCTACGGCGCCTACAACCTTCAGAAGCGCCTCGGCCTGACGCGGGCGATTCCCGCCGACCTGCAGGTCATGATCGGCAGCCAGTGGTGGTGCCTGAGGCGCCGCACCGCCGAATGGGTGCTCGACTTCTGCGCGAGACGGCCCGAGGTGGTGCGGTTCTTCCGCACCACATGGATCCCGGACGAGACCTTCTTCCAGACGATTGTGCGACAGGTGGTGCCGGACCGGGAGATCCGGACCCGGAGCCTGACCTTCCTGATGTTCTCCGACTACGGGATGCCGGTCAGCTTCTACAACGATCATTACGACCTCCTGCTGGCGCAGGACTACCTCTTCGCCCGCAAGATCAGCCCCGAGGCGCGGGAGCTCAGGCGCCGGCTGGGCGAGCTTTACGCGGCGCGCGGCATCAGCTTCGCCATTTCGGACGAAGGGCAGCGGCTCTACCGCTTCCTCACCGGGCGGGGACGCGAGGGGCGCCGCTTCGCCCCGCGGTTCTGGGAGCGCGAGGCGAGCCTCGGGCGCGACCGGGAGCTTCTGATTCTCGTCTGCAAGAAGTGGCATGTCGCCAAGCGGCTCGCCGACCACGCGGCGGCGGCGACGGGCGTTCCCTCCGTCCACTATCTCTTCAACGAGGAGGCGACGCCCCTGCCGGACCTCGGCGGGATCGAGCGGCGACTCGACAAGCGTAACCGGCACCGCCGCGCGTTGATGCGCCTTCTTTACGACCGCCTCGGGACCGACCGGCTGCTTGTCTGCATGGACCCGGCCGATTTCGACCTACTGAAGGACTTCAGCTCGGACCGGGCGACCGTGCGCATTCTCGAGATTTCCTGCGAGTTTTCAGACGCATATCTCGAAGGTCATGCGCGGCGCACGGGACTTGCCGGCGAGGCCACGGCGCCCGAGACGATGGCGCGGCTCCTGCCGACGATCCGGGCCGACATTTCCCATGAAAGCGACCGCCTCGGCGACGCGGGCCTCGCCCATTTCCACCGCATCCGGCAGGGTGCGGGCGCGGCCGAAAATGCCGTGCCATTGGCGGCGTTTCTGTCTATTCCGGTGGAATCCGCGCAAGGGATCGCGGGTGCCGACCATCTCTTCTGCGACTGAGGGACGCCATGAGCTACGCCTACGACGACACCAACATATTCGCCCGCATCCTGCGCGGCGAGATCCCGAACAAGACCGTGCTGGAGACGGACCACACGCTCGCCTTCCACGATATCCGGCCGCAGGCGCCGGTCCATGTGCTGGTGATTCCGAAGGGCAAGTACGTGAACTTCGACCATTTCTCCGCCGAAGCCTCGGACGAGGAGATCGCCGATTTCGCCCGCACCGCGGCCGAGGTCTGCCGCCGGACCGGGGTTAGGCCGGGAGCCGGCGGGCAGGGCTACCGCACCATCTCCAACGCGGGCACACACGGCGTGCAGGAGGTGCCGCACTACCACATGCACATCCTCGGCGGCCGGGTTCTGGGCCGGATGCTGCCGAAGATCGAGACATGAGCCATTTCGCCTATCGCATCCTGCCGCCGCGCGGCGACTTCGCGGCGACCCTCACATCCGGGGAAGCGGAGACGATGGGCCGCCACTTCGACTACATCAAGGCGCTGCACGGCGCGGGGCGTATCGTCTTTGTCGGCCGGACCGAAAACGGTGACTGGGGTCTTTGCGTCTTCGAGGCAGAGGACGAGCCCCGAGCGCGGGCGGTGGCCGAGGCCGATCCCGCGGTCGCGGCGGGGCTGATGCGCTACGAACTCCACGCCTTCCGCACGGTCTTCGAGCGCGGCGCCTGACCGCGGCGCCACTTGCTCTTGCAGGTTCTGCCGCTATGGTGTGCGCCAGCCAGAGTGTCCCTGCACGGAGCCCAGACGATGACCATCCCCGCCCCCGAGACCGAGGTTGTGACCACCTGGAAAGTGGCCTGCGACGGCGGCGAGGGCGCGCTCGGCCATCCGCGCGTCTGGCTGACGATCCCGCAGGACACCGGCTTCGTCGAATGTGGCTATTGCGACAAGAAGTACGTGATCGACCGCGAACACGCGCACGACGATCACTGAGGCATTAGCCGCCACATCCCTGCCCCAAGGTCCGTCGCCGTGCTGCGTGCATATGCCTTTCTTCTGGTCGCGATCGTCGCCGAAGTCATCGCGACCACGGCGCTGGCGCGGTCGGACAGCTTCAGCCGCCTCTGGCCGAGTGTCGTGACCGTGGTCGGCTATTCGGTGGCCTTCGGATGCCTCTCGGTGCCGCTCCGGGTGATGCCGACCGGGGTGGTCTATGCGATCTGGTCGGGCGTTGGCATCGTCCTCATCGCGCTCGTGGCCTTCATCTGGGCACGGCAGACGCTCGACGCCGCGGCGATCCTCGGCCTTGCCCTCATCATCGCGGGCGTCGCGCTCATCAACCTCCACTCGAAGACGGTCGGCCACTGAGCGCCACGTGGCGCGTCAGGATTTCCTGGTCGCGGCTTCCTTCATCCGCTTGAGCAGCTCGGTCTTCGGCTGCGGCCTGCCGAACGGGTTCTTTTCGCTGCCCTTCGCGTTGTGCTCGGCGTGGCGCGGCGCCTTCTTGCCGGTCTTGGCCATTCCCGATTTGCCATAGTCCATGACGACCTCCTGCCCAGATGCTGCGGTCCATCCGGCATCGGGCCGCGCGCGACCCGGCAAGGACCTCCTGTCGCCGCCGGCCCCATGGACCCCTGCAACGGACTCTGCCATACCTCGGATTGTCCGGGACGGGAAGGGAGCGCGGCCATGACATTCGGCAAGGGCAGCCACCTGCACCTGATCGACGGCTCGGCCTATATCTTCCGCGCCTATCACGCGCTGCCGCCGCTCACCCGCAAGTCGGACGGGCTGCCCATCGGCGCGGTCGCGGGGTTCTGCAACATGCTCTGGTCGCAGTTGCAGAACAACAAGGGCGACCATGCGCCGACCCATATCGCCGTGGTCTTCGACTATTCCTCGAAGACCTTCCGTGACGAGATCTACGACAAGTACAAGGCCAACCGGCCCGAGCTGCCGGAAGACCTCAGGCCGCAGTTCCCGCTGACGCGCGAGGCGACGGCGGCCTTCAATGTCGCCTGCCTGGAGATGGAGAACTACGAGGCCGACGACATCATCGCGACCCTCACGCGCGAGGCGGTGGCGGCGGGCGGTGACGTCACCATCATCTCGTCGGACAAGGACCTGATGCAGCTCGTCGGCCCCGGCGTGGTGATGTTCGACGCGATGAAGAACCGCGCCATCGGCGTGGCCGAGGTGGAGGAGAAGTTCGGCGTCGCCCCCGACCGGGTGGTGGATGTGCAGGCGCTCGCCGGGGATTCGGTGGACAACGTGCCGGGCGCACCGGGGATCGGGATCAAGACGGCGGCGCTTCTCATCAACGAATATGGCGACCTCGAGACCCTGCTGGCGCGCGCGGACGAGATCAGGCAGCCGAAGCGCCGCGAGGCGCTGACCGGGAACGCGGACCTGATCCGCGTTTCCAAGCGGCTCGTCACGCTCGATGCGCATGCGCCGGTGCCCTGGGCCCTCGACGCGCTGGAGGTGAAGGACCCCGAGGCGGGACCGCTGATGGAGTTCCTGTCGAGGATGGAATTCCGCACCCTTACCAAGCGCGTGGCCGACGCCCTGAAGGTGGAGCCGCCGGTCATTGCCGAGGCGCCGGCCGCCCCCGCCGGTCCGGCGGCGGAGGACGCGGCGGAGCCGGTCGCCACCGGCCACCCGCCCTTCGACCATTCGGCCTACGAATGCATCCGCGACCGCGCCGCGCTCGACCCCTGGATCGCGCTCATCCGCGAACGGGGCTATGTCGCCGTCGATACCGAGACGACGAGCCTCGACGAGATGCGGGCGGAGCTTGTCGGCATCTCGCTGTCGGTCGTGCCGGGGCGGGCCTGCTACATCCCCGTCGGCCATCGCGTCGGGGGCGGCGATCTCTTCGGGTCGGACGCGCCCGCGCCGGGGCAGATGCCGATGGCGGAGGCCCTGGCCGCCTTGAAGCCGGTGCTGGAGGACGACGCGATCCTCAAGATCGGCCAGAACATGAAGTACGACTGGAAGATCTTCGCCCGGCACGGCATCCGTGTCGGCCCCATCGACGACACGATGCTGATGTCCTATGCGATGCATTCGGGTCAGCACAATCACGGCATGGACGCGCTTTCCGAACGCTACCTTGGCCATCAGCCCATCGCGATCAAGACGCTGCTCGGTTCGGGCAAGGGGCAGGTCACCTTCGACCGGGTGGCGATCGACGACGCCGTGAGATACGCGGCCGAGGATGCCGACGTGACGCTGAGGCTCTGGCGGGCATTCCGGCCGAACCTGCACCGCGCCCAGGTGACGACGGTCTACGAGACGCTGGAGCGCCCGCTCGTCCCGGTTCTGGCCGAGATGGAGATGGCCGGTATCCGCGTCGACGGCCAGGTGCTGAGCCGCATGTCGAACGCCTTCGCCCAGAAGATGGCCGGGCTCGAGTCCGAGATACAGGGCATCGCCGGCGAGCCCTTCAACGTCGGCAGCCCCAAGCAGCTGGGCGAGATCCTCTTTGACCGGATGGGCGTGGAGGGCGGCGAGAAGGGCAAGGCCGGGGCCTACGCCACCGGCGCCGACGTCCTTGAGGATATCGCGGCGATGACCGACCTCGGCCGTCCCGCCGAACTGGCGGCGCGGGTGCTCGACTGGCGGCAGATCGCCAAGCTGAAATCGACCTATACCGATGCGCTCCAGCAGGCGATCAATCCCGAGACCGGGCGCGTCCACACCTCCTATTCGATCGCCGGCGCGAATACCGGGCGGCTTGCCTCGACCGATCCGAACCTGCAGAACATCCCCGTGCGGACCGAGGAGGGCCGGCGCATCCGCGAGGCCTTCGTGGCCGGGCCGGGGATGCGGCTCGTGAGCCTCGACTACAGCCAGATCGAGCTGCGCATCCTCGCCCATGTGGCGGACATTCCCGAACTCAAGGAGGCTTTCCGCGAGGGGATCGACATCCACGCGCTGACCGCGTCGGAAATGTTCAACGTGCCCTTGGCGGAGATGACGCCGGAAGTCCGGCGGCGGGCGAAGGCGATCAACTTCGGGGTCATCTACGGGATTTCCGGCTTCGGCCTCGCCCGCAACCTGCGCATCCCGCGCGCCGAGGCGCAGGGATTCATCGACCGCTATTTCGAGCGCTTCCCGGGCATCAAGACCTACATGGACGAGACGGTGGCCTTCGCCCGCGAGAAGGGCTTCGTGCAGACGCTCTTCGGGCGGAAGATCCACACCCCCGAGATCAACGCCAAGGGTCCGACGGCCGGCTTCGCACGGCGGGCGGCGATCAACGCACCGATCCAGGGGGCGGCGGCCGACATCATCCGCCGGGCGATGATCCGCATGCCGGAGGCGACGCGCGGCCTGCCGGCCAGGATGCTCCTGCAGGTCCATGACGAGCTTCTGTTCGAGGTGGAGGCAGGGGCGGCCGACCGGCTGATCGCCGCGGCGCGCGAGGTGATGGAAGGGGCCGCGCATCCGGCGGTCCATCTCGACGTGCCACTGGTCGTCGATGCGGGGCAGGGGGCGAACTGGGCCGAGGCGCATTGAGGCGCGGCCGGCCTCGGGGAGGGGCGGTCTCGGGGGGCGTCGAGCCCCCGCTCGCCCGGCGGGCCGGATGCGGCC
>NZ_WBUS01000131.1 GCF_008933605.1 Albidovulum sp.
GTGCGGGGCGGCTGGAAGAACCTCAAGGCCGTGATCCCCGGCGGCGCCTCCTGCCCGATCCTGCCCGCAAAGCTCTGCGAAGAGGCGATCATGGACTACGACGGGATGCGCGAGCTGAAGTCCTCGTTCGGCACCGCCTGCATGATCGTGATGGACCAGTCCACCGACGTCATTGCGGCGGTCTGGCGGCTGTCGAAGTTCTTCAAGCACGAAAGCTGCGGCCAGTGCACGCCCTGCCGCGAAGGCACCGGCTGGATGATGCGGGTGATGGAGCGGCTGGTGCGCGGCGACGCCGAGGTCGAGGAGATCGACATGCTCCTCGACGTGACCAAGCAGGTCGAGGGCCACACGATCTGCGCCCTCGGCGACGCGGCGGCCTGGCCGATCCAGGGTCTGATCCGTCACTACCGCGAGGAGATCGAGGACCGCATCAAGGCCAAGCGCACCGGCCGCATGGGCGCGATGGCGGCGGAGTGAGGGCGTTGCGCGGCATGGCTTCACCTCGCACGCCGCGCCCCGGACGGGGCAGCTGCCGTCGCGTGGATGGCCCGCGTCCGGCATGGGCGCTCCGGCGCGACGCGTGGTGCGGTCCGGCGAGGGCGCGGCCATGCTGATCCTCTCCTTCCTGGGCCCGGTCGTCGCCTCGGTCCTCTACGTCATCGTGTTCCAGAAGGCGGGGTTCCGGGGACCCATCCTCTTTGTCGCGGCCGGCCCCGTCGTCGGCGCCGTCCTGACGCGCATCCTCGTCTCGACCATGGTCATGGGCAGCGGCCCGGTGGCCGGGGTCTTCCTCTTCTCGGCCGCGCTTTCGCTCGCGCCGCTCATCGTTCTGGCCTTCATGGCCTGGCCACCGGCGACCCTGCCGGGGCCGCGGATTTCCACGGAGAAACACTGATGTCCAACCTCCGCAAGATCATCATCGACGACGTAGAAGTCGAGGTCGATCCGAACCTGACGCTGATCCAGGCCTGCGAACAGGCCGGGATCGAGGTGCCGCGTTTCTGCTATCACGAGCGGCTTTCGATCGCCGGGAACTGCCGGATGTGCCTTGTCGAGGTCGTCGGCGGCCCGCCGAAGCCCGCCGCCTCCTGCGCCATGCAGGTCAAGGACCTGCGGCCGGGGCCGAACGGCGAGCCTTCGGTCGTCAGGACCAACTCGCCGATGGTGAAAAAGGCGCGCGAGGGGGTGATGGAATTCCTGCTCATCAACCACCCGCTCGACTGCCCGATCTGCGACCAGGGCGGCGAATGCGACCTGCAGGACCAGGCGATCGCCTACGGCGTCGATTTCAGCCGCTTCCGCGAGCCGAAGCGCGCGCTGCCCGATCTCGACATCGGGCCGCTGATCGAGACCTGCATGACCCGCTGCATCTACTGCACCCGCTGCATCCGCTTCACCACCGAGGTGGCGGGGCTGACCGACATGGGCACGCTCGGGCGCGGCGAGGACACGCGGGTGACCACCTACGGCAACGAGATGCTGCCGATCGACGCCGCCGATCCCGAACACGCGGTCGGCGCCGCGCTGAGGGCGGTCATGGATTCGAACCTGCAGGGCAATATCATCGACCTCTGCCCGGTCGGCGCCCTGACCTCGAAACCCTATGCCTTCACCGCCCGGCCCTGGGAACTGACCAAGACCGAGTCGATCGACGTGATGGACGCGCTCGGCTCGAACATCCGCATCGACACCAAGGGCCGCGAAGTGATGCGCATCCTGCCGCGCAACCATGACGGCGTGAACGAGGAGTGGATCAGCGACAAGACCCGCTTCATCTGGGACGGCCTGCGCCGGCAGCGACTGGACACGCCCTACGTCCGCGAGAACGGCAAGCTGCGCACGGCCACCTGGGCCGAGGCGCTGGCCAAGGCGGCGGCGGCAATGACGGGCAGACGGGTGGTCGGGCTGGTCGGTGACCTGGCCCCGGTCGAGGCGGCCTACAGCCTGAAGCTGCTGGTCGAGGGTCTGGGTGGCCGCGTGGAATGCCGCACCGACGGCGCGCGGCTGCCGGTCGGCAACCGCTCGGCCTATGTCGGCACGGCGAGGGTCGAGGACATCGACAGCGCCAAGGCCATCTTTCTGATCGGGACCAATCCACGCGACGAGGCGCCCGTGCTGAACGCGCGCATCCGCAAGGCCTGGGCGAACGGCGCGAAAGTGGCTCTCGTCGGGCCGGCCATCGACCTGACCTACGACTATGAGCACATGGGTGACGACCGGCAGGCCCTTTCGCAGGTCGCGGCGGCGGGGGAGAGGCTGGCGGCGTGCCGCGATCTGAACGGCGTCGTGATCATCGGACAGGGGGCGATCCGCGAGGCGGACGGCGAGGCGGTGCTGGCGCTGGCCATGCAAATCGCCGCCAAGTCGGGCAGCAAGCTCCTGGTCCTGCACACCGCGGCCGGCCGCGTCGGCGCGATGGACGTGGGCGCCTGCACCGAAGGCGGACTGGCCGTGGCCACCGAGGGCGCCGAAGTCGTCTACAACCTCGGCGCGGACGAGGTGGAGATCAGCCGCGACGGCGCGGCGGCGCCCTTCGTCATCTACCAGGGCAGCCATGGCGATCGCGGCGCCAACCGTGCTGACGTGATCCTGCCGGCGGCCGCCTGGACCGAGGAGAACGGGCTGTTCGTCAATACCGAGGGCCGCCCGCAGCTGGCCATGCGCGCGGGCTTTGCCCCCGGCGCGGCGAAGGAAAACTGGGCGATCCTGCGGGCGCTGTCGGCCGAGCTTGGCGCGACGTTGCCCTGGGACAGCCTGGCCGCGCTGCGCGCCGCACTTGTCAGGGCGCACCCGCACCTCGGCCACATCGACGAGGTGGCCGCCAACGCTTGGGAGCCCTTGCCGCTGCGCGCGCCCGGAAGGGCCACTTTCCGCAACGCGATCAAGGATTTCTATCTGACGAACCCGGTCGCACGCGCCTCGGCGGTGATGGCGGAGCTTTCCGCCATGGCCCGGGCGCGGGCCGCGAAGTCGATGGCGGCGGAGTGATGATGGCGCGGGCGCTGCCGCTGCGGGCCCTGAAGGGCGGTCTGCTGACCGCCCTGTCGGCCTGTGCGGCGACGCCTGCCGCGCGGGTCTACCACGCCGCCGACCCGGTCGGCATCGGCGGCGATCTCGTGGGCTTCCTCGTCACCGTGGAGGGGGCGAGGACGGGCGCCGAGGCGGAGGACTACGCGACCTGTGTCGCGGCCGCCTATGCGCTGGAAAAACAGGCGGGATTCGCGCGGAAAGTGCGGGTCTACGTGAAGGAAGAGGGTGGCGTTTGGAGCGCGGATGCTGTTTACAGCGTCTCGCCGGCGCTGCCCAAGGGCATGCGGACGATCGATGCCGAAGTGACGGTCGCCGACTGTGCCGAACGCGGCATACCGACGGTCTGAGAAGGAAGGTCTAAGGGACGGACATGGCAGAATTTCTGGCAACACCACTGGGGACCTTCGTTCTGATCCTTGTGCAGGGTCTCGGCATCATCGCCTTCGTGATGCTGAGCCTGCTGTTCCTCGTCTACGGCGACCGCAAGATCTGGGCGGCCGTGCAGATGCGCAAGGGGCCGAACGTGGTGGGCGCCTTCGGCCTGCTGCAATCGGTGGCCGACGCCCTGAAATACGTCGTCAAGGAAATCGTCGTGCCCGCCGGGGCCGACAAGTTCGTGTTCTTCCTCGCGCCGATGCTGAGCTTCGTGCTGGCGATCCTCGCCTGGGCGGTGATCCCGTTCCATCCGGGCTGGGTGCTGGCCGACATCAACGTGGCCGTGCTCTTCCTCTTCGCCGTCTCCTCGCTCGAGGTCTACGGCGTGATCATGGGCGGCTGGGCGTCGAACTCGAAATACCCGTTCCTGGGCTCGCTCCGCTCGGCCGCGCAGATGATCTCCTACGAGGTCTCGCTCGGTCTCATCATCATCGGGGTGATCATCTCCACCGGTTCGCTGAACTTCTCGGCCATCGTCGAGGCGCAGGAAGGGTCCTGGGGGCTCTTCAACTGGTACTGGCTGCCGCACCTGCCGATGGTGGTGCTGTTCTTCGTGAGCGCGCTGGCCGAGACGAACCGCCCGCCCTTCGACCTTCCGGAAGCGGAATCGGAACTCGTCGCGGGCTTCATGGTCGAATATTCGTCGACCCCCTACCTGCTCTTCATGGCCGGCGAATACATCGCGATCTTCCTGATGTGCGCGCTGATGTCGATCCTCTTCTTCGGCGGCTGGCTGAGCCCGATCCCGGGCCTGCCGGACGGCTGGTGGTGGATGGTCGGCAAGATGTGGGTCTTCTTCTTCCTCTTCGCGATGGTGAAGGCCATCGTGCCGCGCTACCGCTACGACCAGCTCATGCGGATCGGCTGGAAGGTGTTCCTGCCCCTGTCGATCGGCTGGGTGGTGATCGTGGCGTTCCTGGCGAAATTCGAGGTGCTCGGCGGCTTCTGGGCGCGCTGGGCGATCGGGGGCTGAACCTGATGGGGATCGACTGCGTCCTCTTCGAACGTCTCGTGACGCTCTCCGGGCAGGGGCTCGCGCCGAAGCGGGCCGTGATGCTCGGGCGGCAGGGGCTGAAGATCGAGCGCGCCCATGCGCGCCGGTATTCCGAGGCGTTGAAGCGTGCCGGCCTCGACATGAGCCGGTTCGAGCTTCTGCAAGAGGACGGCTTCAGCGAGACGATGTTCCGCAAGCTCGGTTTCGGCGACATCGAGGCGGCGGACTTTTCCGACTACGAGGGCGCGACGATCCTTCAGGACCTGAACGAGCCCCTGGAGCCCGGGCTTGCCGGGCAGTTCGACTTCGTCTTCGACGGCGGCACGATCGAGCATGTGTTCAACGTGCCGCAGGCGCTCGACAATGTCTTCCAGATGCTGGCGCCGGGCGGGATCTTCGTCTCGGCCAACGGGCTCAACGGCTGGGCGGGCCACGGGCTTTACCAGTTCAACCCGGAGCTTGTCTGGACCTATTGGCGGCGAGGGCGGGGATGCGAGGTGCTGACCTGCGTCGGCCTGCCCAAGGACCCGACGCAACCCGCCGTCGTCTTCCCCGACCCGGCGGAGCGCGGCGTGCGCCTGCGGCTGAACGGTCGCCTTCCCGAGGGCCGCGTCTATCTCTACTACGAAATCCGCAAGACCGGGGACGCGACCCACGCCGCCGCGGTCCTGCAAAGCGACTACGCTGTCAAATGGGCTGATCGCGGGTCGAAAACGGCCACCACCGCGCAAGGGGTCCTGCAATGAGTTCCATCGACTACACCCGCGCCGCGAAATACTTCCTGCTCGTCGATTTCCTCAAGGGCTTCGGCCTTGGGATGAAATACTTCTTCGCGCCCAAGGCGACGCTGAACTACCCGCACGAGAAGGGGCCGCTTTCCCCCCGCTTCCGCGGCGAACATGCGCTGCGCCGCTACCCGAACGGCGAGGAACGCTGCATCGCCTGCAAGCTTTGCGAGGCGATCTGCCCGGCGCAGGCGATCACCATCGACGCCGAACCGCGCGAGGACGGCAGCAGGCGGACGACGCGCTACGACATCGACATGACCAAGTGCATCTACTGCGGCTTCTGCCAGGAGGCCTGCCCGGTCGATGCCATCGTCGAGGGGCCGAACTTCGAATTCGCCACCGAGACGCGCGAGGAGCTCTTCTACGACAAGGCGAAACTTCTCGACAACGGCGCCCGCTGGGAGGCCGAGATCGCCCGTAACCTCGAACTGGACGCGCCTTACAGATGAACGCGTTCCCGGCACATATCGCACCCGTTCGGGACACGGGCAGCGCCCGGCCCGAGGGTGGGCGTGAAGCGCCCGCCCTGGGGGGCGGGTCGGGCGCTGCCCGTGCTGGCGCACGGGCGGAAGGTGGCGAGGTATCGCAATGACCGAAGCCTTCCAGAAACTCTTCGCGCAGATGCTGGAGCAGGGCCAGGAAATGGCCCGTGCCTTCAATCCGGCGCTGGAGAACTTCTCGGTCGCGGGCATCGACAAGCTGGTGCCGACGCTCTCCAAGGACATGATGGAGATGTGGTTCGGCAAGACCTTCAACCGCGAGGGGCTGGACGCCAAGACCCGGCTTCTCGTCACCGTGGCGGCGCTGACGGTGCTGGGCGCGCAGGCGGAGCCGCAGATGCGGCTGACGATCCGTCACGCGCTGGAAGCCGGGGCGACGAAACGCGAGATCGCGGAAGTGATCTACCAGATGAGCATGTTCGGCGGCTTGCCGGCGATGACGAAGGCGCTGGAGATCGCGCAGGCCGTCTTCGACGAGGTCGGTGACAAGACAGGAGATGACGCATGAGTGTCATGGTGTTCGCCTTCTACCTCTTCGCCATCTCGGCGGTGGCCGCGGGGCTGATGGTGGTGCTTGCCCGGAACCCGGTGCACTCGGTGCTCTGGCTGATCCTCGCCTTCCTCTCCGCCGCCGGGCTATTCGTGCTTCTCGGAGCGGAGTTCGTGGCGATGCTCCTGATGATCGTCTATGTCGGCGCGGTCGCGGTGCTCTTCCTCTTCGTGGTGATGATGCTCGACGTCGATTTCGCCGAACTCAAGGGCGAGATGGCGCGCTACATGCCGCTCGGGCTCCTGATCGGCGTGGTGATCCTGATGCAGCTCGGCATCGCATTCGGCGCCTGGGCGCCGGCCGAGACCGCCGAGTCCATGCGCGGCGCGGTCACGCCCGAGGGGGTGACGAACACCGCCGCTCTGGGCCTGCTGATCTACGACAAGTACATCCTCCTCTTCCAGCTCGCGGGCGTCATCCTGCTCGTGGCGATGATCGGGGCGATCGTGCTGACCCTGCGTCATCGCAAGGACGTGAAGCGGCAGAACGTGCTGGCCCAAATGTGGCGCGATCCGGCCAAGGCGATGGAACTGAAGGACGTGAAGCCGGGGCAGGGGCTCTGACCCCCGACCCGCCCCGGCGCAGGCCGGGGCCTCGCCCGGCCGGGCGGAACGAAGCGGGGCCCCGGATCAGGTCCGGGGCGCGGCGAATGCAAAGACGATAGGGGGCGGAGGCCCCCGGAGGGACGCGAATGATCGGACTGACACATTACCTTGGCGTGGCCGCGGCGCTTTTCGTGATCGGCATCTTCGGCATCTTCCTGAACCGGAAGAACGTCATCGTCATCCTGATGTCGATCGAGCTTCTGCTTCTCTCGGTCAACATCAACTTCGTCGCCTTCTCGGCCTACCTCGGCGACCTCGTGGGGCAGGTCTTCACCATGTTCGTGCTGACCGTCGCCGCGGCCGAGGCCGCCATCGGGCTCGCGATCCTCGTCTGCTTCTTCCGCAACCGCGGCACCATCGACGTCGAAGACGTCAACGTGATGAAAGGGTAAGGGCAAATGGAAACGATCATCCTCCTTGCCCCGCTCGTCGGAGCGATCATCGGCGGCTTCGGCTGGCGCGTGATCGGCGAGACGGGCGCGCTCGTGGTGACGACGGGGCTGCTCTTCCTGTCGATGCTGCTCTCGTGGATCGTCTTCCTCGGCTTCGACGGCACCACCCAGCACATCCACATCCTAGACTTCATCCGCTCGGGCACGCTCGACACCGCCTGGTCGATCCGTCTCGACCGGCTGACGGCGATCATGCTGATCGTGGTGACGACGGTCTCGGCGCTCGTCCACCTCTATTCCTGGGGCTACATGGCCCATGACGAGAACTGGCGCGAGGGCGAAAGCTACAAGCCCCGCTTCTTCGCCTACCTGTCGTTCTTCACCTTCGCGATGCTCGCGCTGGTGACGGCCGACAACCTCGTGCAGATGTTCTTCGGCTGGGAAGGCGTCGGCGTCGCCTCCTACCTTCTGATCGGCTTCTACTACCGCAAGGCCAGCGCCAACGCCGCCGCGATCAAGGCCTTCGTCGTCAACCGGGTCGGCGACTTCGGCTTCGCCCTCGGCATCTTCGGGCTGTTCTATCTGGTGGACAGCATCGACATGGACAACGTCTTCGCGGCCGCGCCGACGCTGGCCGAGACGCAGTTGCGCTTCCTCTGGACCGACTGGAACGCGGCGAACCTGCTGGCCTTCCTCCTCTTCGTGGGCGCGATGGGCAAGTCGGCGCAGCTTTTCCTGCACACCTGGCTGCCGGACGCGATGGAAGGCCCGACGCCGGTCTCCGCCCTCATCCACGCGGCGACCATGGTGACCGCTGGCGTCTTCCTCGTCTGCCGCATGTCGCCCCTCTTCGAATACGCGCCCGAGGCGAAGAGCTTCGTCATGTACATCGGCGCGGCCACCGCCTTCTTCGCGGCAACCGTGGGCCTCGTCCAGAACGACATCAAGCGGGTCATCGCCTATTCGACCTGTTCGCAGCTCGGCTACATGTTCGTCGCCGCCGGCGCCGGCATCTACTCGGCGGCGATGTTCCACCTCTTCACCCACGCCTTCTTCAAGGCGATGCTCTTTCTCGGCGCCGGGTCGGTCATCCACGCGATGCACCACGAACAGGACATGCGGAACTACGGCGGCCTTAGGAAGAAGATCCCGCTCACCTTCTGGGCAATGATGATCGGCACGCTGGCCATCACCGGCGTCGGCATCCCGCTGACCGCGATCGGCTTCGCCGGGTTCCTCTCGAAGGATGCGATCATCGAGAGCGCTTTCGCCTCCGGCAACGGCTTCGCCTTCGGGGCGCTCGTCGTCGCCGCGCTCTTCACCAGCTTCTATTCCTGGCGGCTGATGTTCCTGACCTTCTACGGGCACGAACGCGGCGACCATCACGCGCACGAGCACGCGCATGAAAGCCCCGCGACGATGACCGTGCCGCTCGGCGTTCTCGCGGTTGGTGCGATCTTCGCGGGGATGCTCTGGTACAAGCCCTTCTTCGGCGACCATGCCTCGATGGTGACCTTCTTCGCCATGCCCGAACATGCCGCCGCCCCGGCCGAGGGCGCGGGGGACCATGCCG
>NZ_WBUS01000132.1 GCF_008933605.1 Albidovulum sp.
CAACCCGCTCCGGGCGCAACCGGCGCCGGAGCCCTGCGCCCCTTCAGGCGCCGCGCGACAACGCGGCGACGCCGGTGCGCGCCACGTCGCAGAGGCCGAGCGGCCGCATGAGTTCGGCGAAGGCGTCGATCTTCTCGGACGTGCCGGTCATCTCGAAGACGAAGCTCTCGAGCGTCGAATCGACGACGTTTGCGCGGAAGATCTCGGCGAGCCGCAGCGCCTCGATGCGCTTCTCGCCGGTGCCCTTGACCTTGAAGAGCGCCAGTTCCCGCTCCACCGCCGGGCCTTCCACGGTCAGGTCGTGGACGTCGTGTACCGGCACGAGGCGGCCGAGCTGCGCCTTGATCTGCTCGATCACCGAGGGTGTCCCACGGGTGACCACGGTGATCCGCGAGCGGTGGCCCTGGTGGTCCACCTCGGCGACCGTGAGGCTGTCGATGTTGTAGCCGCGCCCGGAGAAGAGACCGATGACGCGGGCGAGCACGCCCGCCTCGTTGTCCACGAGCACGGCGAGCGTGTGGCGCTCGATCACCTGCGCGTTGGGGTCGCGCAGGTCGTAGGCGGAATGGCTGGTGGAGCCCTTCTTGATGTTGAGCGGCGACATATCTCTTCCTTCCTCTTCGGCCCGGCCGCCGCCCCTCAGGGCGCCGGGCAGGACCAGTCTTTCACGGTGAAATAGGCCGCGGGGTAGGACCGCGCCTCGGTGATCTCGGCGACGCGGGTGGCGTCGTAGCGGTTGATGTATTCCCAGACGATACGCCCCTCGGCGTCCGTCTCGAAGGCGCGGCCGGCCTCGAATTCTGTCACGAGGAAGCCGCCGGTCGCCAGCGGTTGCTGTTTGCCGCGGATGACGCTCAGCATGTCCTGCCCCGGACGGTTGCCCCAGAGGCCCTCATAGGCCCCGGTGCGCGGGTCCACCCGCCCGACCTCGGACACGAAGGGCCCGTCGACGGGGCTCGTGTCGCGCTCGCCGAGGAGGGTCCGGTAGGCGTTGTTGTTGAAGAGCGTGATCGTTCCGTCGGGCATGAACTCCGGGTCGTGCTGGCGCCGCCAGGGGCCGACCTGATACCACTTCACCCGCCAGGTCTCCGGACTCACGACCAGAAGCATGTTCTGCTCGCGCAGCGACAATAGCAGATCGCCCGGCGCGAACCGTGGAAAGGCGGCGGCCATCTCCGCCGGCAGTTCGGCGATCTTGTTCATGTGAACGATCTCGTCGTTCCAGCGCCCGGTGGCGAAGAAGCTCATGCCGTTCGCCGTCAGGAGCGTCTCCAGGCCGTTGTCGTAGAGGATCCGCGGCACCGATCTCGCTTGCGTGACCTCCCCGTCCTCGCTGACCTTCAGGATCAGGTCGTCGAGGATGTAGGGCACGCCCTTCATCTCGGTGAAGGGCGGAAACTCGTCCTCCATCCGGCCGGGGTGAAGGAGCCGGAGCCCCGGCACCCAGTAGCCGCCGCCCTCGGACTTTTCGACCGAGTGGTGGGTGGCGTGCTCCAGCGTCCATTCCGTGCGCCCGCAGCGGTCGAGCTTGATGAGGCCCGCATATTCGTAGTTGACCACCACCGACCCGTCGGGGTTGACGACCAGCCCGTGGAGATCGACGTTCCAGTCGGTCTGCGGCGCGCGGTCCTCGAGATAGGCGGTCTCGGGGAAGTCGCGCGAGTATTGCAGCGTCCACGCAGCGACCACGGTTCCGTCCCGCCGCAGGAGCCGGATGCCGTTCTGCCCGTCGAAGAACCCCGCGACGGCGATGAGCCGGTCATCGGCGGCGGCGTTGATCGTGACGCCTTGCCCGGCCTGCCGCGCCGGCTGCAGGAAATTGACGGGCTCGCTTCCCACGAGGTTCGGCATTTCGGAAAGCGCGAGCCCGGCGGTGTCGAGGAACGCCGTGACCGTCCGGTAGGCCCAGCCCCCCGTCGCCCCGGACCAGAGCCCGTAGCCGAAGGCGCCCGCCGCGAGGAGTGCGATCCCCGCGACGGCCGAAACGGTCCTGCTGCCGTCGCGTTGCCCGTCGCCCATGACCCGTCCTGTCCGACGCCCCCCTTCGCGCCCCTAGACCAGCACCGCGCCGCCGGCCTGGATCGCGCCTTCGGTCGAGGCGTCGCCCAGCAGCATCTCGTTGTGCGGCTTGCCGGAGGGGATCATCGGGAAGCAGTTCTCGTGCTTCTCGACGAGCACGTCGAGGATGTATGGCCCGTCGTAGTCGATCATCGCCCGGATCGCATCGTCGAGGTCCTGCGGCCGGTCCACCTTGGCGCCGGCACAGCCGAATGCCTCGGCCAGCTTGACGAAATCGGGCAGGCTCTCGCTCCAGGAATGCGAATAGCGCTCGCCATGGAGGAGCTGCTGCCACTGGCGCACCATGCCGAGGCGCTCGTTGTTCAGGATGAATTGCTTCACCGGAGCGCGGAACTGCACCGCCGTCCCCATCTCCTGCATGTTCATCAGCCACGAGGCCTCGCCCGCCACGTTGACGACAAGCGCGTCGGGATGGGCAACCTGCACGCCGATCGAGGCAGGCAGGCCGTAGCCCATGGTGCCGAGGCCGCCTGAGGTCATCCAGCGGTTCGGCGCGTCGAAGCCGAGGAACTGCGCCGCCCACATCTGGTGCTGGCCCACCTCGGTCGTGACGTAGCGGTCGCGGCCGCGGGTCAGCACCTCCAGCCGTTCAAGCGCGTACTGCGGCTTGATGGTCTTGTCGGAGTTCTTGTAGCTGAGGCATTTCTTCAGCTTCCACTGTTCGATCTGCCCCCACCATTTCGTCAGGCCCTCCTTGTTGACCTTGCGGCCGCGCGCCTTCCAGACCTTCAGCAGGTCTTCCAGCACATGGCCGACGTCGCCGGTGATGGCGATGTCGACATGGATCACCTTGTTGATCGACGAGGGGTCGATATCGACATGCGCCTTCTTCGAGCGGGGCGAGAAATCGGCGATCCGCCCGGTGATGCGGTCGTCGAAGCGGGCGCCGAGGTTGATCATCAGGTCGCAGTCGTGCATGGCGAGGTTGGCCTCGTAGAGCCCGTGCATCCCGAGCATCCCGATCCAGTTCTTCCCGCTCGCCGGGTAGGCGCCGAGCCCCATCAGCGTCGAGGTCACCGGGAATCCGGTGGCGTCCACCAGCTCGCGCAGGAGCTGGCTCGCCGCGGCGCCGGAATTGATGACGCCGCCGCCAGTATAGAAGACCGGGCGTTCCGCCTTCTCCATCAGGTCCACGAGCGCGGTGATCGCGGCAATGTCGCCCTTCACCCTCGGCTGGTAGTGGCTGACCGTCGCCTCGCGCGGGGCCCGGTAGGTGCCCGTCGCGAACTGCACGTCCTTGGGGATGTCGATCAGCACCGGTCCCGGCCGGCCCGAGCGGGCGACATGGAAGGCCTGGTGGATCGTCTCGGCCAGCCGCTCGGTGTCCTTCACCAGCCAGTTGTGCTTGGTGCAGGGGCGGGTGATGCCCACCGTGTCGGCCTCCTGGAAGCCGTCGGTGCCGATCATGAAGGTGGGGACCTGGCCGGTGAGGCAGACGAGCGGGATCGAGTCCATCAGCGCGTCGGTCAGGCCGGTGACCGCGTTCGTGGCGCCGGGGCCCGAGGTCACGAGGACGCAGCCGACCTTGCCGGTCGAGCGGGCATAGCCTTCGGCCATGTGGACCGCACCCTGTTCGTGCCGGACGAGGATGTGGCGGATGTCGTTCTGCTGGAAGATCTCGTCATAGATCGGCAGCACCGCGCCGCCCGGGTAGCCGAAGACCACCTCGACGCCCTGGTCCCTGAGCGCCTGAACCACCATCTTCGCACCGGTCATCTGCCGCGACATCTTCGTCTCTCCGTCCGTGCCGTCACTTGCACAAGAAAAAGCCCCCGAGGGTCGTTCGGGGGCGCATGGGAACCATTATGGCCAACCGTCACCGGCCCATGCGCCAAACCTCAAGCTCTACGAGGATCGGGGTCATCGCCCACGAGGCTCCCTTGCTGCTGTGCGGCGGACATTATTGGCGCGCGCCGGGGGCGTCAACCGGCAAAATCCGGAATAAAGTGTCGCAGACGCCGGTTTATCGCACATTTTCTTTCGCTGTCCGGCGAAATCCGGAAAGATTGCGCATTCCGGGGGCATCCTCGCGGCTAGGGCTGGCCGATGAACGCGAAGTATCCGGCATAACCAGCGAGGAGCCCTGCGCCGCCAAGCCGGCCGACCTTTCCCCGCAACGCCGCGAAGCCCAGCATCGCAAGTGCCGCGGCAAAGGCAAAGACCATGTCGAGCCGCGCAAAGCGCGGATCGGCCGGGACGGGCGAAATCAGCGCCGTGACGCCAAGGATGCAGAAGATGTTGAAGATGTTCGAGCCGAGGATATTTCCCACGGCGATCTCGGGCTGGCGGCGGATCGCCGCAAGTATCGAGGTCGCAAGCTCCGGCAGCGATGTGCCGATGGCGACGATGGTCAGGCCGATCACCGCTTCGCTGACCCCGAAGTCGCGCGCGATCGCGGTCGCGCTCTCGACCAGGAGCCGGGCGCCGAACATGAGGATGACAAGGCCGGCAAGCACGGCTGGAAGGCTTTTCCAGAGCGACGGCGCCACCGCGGCCGCGGCAATCGCGGGGTCGATGTTGGGTTCCTTCGCTCCGGATGTTCTTGCGCCTGTCAGCGCCTGCCAGAGGTAGAGCCCTATGCCTGCCAGCAGCACCGCGCCGAAGACCCGCGTCACCGAGCCGGACAGCAGCATCGCCCAGAGGACCAGCGTCGCCGCGATCATCGCGGCATAGTCCCGCCGCATCGGCGCGAGCGGCATCGGCACCACGGTGATGAGCGCCGAGAGGCCGAGGATCAGCAGGATGTTCGCGATGTTGGAGCCGACGACGTTGCCGATGGCGATGGCCGGCGACCCGGCGAGTGCCGCCTCGAGCGAGACCAGAAGTTCGGGCGTGGAGGTGCCGAAGCCGACGATTGTCAGGCCGATGATGAGCGGCGGGACCATCAACCGCTGCGCGACCGCGACCGATCCGCGGATCAGGAACTCGCCACCGACGAAGAGGCCGACGAGCCCCGCCGCGAACATCAGATAGACCACGATCCCCTCCGCACTGCTGTCGGACCTAGATCGGTGCGGCAGGCGTTTTTGCAAGGGGCAGGGGGCACATCGCGCCGATGCCGGCGGAACGCTGTTGCCAGCCGGGATCAGGCCGCGGTCGCCGTCCGGCGCGCCTTCAGCTTCATGCCGACGTCGGCGATGGCGCGGATCGCGGGGAGGAGTTCCGCCCCGAGCGGGGTCAGCTCGTACTCGACCGACGGCGGCGAGGTGGGCACGACCCGGCGATGGACGATGCCGTTCTCTTCCATCTCCCGCAGCCGCTGGGTCAGCACCTTGGCCGAGACGGGCGCCATGTCGGTCTTGAGTTCGGAGAACCGGCGTGGTCCGCCGGAAAGGTACCAGATCGTGTTCGGCGTCCAGGCCCCGCCGATCATGGCCATGCAGGCGGCGAGGGGGCACTGGGGATTCGGGGCTGCGTTCCTGCGGCGTTTCAGGGCCATGGCGGTCTCCGGGTTACCGGCGGGTTACCACAAAATCATGGTTACAGCAAGTAAGGTGGTTTCCAAAGGTTACCGTATTACGCTATGCGTCCCGGCACCGACCAACGATACGGAGACTGCGATGAAACTCTATTACTCCCCCGGCGCCTGCTCGATGGCCTCGCACATCGTGCTGAACGAGATCGGCCGCCCGTTCGAGACCGAGCGCGTCGACACGCGGTCGAAGAAGACCGCGGACGGCACGGACTTCCTTTCGGTGAACCCGAAGGGCAAGGTGCCCGCGCTGGCGCTCGACGGCGAGGTCCTGACCGAGGGCCCGGCGATCCTGCAGTTCGTGGCCGATGCCGCGGGGGCCGAGACGCTCGCGCCGCGGGCGGGCACGCTGGCACGGGCACGGGTGAACGAGGTGCTGACCTACACGAGTTCCGAACTGCACCCGGCCTTCAGCCCGCTCTTCAATCCCGCCCTGGACGAGGTCGGGCAGGCTGCCGCGCGCAGGACCGTGGCGGCGAAGCTCGACTGGTTCGAGGCGCGGCTGGCCGACGGCCGGGCCTATCTCACCGGCGGCGATTTCACAATTGCCGACGCCTATGCCTTCGTCGTTGCCAACTGGGCGAACTTCACCGGCATCGCGCTCGAAAGCTGGCCGCGGCTGAAGGACTACGTGGCGCGCGTCGCGGCCCGCCCGGCAACCCAGGCGACGCTGAGGGCCGAAGGGCTGATCTGAGAAGGGGAAGGCACATGAGCGACTTCGCCGCCGTGACCGAGGTGCTGGGCACCTATTTCGACGGACTCCACCATTCGGATACCGCGCGGCTTGCCCGCGTGTTCCACCCGCAGGCGCTCTATGCCTCGGCCAGCGACGGGAAGCTCCTGCACCGGACGATGGGGGAGTATTTCCCCGTCGTCGACGCCCGGCCGTCACCGGCTTCGCGGGGGGAGCCGCGGGAAGACCGAATCGTCTCCATCGCCTTCGCCGGCCCGGTGACGGCGACGGCGGTGGTGACCTGCGTCATCGGCGCGACCCGTTTCACCGACTGCCTCACGCTCGTCCTCCTCGACGGCCGCTGGCAGATCATCGCCAAGGTTTTCCATGCCGAGGCGCGCACCCACTGACAGGGAGGATGGACAATGCCCTACGTCAACATCAGGATCACCCGCGAGGGCGCCACGCCGGCGCAGAAGACGGAACTGATCCGCGGCACGACCGAGCTTCTGGTCCGCGTGCTGGGAAAGAACCCGGCGACGACGCATGTCGTCATCGACGAGGTCGCGCTGGAGGACTGGGGCGTGGCGGGCCTTCCGGTGACGGAATTCCGCGCCCGCGCGGAGCGAAAGGGCAAGGAGAACTGATGCCGGAGACGCTGCGATACGCCTCGGTGATGCTGCTGGCGGGCATCGGCATTCCGATCCTCGCCGCGCTCAACGCCCGGCTCGGCGCACGCATCGGCGCACCCGCCGCCGCTGCGACGGTGCTCTTCGCCGTGGCCCTTGCCAGCGCGGCGCTGGTCATGGTCGCCACGCGCGGCACGGCGGCGCTGTCCGCCGCGCCCGGCCAGCCGAAACACCTCTTCCTCGGGGGCGTGCTCGTGGCCTTCTACGTGCTCTCGATTACCTGGGTGGCACCCCGCTTCGGCCTTGGCAACGCGATCACCTGCGTCCTTCTGGGCCAGCTTCTCTCGGCCGCGGTGATCGACCAATGGGGCCTCATGGGGGCGATCGTGCGCGAGGTGACGCCGGTCAGGGCGGCCGGGCTCGCCATCATGGCGATCGGCGTGGTCCTGACCCAACGCGGATGAAAGGTGACGTCCGGTAACGTTCTCGCAGTCGGCTTGTCCATGCTGGACAGGACCTTAGGGGCGTGTAAAGTCTTCCCGTCACCGGCCCCCGGCTGGGCGCCGCTGGTCAAGATCACACCCAAAGGGAGGTTCCAATGGATCGTCGTTCATTCCTGACGAAAGCCGCCGTCGGCGGCACGGCCGCGGCGGCGGGCGCCGCGCTCGCGGCGCCCGCCATCGCCCAGTCGGCCCCTAAGATCACCTGGCGCCTGACCTCGTCCTTCCCGAAGTCGCTCGACACGATCTACGGCGGCGCCGAGGTCCTGTCGCAGCGCATCTCGGAAGCGACCGACGGCAACTTCCAGATCCAGGTCTTCGCGGCGGGCGAGATCGTTCCCGGTCTCGAGGCCGCAAACGAGGTCGGCGCCGGCAACGTGGAGGCCTGCCACACGGTCGGCTACTACTACTTCGGCAAGGATCCGGCCTACGCCGTCGCGGCAGCCGTGCCCTTCTCGCTTTCGGCGCGCGGCATCAACGCCTGGCACTACCACGGCGGCGGCATCGATCTTTACAACGAATATCTCGCGCAGCACGGGCTCCACGCGCTGCCGGGCGGCAACACCGGCGTCCAGATGGGCGGATGGTTCCGCAAGGAGATCAACACCGTCGCCGACATGCAGGGCCTGAAGATGCGGGTCGGCGGCTTCGCCGGCCAGGTCATGTCGAAGCTCGGCGTCGTGCCGCAGCAGATCGCCGGCGGCGACATCTATCCCGCGCTCGAGAAGGGCACCATCGACGCCGCCGAGTGGGTCGGCCCCTATGACGACGAGAAGCTCGGCTTCTACAAGGTCGCGCCCTACTACTATTACCCCGGCTGGTGGGAGGGCGGCCCGACCGTCCACTTCATGTTCAACAAGGCGAAGTTCGAGGAACTGACGCCGGCGTACCAGTCGCTTCTGAAGTCGGTCTGCCAGGGTGTCGATGCCGACATGCTGCAGAAGTACGACTACAAGAACCCGGCGGCGATCAAGTCGCTGGTGGCCAACGGGGCGCAGCTGCGCCCGTTTTCGCCCGAGATCCTCGAAGCCTGCTTCAACGCCGCCAACGAGGTCTACGCCGAGATGGAGGCAACCAACGCGGCCTTCGCCAAGCTCTGGCAGTCGATCAAGGCCTTCCGGTCGGAGTACTACACCTGGGCGCAGGTGGCCGAATACAACTACGACACCTTCATGATGCTCCAGCAGAACGCCGGCAAGCTCTGAGAAGGGCGCAAGGCCCGCAAATGGCGACACCCCGCGGAGCGATCCGCGGGGTGTTTTCCGTTTCCGGGGGCGTCCTTGCTTCGCCGCTCAGTTGGACGCCGGAGGCTGGCCGATCTGCGGTTGCCCCAGAGGAGGTTGCCCCAGAGGCGGCTGGCCGATCTGCGGTTGGCCCAGAGGCGGCTGACCCGGGGCGGCGGGCGACGGAGTGCCGCCGCCGAGGCCGCCACCCAGCCCTCCGCCCAAGCCACCGCCCAGTCCACCGCCGAGACCC
>NZ_WBUS01000295.1 GCF_008933605.1 Albidovulum sp.
CCTCGGGGCACCCGGTGCTGGCGGTGGCGGAGGGCGCGCCGCTGTTCCTCGGGATCGACGAGTGCGTGGCGCGGTTCGCCGCCGACGTCTCGGCCTGGGAACCGCCGGCGGAAGCCATGCCCCAGCCCGGCGTCTTCTTCGACCCGACCGAGCAGCGCCATCCCGCGCTTCCCGGGGACCACCGCTTTGCCGAGCTTCGCGGCGTCATGGCGATGCTCTCGCCACGCGACGCCGAGCTTGCCGCGACGGCCAAGGCGCTCCTCGGCTGGCACCGCAGCCACCGGTTCTGTTCGGCCTGCGGCCGGCCGTCCGAGGTGGTCGAGGCCGGCTGGCAACGGCGCTGCCCCGCCTGCGGCGCAAGCCATTTCCCGCGGACCGACCCCGTGGTGATCATGCTGATCACGCGGGGCGACCGCGCGCTCCTCGGCCGGTCCCCCGGCTGGCCCGAGGGCATGTACTCCTGTCTCGCGGGGTTCATGGAGCCGGGAGAGACGGTGGAAGCAGCCGTGCGGCGCGAGGTCATGGAGGAGACGGGCGTGGAGGTCGGGCCGGTGCGCTACCTCGCGAGCCAGCCCTGGCCCTATCCCGCCTCCCTGATGATCGGCTGCCTGGGCGAGGCGGCGACCGAGGCGATCACGCTCGATCCGGCGGAGCTTGAGGATGCGCGCTGGGTGACGAAGGCCGAAATGGCCGCCGCGCTCGCTGGGACGCATCCCGCCATCCGCCGGCCGCGCGCCGGGGCGATCGCGGGATTTCTCCTGACCAACTGGGTTGCGGACCGGCTGGATTGAGGCCAAGACTTCGGCCGGGACGGAAGGGGACGATGGCGTGAAGTTCTCCACGCGCGAGGATGTCGAGGTGCCTGCCGAGGCGGTCTTTGCCGCGGTGTCGGATTTCGCTGCCTTCGAGCGCGCCGCGCTGAGGCGAGGGGCCGAGGTGGCACGGGCCGATCTCGGAACCGGGCCGGGCCCGGGCATGACCTGGAGCCTTCGCTTTCGCGCGCGCGGGCGGATGCGCCGGGTGGTCTGCACGCTCGACCATTTCGACCCTCCGAATGCGCTCGTATGCCGGCTGGACGGCGGCAGCTTCGGCGGGGCGCTGACGGTCAACCTCGTCGCCCTGTCCCGCGCCCGCACGCGCATGGCGGTGCAGCTGGAGCTCTTGCCACGGACCATCGCGGCGCGGCTTCTGGTCCAGACCGCAAGGCTGAACCGCGGCGCCTACACCCGCCGGTTCGAGGAACGGGTGCAGAAGTTCGCCGCGGAGATCGAGCTGCGTCAGGCGCTGCGCGGCGGCTGAGCGGTCAGCGCCGGGTCGGGTCGGCGGGATAGACGCCAAGGATCGACATGGTCGAGGTAAAGTAGTCGAGCTCCTCGAGGGCGAGGCGCACGTTCGGGTCGTCGGGGTGCCCCTCGATGTCGGCGTAGAACTGCGTGGCGGAGAACGAGCCATCGACCATGTAGCTTTCGAGCTTGGTCATGTTCACGCCGTTCGTCGCGAATCCACCCATCGCCTTGTAGAGCGCGGCCGGGATGTTGCGCACCTGGAAGACGAAGGTCGTCATCATGCCCGACTTGCCGCGGCGCTGGTAATCGGGCTCGCGCGCCATGATGAGGAAGCGGGTCGTGTTGTGGGCGTGATCCTCGATGTGGCGGGCGAGGATGTGGAGCCCGTGGATCTCGGCCGCGAGGTCGGAGG
>NZ_WBUS01000133.1 GCF_008933605.1 Albidovulum sp.
CTCTACGACTGGGGCGGCGGGCTCGTCTGGCTCCTGATGCCGGAGGGCGAGGACCTGCGCGTGCGCCTCGGCCCCCTTGACGGCCATGCAACGCTGATCCGGGCGGACGCGGTGACACGGGCGCGCATCGCGGCCTTTCCGCCGGAGCCGGCGCCGGTGGCAGCGCTCGCCGCCGGCATCCGGGCGAGGTTCGACCCGAAGGGCATCCTCAATCCGGGACTGATGGGCTGATGCAGACCAGTTTCACCGAAGAGCAGCTGAAGGACCCCGGCATCGCCCGGGCCAACGAGATCCTGCGCGCCTGCGTCCACTGCGGGTTCTGCACCGCGACCTGCCCGACCTACCAGGTGCTGGGCGACGAGCTCGACAGCCCGCGCGGCCGCATCTACCTGATCAAGGACATGCTGGAGAGCGGGCGGGCGGCGGATGAGAAGACCGTCAAGCACATCGACCGCTGCCTCTCCTGCCTCGCCTGCATGACGACCTGCCCCTCGGGCGTGCACTACATGCACCTCGTCGACCACGCCCGCGCGCATATCGAGAAGACATACCGCCGGCCCTGGCGCGACAAGGCGCTCAGGTGGGTATTGGCAAGGGTGATCCCCAACCCGACACTCTTCCGGCTCTCGCTCCTCGGCGCGAAGATGGCGCGGCCGCTGGCGCGCTTCCTGCCCGACGCGCGGCTCCGCGCAATGATCGCGATGGCGCCGAAGCAGGTGCCGCCGGTCAGCCGCAACGACGATCCGCAGGTCTTCGCCGCCGCGGGGGACCGCCGCATGCGGGTCGCGCTGATGACGGGCTGCGCGCAGAAGGCGCTCAACACCGACATCAACGACGCCACGATCCGGCTTCTGCGCCGGCTAGGCTGCGAGGTCGTGGTGGCGAAGGGCGCGGGCTGCTGCGGCGCGCTCACGCACCACATGGGCCGCGAGGCCGAGGCACACGGTTCGGCGGCGGCGAACATCCGCGCCTGGATGGAGGAGAAGCGCGCGGGCGGACTCGACGCCGTCGTCATCAACACCTCCGGCTGCGGCACGACGGTGAAGGACTACGGCCACATGTTCCGCACCACCGGACTTGCCGCCGAGGCGGCGGAGGTGGCTGCACTCGCCTGCGACGTGACCGAACTGCTCGCGCGGCTGGAACCGGCGGCAAGGGCGCCCGAACAGCTGAGGGTCGCCTATCACGCCGCCTGTTCGCTCCAGCACGGCCAGAAGGTGACGGCGGCGCCGAAGACGCTCCTGAAGGCGGCGGGGTTCGAGGTGGTCGAGCCCGCCGACAGCCATCTCTGCTGCGGCTCTGCCGGCACCTACAACCTGCTCCAGCCCGAGATCTCGGGCGAACTCAGGCGCCGCAAGGTCGCGACGCTGGAGGCACGGCGTCCCGACGTGATCGCGGCCGGCAACATCGGCTGCATGATGCAGATCGGTTCGGGCACCGGCATTCCTGTGGTCCATACGGTCGAGCTTCTCGACTGGGCGACCGGCGGCCCTAAACCCCGGGCGCTCGGCAACGCGTGACTGCCGCGCCCGACCATTGCGGCAGGGGGTGCGCGGCCATATTCTTGCCCCATGCGGCGGATAGGAACCGTCCGAAGCGGCGGAGGCGGGAATGCGGACGGTTCTGGCGGCACTGGCCGCATTTTTGGTCGGCGGGATGGTCGCGGCGCAGGAGGCGCCGCAGGCAACGCCGGGGGATATGGCGCTCACGGCGCTGACCACGGCCGACGCCACCCGCGGCTGGGAGGCGGTGGGCCGCATCGACATCGGCAAGTCCGCCTTCTGCACCGGCACGCTCATCGCCCCGGCTCTCGTGCTGACGGCGGCGCATTGTCTCTTCGAACAGGCGACCGGGCGGCGCTTCGACCCGGCCGAGTTCCAGTTCCTCGCCGGCTGGCGCAACGGCCGCGCCGTGGCCTACCGAGGCGTCCGGCGTGCCGTGCCGCACCCCGAATACGTCTACGAGGGGCGCGACCGGATCGACCGCGTGGCCTACGACCTCGCGATCCTGGAGCTCGACCAGCCGATCCGGTTGCCGTCGGTCCTCCCCTTCGGCACCGGCCGCGACCCGGTGCAGGGCGACACCGTGGGCGTCGTCTCCTACGCGTTCGACCGGCCGGAGGCGCCGGCGCTCCAGCCCGCCTGCGAGGTGCTCGGCCGCCAGCCGGGCATCCTCGTCCTCACCTGCTCGGTTGATTTCGGCTCCTCCGGCGCGCCGATCTTCGCGATGGAGGGGGGCGAGCCGCGCATCGTCTCGGTGGTCTCGGCGAAGGCCGAGCTGGACGGACAGGCGGTCGCGCTCGGAACACAGATGGAAGGGCCGATCAGCGAGCTGCGCGCGGCCTTCGCGGCCGAGGAAAGCCCCTTCCGGAAGGTGGCGCCCGGCTTCGGCATCGCGGGGACGCAGACGACCGCGGCCGGCGGGGCAAAGTTCCTGAAGCCCTGAGCGGGTCTTGACTTCCGAAGGAGCGGTTCACATCTGAACCCTGCCGGGGTGCCGCATCAGGGCTCCGGAAACCTATCGGCCCGCATCTCGCGCAGGGATGGGGCTTCATCGCTCAACGGAGGATGACACATGCGCACGTTTGATCTGTCGCCGCTTTACCGCGCGACCGTCGGCTTCGACCGGATCGCCGACATGATGGACAGGGTGCTTTCGGCCGACGTGGCCCAGCCCACCTATCCGCCCTACAACATCGAGAAGACCGACGAGAACGCCTACCGCATCTCGATCGCCGTCGCCGGGTTCTCGGGCGACGAGCTCAGCGTCGAGGTGAAGGAAGGCTCGCTCATCGTCTCGGCCCGCAAGTCCGAGGAAGAGCCCGCGCGGACCTACCTGCACCGCGGTATCGCAACCCGCGCCTTCGAGCGCCGCTTCGCGCTCGCCGACCACGTCAAGGTCACCGGCGCGGCCCATGTCGACGGAATGCTGCACATCGACCTCGCCCGCGAGGTGCCCGAGGCGTTGAAACCCCGGCGGATCGAGATCGCCCGGGGCGACACCGTCGAGGCGAAGGCGGTGGAGACGGTCGGCGCCTGAGCCTGACGCAAGGCTGGAAACGGGGGCGCGCCGGCGGGCGCGCCCTTCTGCTTTACGCAGGGAGCGAACGGCCTCCGTAGCGGCCCTGGGGCAGTCTCGTCGGGCGTGGCGTTCAATCGTGGAAGGACAAGCCTCGGCACCTGGCCGGGTGCAGCCTTCCCGCCGAATCCTCCCGAAAGGGAGTTTAAGCTCGGTTTCAGTTCCGCGCGCCCTGTCGGGACGGAAAACCGACGCGTATCCGACGGCGGCGGGACGCCGATCCGACGCGTGGTTATGGCATAACGGGGCAGGCTGCCCTACATGGTGACCATGATGCTGAAACGCCTGATCCTCGCCCCCGCCCTTGCCGCGCTGATGGCCCTGCCGGCCCAGGCCGAGAAGCTGTCCCTCGGCGCGATTTCCAGCTATCTCAACGGCTTGACGACGGCCGAGGCCGATTTCCGCCAGATCAACGCCGACGGCTCGACATCGCAGGGCCGGGTGATGATCGAGCGTCCCGGGCGGATGCGTTTCGAATATGCCCCGCCCGACCGCACCCTGGTCCTCGCATCCGCCGGACAGGTCGCTATTTTCGATGGAAAATCAAATACGTCCGCCGAACAGTACCCGCTATCGAAGACCCCGCTCAACCTCATCCTCGCCCCGAAGGTTGACCTTTCCCGGGCCAGGATGGTCGTCGGCCACGGCGAACAGAACGGCCTCACGGTCGTGACGGCCCAGGACCCTCAGCACCCCGAACTCGGAACCCTCCAGCTCGCCTTCTCCGCGAACCCGGTGACGCTGAAACAATGGACCGTCACCGACGAGGCAGGCGGCCAGACGACCGTGGTCCTCGGCCCGCTGACCACGGGCAAGCGCTATCCGATGGACACCTTCTCCATCAATGTCCAAGCCGGAAAGAACGCCAAGCGCGAGAAGTAGTCAGGCTAGAGCTTGCCGCAGGCGGCAAGCTGCATCTGGTACCGTTCCGACCGCTGCCCGACCTCCGAGGCGACGCGCAGCAGCCAGGCCTTTTGGTTATGGCTGCCCCGCGCATACCCGCCGTGGCCCTCGTGGTAGGCAAGGTACTGCCCGCCTGCGTCCCACTTCGAGATGCCGAGCTTCCGCTCCGTCCGGTCCATGTACCAGCCGATGAAATCGGTCGCGTCCTCGATCTTGTTCCGCCGCGCCCCGAAGCTGCGCGTGTCGGCGACGTAGTCGTCCCACGTCCCGTCCAGCGCCTGCGAATAGCCATAGGCCGAACTCCGCCGCCCGGCCGGGATGAAGCCCAGCGCATACTTTCGCGGCGTCTTCGCGTTCCCGACGAACTTGCTTTCCTGGTAGATGGTCGCCATCTGCACGAAGACCGGCACGCCCCATCTGCGCTCCGAGCTCTGCATTGCCGCCAGGTAATGCGGACGCTCGTCCACGATGGCGCAGGCGTTGTCCAGATCCCGAGGCGCGGAATACCGTCCGCCGCCACAGGACACGAGTAGCAACAGAATACCAAGTCGCAGAAGCCTGCCCATACTGCCTCGCTCGATCTGCTCGTTTTTTTGGGCATTTTACGGGAAATCGCCGGCGGGGGAAATCACAAAGCGGGCAGTGGATCCGCGTCGCTTCCGGCTCCTGCCCAGGACGGCGCCCGCGAAGTGTCGCGCGTCGGCAACGGGGCGGCAGGACTGTAGGGGCGAGGTCCACAGACTGTTTCCGCGCGAATCGGACTGAGACATGGACATGGGCAGGCCCTAGGCGTTAATTATTTAGCCAGAGAGGGCGCAACGAAGATGCTCAAGACGCACGCCAAGTATCATCTCGGACAGGTGGTTCGGCACCGGACGCACCCCTTCCGCGGCGTCGTTTTCGATGTGGACGCGATCTTTTCCAACACGGACGAGTGGTATGCCGCGATCCCCGAGGAGAGCCGGCCGAAGAAGGAGCAGCCCTTCTACCACCTTTTGGCCGAAAACGCGGACAGCTACTACGTGGCCTATGTCTCGGAGCAGAACCTCGTCGCCGACAATTCCGGCGAGCCGGTGGATCATCCGGACCTGCATGATCTCTTCGGAGATTTCGAGGACGGCCGCTATCCGCTCCACTTCCACCTGAACTGACCCCCGGCATCAGTAGCCGAGCGCACATCCGTCCTTGCGCGGGTCCGAGGCGCCGACGAGGATGCCCCCAGCTTCGTCGATCCGGATCGCCTGAGCACCGCCAAGCGGGCCATCGGGCTCCACGACGGCGTGGCCAATTTCTGCGAGCCTTGCCCGCGTCGCCTCGGGATAGCCGCGCTCGACCTTCAGTTCGCCGCCCTCCGCCATCGACCGCGGGGCGTCGAGCGCCTCCTGCGGATCCATGCCGAAATCGAGGAGGTTGGAGACGACATGGGCATGCCCCATCGGCTGAAGGGAACCGCCCATGACGCCGAACGGCATGACGACCTTGCCGCCATGGCCGAGCATCGCCGGGATGATCGTATGCATCGGCCGCTTGCCGCCCGCCGCCTCGTTCGGATGCCCCTCGGCGAGGGTGAAGCCCGCACCGCGGTTCTGGAAGAGGATGCCGAACTTCTCCGACGCAATGCCGGAGCCGAAACCCCAGTAGATCGAATAGATCATCGAGACAGCCATTCGATCGCGGTCCACGACCGTCAGGTAGACGGTGTCGCGGTGGATCGCTTCCGTCCGCCGGGCAACCTGCGCCATGGCGCGCCGCGGGTCGATCAGCGCCGCGAGCCGGGCGGCAGTCTCGTCGGAGAGCATGTGGGAGAGGCGGCTGGTGTGCGCAGGGTCGGCGATGAACCGGTCGCGGGCGTCATAGGCGAGCTTGGCGGCCTCGGCCTCGAGATGCGCGCGCTCGGGGCCAAGGGGGTCGAGGGCCGCGATGTCGAAATGCGCGAGGATCTTCAGCAGGAGGATTGCGGTCGCCCCCTGGCCGTTCGGCGGATGCTCCAGAAGGTCGTGATCGCGGTAGCGGCCCGAGATTGGCTCGCCCCAGGTGCATGTGGTGGCCGCGAAATCGTCGAGCCTATGCGTGCCCCCCGCGGCGTTCAGCGACAGCACCATGTCTTCGGCCACCTCGCCCGCATAGAAACCGTCGCGGCCCTCGCGCGCGATGCGGCGCAACACCTCGGCCTGGCCCGGGGCGCGGAAGATCTCGCCCGTGGCGAGCGGCCGGCCATCCCTGAGGTAGAAGCCCCGCGCCGCGCCGCTCAGCCGCGCGCCGCTCTCGGGCCAGTCGAAGGCCACGCGCGGAGCCACGGGAATGCCCTCGTCCGCATAGCGGATCGCCGGGGCGAGGGCGGCGGCGAGGCCGAGCCTTCCGTAGCGGTCGGAAAGGGCGCAGAAGGCGTCGATGGCGCCCGGCACCGTCACGGATTCGATGCTCTCGGTGCCGATTGTGGCCATGCCCCGCGCGCGGAGGTCGGCCGCGGCGAGACCGGCGGGTGCGCGGCCCGAACCGTTGAGCGCCACGACCTCTTCGGTCCCCGCGGGCTTCACCAGGACGAAGCAGTCGCCGCCGATTCCGCAACTCTGCGGCTCCGCGAAGCCGAGGAGAACGGCGCCGGCGATGGCGGCGTCCGCCGCGTTGCCACCCGATTGCAGGATGTCGAGCGCGACCTTCGTCGCCAGCGGGTGGGACGTCGCAGCGATGGCGTTCGTCGCGAAGACGGGCGAGCGGCCGGGCCGCTGGAAATCACGCATGGGAACCTCCTGTCCGGCGCGAGGCTAGCGCGGCCTCTGCAGGAAAGGAATCGCCAAAGCGGCGTCCCGGAGCGGAATCGACGGAGTGCCGGGATGGGGAAGACCTCGGCGCCGCGCAATGGGTGGGGGCTGTTGAACGCGGCGCCGAGGGAAGCCTTAAGCAGCTACAGGGGCAATCTGCCCCGGCAATCGGGCTTGTTTTTGAAGCCTTTGCGGCATCATTGCGGCGGCCGATGACCTAGCGGCACGCCGGCCGGAACTCGAAGGTGAGGAGATTGCGGTCGCCCTCACGGCGGTAGGCGAGCCCTTCGGTCAGGCTGCGGACGAGTGCCCAGCCCCATCCGCCCTCGGCAAGATCGGTGCAGGCTACGTCGGTCGCCGGCATGGCGCGGCCCATCGCCGCAAGGCGGGGCATCGGATGGCCGTGATCCTCGATCCGGCAGTGCAGCCGCCCGCCCGCATGGCAGAGGGTCAGGTCGATCGGACCCGCGCCGAGCCCGGCGTAGGCATGTTCGACGACATTGTTCAGCACCTCGGCCAGGGTGAGTTCGAGTGTGCCGGCATCGTCCGGCCCCATCCTGCGGGCGAACCGCGCCACCGCCGCCCTGAGGGCGTCGCGCACGGCGAGAGGCTCCGCCCGGAAGTTGCGCCGGAAGCAGTCGTCGCCGCCTCGGAGCGCACTGCAATCCGCAGGTGCCATCGCCGGCATCAGGGCCGCGTCATCCGGCGGCGCGCACATGCAGGGCCGTCTCCGGAGCCGTCGCGTGGATGCGAAAGACGCTGTCCATCCGGGTGAGCCGGAACACGCGTGCCACGTTCGGCGTCATCGCGGCGAGTTCCAGCGGGCGCGAGGGCGCCAGGAGCTTCATGGCGCCGACAATGGCGCCGAGGCCGGAACTGTCCACGAAGGTGACCTGCGAGAGGTCGAGGATCACCGGGCCTTCGCCCCCCGCCGTCAGCTCGCGCAGCCGGTCCTTGAACTGGATGGCGACGGCCGCGTCGATCCGCTCCTCCTGCACCCGCAGGATGAGCGCGCCGGCGCCGGGTTCCGAGATGAGGTTCATGCCTTTGCCCTTCTTCACGTCAGCGCAAGGCTGGACCATAATCCTTACCATTCGGTATGCCTGTGCCATGTCCGGACCAGCGGGAGGGAAGAAATGCAAGAGGTCGTGATCGCCGGTGCCGCCCGGACCGCCATGGGGGGCTTTCAGGGCGTCTTCGCCGGGGTCGATGCCGCCACGCTCGGCGGTGCCGCGATTTCCGCCGCGCTGGCCAATGCCGCCGCCCGGCCCGACCAGGTGGAGGAACTCCTGATGGGTTGCGTCCTGCCGGCGGGCCAGGGTCAGGCGCCGGCGCGGCAGGCGGGGTTCCGGGCCGGGCTGCCGCAGTCGGTGCCCGCGACCACGCTGAACAAGATGTGCGGCTCGGGCATGAAGGCGGCGATGCTGGCCTACGACCAGATCGCGCTGGGGGCCGCCGGGATCGTCGTCGCGGGCGGGATGGAGAGCATGACGAACGCGCCCTATCTCCTGCCGAAGATGCGCGGCGGCGCGCGGCTCGGCCACGCCCAGGTCATCGACCACATGTTCCTCGACGGGCTCGAGGACGCCTACGACAAGGGCCGCCTGATGGGCACCTTCGCCGAGGATTGCGCCGCAGCCTTCCAGTTCGCCCGCGCCGACCAGGACGCCTATGCGC
>NZ_WBUS01000134.1 GCF_008933605.1 Albidovulum sp.
GCGCTTGGGGGCGGGAGGGTAGGGCTGTGCCCGATGCCCGGCGCCGTAGGCGGCTACGGCGCGGACCTTGCGAGGATCCTCCACTGGCGCCCGGCCATGGTCGTGACGCTGGCCACCGAGCAGGAGATGGCCGACGCGGGCGCGGCGGGGCTGTCCGCGGCCCTCGCGCGCGACGGCATCGCCTGGCGCCACCTGCCGGTGCCCGACTTCGCGGCGGAGAGCGCTGCGCTGACGCTGGACTGGCGCAACGTCGCGGACAAGGCGTTGGGGCACCTCGCTGCCGGCGGAGGCGTGCTTTTCCACTGCAGGGGCGGCTGCGGGCGGTCGGGAATGGCGGTGATGCGGCTCATGGCTGAGTCGGGCGAGGCGCCGGATGCGGCGCTGGTGCGACTGCGCGGCGTGCGCCCTTGCGCCGTCGAGACCGAGCCTCAGAGGCGCTGGGCGGCGCAGGGGCGCACGCCACGCTGACGGTCATGACCCTCAACGCTGCATCACACCCACCCGGCGGCGGTCCTTGGGACTTCGCCGAGGCGAAGATCGTCATCGAGACCTGACGCGGCCGGTACAATGGCAGGCGCCCGCACTGGTCGCCGATGCGAGTCTCGCAAAATCGGCATTTACAATACCTATTAAGCGATCTAGACTTTGGCGCAGGATCGAAACCACGGGGCCGTCATGCCCGCCTCCGAACCGTCCCTGCCGGACCCCTCCGCCCGGCCCGAGATGACAGCCGCCATCATGTCTCAAACGGGCCTCGACGAGGCCATGCTGCGCAACCTCGTCCATTCCTTCTACGCGCGGGTCCGTGGCGACACCGTACTCGGCCCGGTCTTTGCCGCCCGCATCACCGACTGGGCGCCGCATCTGGAGCGCATGGTCGCCTTCTGGTCTTCGGTCGCGCTGATGACGGGACGCTACCACGGCCGCCCGGTGCCGGCACATACCACCCTATCGATCCAGGGGGTGCACTTCGAACGCTGGCTGCGGCTCTTCCGCGCGACGGCGCAGGAGGTCTGCACGCCAGCGGCCGCGGCCCACGTCGTCGAGCGGGCGGAACGCATCGCCCGCTCTCTCCGCATGGCGGTCGAGGCGGCGCAAGCCGCCCCCGATGCCATTCCCGCCCTTCGCTGAGGAAGGACCGATCCGATGACCGATGTTGCCCCGATCCATGATGCCGGTGCGCTGACCCGTTACATCGAGACCCGCTACCACGCGCGCCACCGCGAACAACTGCCGCCCCTGGCCGGCATGGCCGAGAAGGTCGAGACGGTGCACTTCGGCGACGACAACGTGCCCGAGGGCCTCGCCGGCATCTTGCGACGGATGATCGGAGAGATGGAGGTACACATGAAGAAGGAGGAACTGATCCTGTTTCCCGCCATTCGCAGGGGGGGCGGACAGGGGATCGAGAACCCCATCGCCGTGATGCGCCGTGACCACGACGATCACGCGACCGATGTTGCCGAGATTCGCCGCCTGACCACCGGGCTGACGCGGCCGCAGGGGGCCTGCCGTACCTGGACTTCCCTCTATGCCGGCCTCGACGAGTTCATCACCGATCTCGAGGAACACATGCGGCTTGAGAACGACGTGCTCTTCCCGCAGTTCGAGCCGGGAGGTGTGGCAAATGGCTGATCTTCGTTTTCCGCAGGGAACCCGTGCCCATGCCGAACGGCGCCACGCGCTTGCACCGGAAGCCGACGACGCATTCCGCGCATTCTCAAAGGCCGTCTTCGCGGCGGGTGCCCTCGACGTGCCCACCAAGCAACTCATCGCCGTGGCCGTCGCCCACGTCACGCAATGCCCCTGGTGCATCGAGGGTCATGTAAAGGCCGCACGGCGCGCCGGCGCGAGTGACCAGCAGATCATGGAGGCGATCTGGGTGGCCGCGGAGATGCGCGCGGGTGCGTCCTTCGCCCATTCCATCAAGGCGCTGGACCTGATGATGGGCGATACCGCGGAATGACGAAGGCGCCGGACATCGAGCTCGCCCGGGTCTACGACGACCTTGGCGCGACTCGGGGCGCGCGGTTGCTGGTCGACCGCCTCTGGCCGCGGGGCATCAGCAAGGACGCACTGAAGCTCGACGAATGGATGAAGGATCTCGCGCCGAGCAGCGCGTTGCGCAAGTGGTTCGGCCACGATCCCGACAAGTGGGATGCCTTCGCAAACCGCTATCGCGCCGAACTGGCCGAGTCCCAGGATGCGGTGGAGCGCTGCCTCGCCTGGTGTCGGAAGGGTCCGGTCGTCCTCCTCTACGGCGCAAGGGACCGCGATCGCAATCAGGCGGTGGTGTTGCGGCAGTACCTGCGCGAGCGGCTGGCAAGGGAAGAGGCGACATGACGCTGGGCGACTATCCGTCGCTGCGCACACCGCTTTGCGGCTTGCTGGGTTGCGACGTGCCGATCCTGCTTGCCGGCATGGGCGGGGTAGCACGCTGGGAACTGGCGGCGGCCGTGGCCGAGGCGGGCGGGTATCCGACGCTCGGCATGGTGCGGGAGGCGCCCGCACTGATTGCGGACGAGGTTCAAGCGCTGCGCGCCGCGACCGATCGGCCGTTCGCCGTCAACCTCATCCCGGCTGCCACGGACCCGGCCCTGCTTGATGCCCAGATCGACTGCTGTCTCGACCTGGGCGTCCCGGCGTTCTCCTACTTCTGGGACGTCGTTCCGCGGGCGGTGGCGCGGGTGAAAGCGGCGGGCTGCCTTGTGCTGCACCAGGTCGGAACGATCCGGGCGGCCCGCGACGCCGAGGCCGCCGGGGCCGACGTTCTGATCGCGCAGGGCATCGAGGCTGGTGGCCACGTCCACGGACGCATCGGTGCCTTCGCGTTGGCGACCGCGCTGATGGCGGAGACCCGGCTCCCCGTCGTGGTCTCCGGCGGGATCGCCGACGGCCGGGGATTGGCCGCGGCCCTCGCCATGGGCACCGCCGGTGTGCAATGCGGCACGGCATTTCTCGCGACGGACGAGTCCTTCGCGCATGACTACCACAAGAAACGTCTTGCGGCGGCAGATGCCTCCGACACCGTGCTGACGGACGTCTTCGTGTTGAACTGGCCACGCGGCGCCGCTGTCCGCGTCCTTGCCAACAGCGTGACGGACGCACTCGGAGAACGGCTTCTGGGCCATGACCCCGCCACCCTGCCGCGCGAACCGGTCGCTTGGGACGCCGAGGTGCCGCGCCTCCGTTTCAGCACGGATTCGCCCCTGCGGACGACGACAGGCGATCTGGAGGCCATGGCGCTCTATGCGGGCCAGGGTACCGGGCGCATCGCCGACATCGTTCCTGCGGCTGACCGTTTGCGCCGGATCGCGGCGGAGGCGGAAGCCTTGCTGGGACGCATCCGGCCCGAACGCGGCGGTCACGAGGAGGCGAGGAATGGCGGCAAGTGACGAGGCCGGGGGCCGCTATGCTTCCCCACCCTGCATGGCGGGCGAGGTCGCGCCAGACTATTTCGACCCGCTGGGAGTCGATCCCGAGCAGGCACGCGTTGTGGCGCGCTGGCGCCGGGCCGAGCGGGTGCGGCTGCGCGCCGAGCGCCAGGCGATCAGCGTAGAGGCGCGGCGCGCCGCGGGCGCCGCACTGGCCGACCACCTGCGCGACCATCTTGCGGCACGATTCGGCAGCCTGCGCGGCCGGGTTTTCTCGGCCTACTGGCCGATCACGGGCGAGCCCGACCTGCGCCCGCTGATGCCTGAGATGGATGTGGCCGGCGTGAGGGTCGCGCTGCCTGTGGTCGAGGTGAGACACGCCCCGCTGTCGTTCCGCCGCTGGACGCCCGAGACGCGCCTGGTGCGCGGTGACTGGGACATCCCGGTGCCGCCGCCGGAGGCAGAGTTCATGATACCCGATGTTGCGCTCGCCCCGCTCGTGGGCTGGGATCGCCGGGGCTACCGGCTTGGCTACGGAGGCGGCTACTTCGACTGCACGCTCGCGGGCTTGACTACGCGACCCTACATGATCGGTGTCGGTCTGCTGGCGACCGAGGTCGCGACGATCTGTCCGCAGCGGCACGACGTCCGCCTTGACGCGATCGTGACGGAAGAAGGTGTCCAGGTCACGAACCTGCCCGGGCACGCAGGAGAGACGCTCCAGAAGCCGGGTCCGCCCTGATACGCGCCGCAGCGGGCGCGGTCGTCGCGCTTCGCCCGGCGACTTGCCTGCCTGCCTCACCCGGGCCGGGCGCCAACTTTGGCACGCCCCGCCGACCGCTCCCGCGGGACCGCCGGAGCGATGGAGAGCGGCCTGTCTCGCTCGTGCCGTTGTCGACCGGCATCGAGCCGCCGCAACGGAGCGGCTTGCAATTCGTCGGATATCTGCTAATAGGTATTTCAAATACTGATTAAGGGAGAGCGCCCGAAGATGCGTCTCACATCGTTCACCGATTACGGGCTGCGCATGCTGATGCGCATGGCAAGCGCGCCGGGAACGGCCTTTTCGACCGCTGATCTGGCCGAGGAGTTCGGTCTTTCGCGGAACCACCTGACCAAGATCATGCAGCAGCTTGCCCGCGGCGGGATTGTCGAGACCCGGCGCGGTGGCGGAGGCGGTGCGACCCTTGCCAAGGATCCTGCCAAGGTCCGTCTTGGCGACGTCGTGCGGCTGCTGGAAGACGGGCAGGCCCTGGTCGAATGCTTCGGACCCACGGGCGGCGACTGCACCATCGAGGGCTGCTGCCGGCTGAGGACCCGGCTTCGCCATGCCGAGGCGCGCTTCCTGGAGGACCTCAACAGCTCGACCCTAAGGGACATCGCCCTGCCGGTCAGGGACGCCGCGTGAGGATGGGGAGTGCGGAGATATGACCGGAACGCTGAGCATTCCCGAAAGGCAGGCCGCCCTCGTCCTCTCCGTGCTTCTGGCGCTCCTCGGCCTGGTCATGGCCGCAGCAGCGCGGCACGGCGTCATGGCACTGCACGGTCTGATGGCCCTGTCCCTTGGTGTCTGGCTGGTCTTTCTCGTCGGCGGCGCCCTCTACGATCCGGCGCCCCCTGCGGATCGGAGCCGCCGTTACTACGATGCGCCGACCCGGTTCGGCATCGTGATGACGCTCATCTGGGCAATGATCGGGATGGCCGTCGGCGTCTGGGTCGCGGCCCTTCTCTACTGGCCCGAGGCGACGCCGCTCTGGCCCGCGACCAGCTTCGGAAGGCTCAGGCCCGTCCACACGACCGGCATCATCTTCGGTTTCGGAGGCAATGCGCTGATTGCCACCTCGTTCCATGTCCTGCAGCGCACGTCGCGGGCGCGGCTGGCCGATTCCGTCAGCCCTTGGGTCGTGCTCATCGGCTACAACCTCTTCTGTGCCTGGGCGGTCACCGGCTACCTGATGGGCTCCACCCAGTCCAAGGAATACGCCGAGGCAGAATGGTATGCTGACCTCTGGCTCGTGGTGATCTGGGTCACCTATTTCGTCCTTTACATTCGAACGCTCGCCCGCCGGAACGAACCGCACATCTACGTCGCCAACTGGTATTACATGGCCTTCATCCTGGTCGTGGCGATGCTGCATATCGTCAACAACCTCGCGCTGCCGGTGCGGCTCACAACGGCCGAAAGCTTCCCCATCTGGTCGGGCGTGCAGGACGCGATGGTGCAATGGTGGTACGGCCACAACGCGGTCGCCTTCTTCCTGACCGCCGGATTCCTAGGCATGCTCTACTATTTCCTGCCGGTGCGGTCGGGGCGGCCGATCTGGTCCTATCGCCTCTCCATCGTCAGCTTCTGGGGCATCACATTCTTCTACATCTGGGTGGGATCGCACCATCTGCACTACACCGCGCTACCCTATTGGGCGCAGACGCTCGGCATGACCTTCTCGGTGATGCTCCTGGTGCCCTCCTGGGCCTCCGCAGGCAATGCCATCGCCACGCTGAACGGCGCCTGGCACAAGGTGCGCGATGACGCGACGCTCAGGTTCATGTTCGTGGCGGCGGTGTTCTACGGGCTGTCGACCTTCGAGGGCTCGTTCCTCGCCATCCGGCCAGTGAACTCGCTCAGCCACTACACCGACTGGACGGTGGGTCACGTCCACTCCGGCACGCTGGGCTGGGTCGCCATGATCATCTTCGGCGCGCTCTACACTCTCGTTCCGCAGCTTTCGGGCCGCGAGACGATGGCGTCGCCGCGCGCGGTCGAATGGCACTTCTGGCTCGCCGTCACCGGAACGCTGATCTACGTCGTTTCGATGTGGAACGCCGGGATCACGCAGGGCCTGATGTGGCGGACCTACGACGCGAACGGCGCGCTGGCCTACAGTTTCCTGCAATCGGTCGAGGCGATGGCACCCTACTACCTCCTGCGCACCATCGGCGGCGGATTGTTCCTCAGCGGGGCGGTGCTCTGCGGCTGGAACTGCCGCATGACGATGCGGGCGGCGCGGGGCGAGGCCGGCGACCGCCCGCTTGTCGCGGAGCCGGCGGAGTGAACCGATGCTGAAGCTTCACTACAACCTCGAAAAAGTCTCGATGGGGCTCGTCGGCGCGATCATCGTCGCGGCCTCGATCGGCGGACTGATAGAAATCGCACCGCTCTTCACCATCGACGAAACCGTGGAGGTGCCCGACGATCTGCGCCCGCTGACGCCCCTGGAACTCGCAGGGCGGGAGATCTACATCCGCGAGGGTTGCTATGCCTGCCACAGCCAGATGGTGCGCAGCCTCGCTGACGAGATCGACCGCTACGGTCCCTATTCGCTTGCCGGGGAATCCGCCTACGACCACCCGATGCTCTGGGGATCGAAGCGCACGGGCCCGGATCTTGCGCGCGTCGGAGGCAAGTACTCAGACGCCTGGCATGTCCGCCACTTGGCCGACCCGCGCGATGTGGTTCCCGTGTCGATCATGCCGGCCTACCCCTGGCTCCTGCGACCGCTCGATACCGGCTTCCTGCGGGACGAGCTCTCTGCGCTCGGCCGGCTCGGCGTTCCCTACGACGAGGCGATGATCGCTGCGGCGACGGTCGACGCGGCGGCGCAAAGCCGCCCCGACAGCGCCGGTGCCGACGCGGTGCGCGAACGCTACGGCGAGACGGTGGCGGTTCGGAACTTCGACGGTGATGCCGCCACGCTGACGGAAATGGACGCGCTGGTTGCCTACCTCCAGTCGCTGGGCACCCTGACTTCCGCGCCCGACCGGATCCTCACGGGGGACGGAACATGACCCACGATGTTCTCGTCTACCTGTCCAAGACCGTCGGGCTGATCTGGCTGATGGGGTTCTTCCTCATCGTGGTGATCCGCGCCTACAGCCCGTCGCGCCGCGCGGCGCAAGAGCATGGCGCCCGCTCGGTTCTCGGGGAGGAGGATCGGCATGAGTGAGATCACGGACCCCCGGCAACTGCCCGGCGCCGATCCCCATACCGGGAACCGCGAGGTCGATCCGGTCACCGGCTACGATACCACCGGTCACGACTGGGGCGGGATCAAGGAACTGAACACGGCCTTCCCGAGGATCGTGATCTGGGCACTGGTGCTGACCTTCCTCTATTCGGTGATCGCCTGGATCCTGCTACCCGCCTGGCCGCTCGGTCGTGACTACACGCGCGGGCTTCTGGGCCTCGACCAGGGCGAAATGGCGGTGGCAGGCTACAGGGGCCTCGCCGCCGAGCGCGAGGGCTGGCTCGACCGCTTCGCGGCCGGCGATCTCGCCAGCCTGCAATCGGACAAGGCGCTGATGCGGCTCGCCACGCCGGCGGCCGGGCGGCTCTTCCAGGACAACTGCGCCGCCTGTCACGGCCTGGTCGGCGAGGGTGGGCCCGGCTTCCCCGCGCTGGCCGATGCCGACTGGCTGTGGAGCGGCGATCCTGCCGAGGTCGCCCTGACGATCCGCGACGGCATCAACGCGGGCGACGCGTCGCGTGTCGCCGAGATGCCCGCCTTCGACTGGATGGACCGTGCCGACCGTGACGCTCTGGCGGAATATGTCGCCGCCCTGCCGCAGGGTTCTGCCGATGCCGGAAGCCCCGCGGCCGTGCTCTTCGCCGAGAACTGCGCCGCCTGCCACGGCGACGGCGGAGCAGGCGGGCTCAACCTGGGTGCCCCGTCGCTCACCGATGCCGCGGTGATCTACGGACAGGACGCCGCAACGGTGCAGCAAACCGTCACACGGGGCCGTTCCGGGATCATGCCGGCCTGGGCCGGGCGCTTGTCGGAGGCGGAGATCAACCTGCTTGCGCTCTACGTGACCGTGCTGGCCGCGGCGAAAGACGAGGCGGCGAGATGACGGTGCGGGCGCAGAAGTGGCTGGCGATCGCGGCGGCGGTGGCCGTCGCCGCTGGGTTCGTCGCCGCCAACGCGCACCTGCTGGCGGTGGCCGTCGGCTCGCAGCCCGCCTGCACGGCCCTCGCCGAGGC
>NZ_WBUS01000296.1 GCF_008933605.1 Albidovulum sp.
GGGCTCGCCAAGGGGCGGGCGCGGCCGCCCGACGAAGATCGCGGCCTCGAGCCCGAGCGCCCGCCAATCCGCGCCCTGCCAAAGCACGGCCGCCCGCGCCCGCCCCTTGGCGAGCCCGCCGGCATACTTCGCGTCCATGGCAAGCGCAAGGTCGTCGGGGCCGGCGTCGGCGGGCTCGGCAACGCCGGTCACGCGCAGCGTCACGTCCCCCTCCGCCGCGGCGCCGAGCGCGCGGGCGATCTCCTCGACCGAATGGCTTCCGTCTCTTCGCATCTTCCGTCTCCGGGCAGGGCCTCGCGCCGGCCACACCGCGACGGATTTAGCCCTGAACCGCGTCCAGAGCCACCCCGGCGGCCCGCATCGCCTCGAAAATCCGCGCATCGCGGCCGTAGACGTCGCGGCGATAGTCGATCTGGCCGCGCGAATCCGGCCAGGCGGTGAAATAGACCAGATGCACCGGCACGGGACGGTCGAGCATGATCGTGTTCTCCGCCCGCGTATGCAGGTGCTGCTCGAAGAGCCCCCTCGGGTCGTCGGTCTGCCGCGCCAGGAGCGCGTAGGCGAAGTCGAAGGGCTGGCCGAGCCGGATGCAGCCGTGGCTGTAGGCGCGCACCTCCTTCTCGAAGAGCGACTTCGACGGCGTGTCGTGAAGGTAGATGTTCCACTTGTTCGGGAACATGAACTTCACGAGGCCGAGCGCGTTGCCGTCCGAGGGAGGCTGCGACATCGAGAAGGGGAAATTGTTCGCCGTGAACTGGGTGAAGTCCACCGCATCGCGGTTCACCACCCGGCCGCGGCGATCGACGATCTTCAGGTGACCCGCCGCGCGCGGGTTCTTCTGCAGCATCGGCAGGTATTCCTTGACGGTGATCGACCGCGGCACGTTCCAGGTCGGGTTGACCACCATGAACTCCATCTGGTCGGAAAACTCCGGGCTCCGCCGGTCCGCCTGGTTCATGCCGACGACGGTCACCGTCTCGAAGGTGACCTTGCCGTCGTCGACGATCTTCGCCGTGAAGTCGGGCAGGTTCACCCAGATGTGCCGCTGTCCCAGCGGCAGCCCGTTCATCCAGCGCATCCGCTCCATCGCCACGAGGACGGAGGCCAGCCGCGCCTCGGCGCCGGTATTGATCTCGGCGAGCGTGCCCTCGCCCGCGACGCCGTCGGGCGTCAGCCCGTGGTCGAGCTGGAAGCGCTGCACTGCCTTCTGAAGCGCGCCGTCGTAGTCGGGCGCCACAGAGCGGGCGAGGTAGCCCATGCGGATCATGCGGTCGCGCAGCGCGATCACCTCGGGGCCAAGGTCGCCGGGCCCCAGCGCCCCACCGCGCACCTCCGGGCCGAACCCGCCCGCCGCGATCGTCGCCCTGAGGTCGAGCATCCCGCGGCGGAGCGCCGCGTACTCCGGTGCCTGCGGCGGCAGGGAACGGACGAAGGCCGCCGGGTCGGCGGCGGCGGCGAAGGATCTCAGCGTCGCCGCGGGATCGCGCAGCGGCACCTCGCGGACGAGCCCGGGATCGACCTTGGCGGGCGTGACGAGGCCGGTCTGGACATCGCGGGCATAGGCGAGGAAGGCGCGAGTCGTCTCGACCTCCAGAAGCCCGCGCTCGCGTTCCGAGCGGACGGTCTGGAACTTCTGGCGCAGCACCTCGG
>NZ_WBUS01000135.1 GCF_008933605.1 Albidovulum sp.
GCGCCACCCCTACCCCGCCCGGACCGGTCGCAAAAGGTGCCGGACATGCCGCATTGCGGCAGGCTTGCGCGAAAAGGCCCGAGCGATTAGGCAGTGCGGCGGAAATGACCCATCTCAGCAGGAGCCGGAGACCATCATGGCCAGACCCAAGATCGCCCTCATCGGCGCGGGACAGATCGGCGGCACGCTCGCCCATCTCGCCGCGATCAAGGAACTCGGCGACGTCGTCCTTTTCGACATCGCCGAAGGCACGCCCCAGGGCAAGGCGCTGGACATCGCGCAGTCCGGTCCCGTCGAGGGCTTCGACGCGGCCCTGAAGGGCGCCAACAGCTACGAGGACATCGCCGGCGCCGATGTCTGCATCGTCACCGCCGGCGTGCCGCGCAAGCCCGGGATGAGCCGTGACGACCTCCTCGGCATCAACCTCAAGGTGATGAAATCCGTGGGCGAGGGCATCAAGGCCCATGCGCCGAACGCCTTCGTCATCTGCATCACCAACCCGCTCGACGCGATGGTCTGGGCGCTGCGCGAGTTCTCGGGCCTGCCCGCGAACAAGGTCGTCGGCATGGCCGGCGTGCTCGATTCCGCCCGCTTCCGCCACTTCCTCAGCCTCGAGTTCAACGTGTCGATGAAGGACGTCACCGCCTTCGTGCTTGGCGGCCACGGCGACACGATGGTGCCCCTGGTCCGCTACTCCACCGTCGCCGGCATCCCCCTGCCCGACCTCGTGGAGATGGGCTGGACCACGCAGGAAAGAATGGACGCCATCGTCCAGCGCACCCGCGACGGCGGGGCCGAGATCGTCGGCCTCCTCAAGACCGGCTCGGCCTTCTACGCACCGGCCGCCTCGGCCATCGAGATGGCGGAGGCCTACCTCAAGGACCAGAAGCGCCTCCTGCCCTGCGCCGCCTTCGTCGAGGGCGCCTACGGGCTCAGCGGGCTCTATGTCGGCGTGCCGACCATCCTCGGCGCCGGCGGCGTGGAGCGCATCGTCGACATCAAGCTCGACCGCGACGAACAGGTGATGTTCGACAAGTCGGTGGAGGCCGTCCGCGGCCTCGTCGCCGCCTGCAAGGCGATCGACCCCTCGCTGGCCTGACGCTCGCGGGGCGCCCCGCCGGGCGCCCCGCCCTTCCGGCGCGAGCCTGCCGGAACCCGCACGAATCCCCCCTTGTCCGCAGACGACCCGGCCCGGCAACGCCGTTGTGATCACACAATTTCTGGCTGTGATCACAAATGCGCGGTTTTCGGCCGCTCCTGCCGATTTGCCGCATTTATCGTTTCGCCAATCCGCACCGGTATGCGAAGAACCCGCGAAACCGAACGCAAGCGGGGATCAGCGATGAACATCCACGAATACCAGGCCAAGGCCCTCCTTCGGTCCTACGGGGCGCCGGTCTCCGACGGCCGCGTCGTGCTCCGGGCCGAAGAGGCCAAGACCGCGGCGGGAGCGCTCGATGGGCCGCTCTGGGTCGTGAAGGCGCAGATCCACGCGGGCGGCCGCGGCAAGGGCCGCTTCAAGGAGGCCGAGGGCGGCGAGAAGGGCGGGGTCCGCCTCGCCAAGTCGGTCGAGGAGGCCGCGTCGATGGCGAAGCAAATGCTCGGCCGGACGCTCGTCACCCACCAGACCGGCCCCGCCGGCAAGCAGGTCAACCGCATCTACATCGAGGACGGCTCAGACATCGCGCGCGAACTCTACCTCGCGCTTCTCGTCGACCGCGGCACCTCCCGCGTGTCCTTCGTCTGCTCCACCGAGGGCGGCATGGACATCGAGGAGGTGGCGGCGAGGACGCCGGAAAAGATCGTCTCCTTCGCCGTCGATCCCGCCACGGGCCTGTCCGACTTCCACGGCCGCCGCGTTGCCTTCGCGCTGGGGCTCGAGGGCAACCAGGTCAAGCAGTGCGTGGGCCTGATCAAGACGCTCTACCGTGCCTTCATCGAGAAGGACATGGAGATGCTGGAGATCAACCCGCTCGTCGTGCTTAAGGACGGCAACCTCAAGGTGCTCGACGCCAAGATCGGCTTCGACAACAACGCGCTCTACCGCCAGCCCGAGGTCATGGCACTCCGGGACGAGACGGAAGAGGACCCGAAGGAACTCGCGGCCTCCAAGTTCGACCTGAACTACATCGCCCTTGATGGCGAGATCGGCTGCATGGTCAATGGCGCGGGCCTCGCCATGGCGACGATGGACATCATCAAGCTCTACGGCGCGGAGCCCGCGAACTTCCTCGACGTCGGCGGCGGGGCGACGAAGGAGAAGGTGACCGAGGCCTTCAAGATCATCACCTCGGACCCGAACGTGAAGGGCATCCTTGTCAACATCTTCGGCGGCATCATGCGCTGCGACATCATCGCCGAGGGCATCATCGCCGCGGTGAAGGAAGTCGGCCTCCAGGTGCCGCTGGTGGTGCGGCTTGAGGGCACCAACGTCGAGAAGGGCAAGGAGATCATCGCGAATTCCGGGCTCAACGTGATCGCCGGGGACAACCTCAGCGACGCGGCGCAGAAGATCGTGAAGGCGGTGAAGGGGTAATGCGGATGCCTAAGCTAATGACGCGCTGCTTGCTTGCGTTTGCCGTCCTGCTGGCGCCCGGGGCAGCCTTCTCGCAGTCAACCGAACAGGGGCTGCGCATGCAGCAACTCTTCATGGACACCTGCTTTCAGGCGACAAAAGCAAGCGACATGTCGATCGCCGCTAAAGTGGCCATGCAGAAGGGCTACAAGCTTCTGGGAACCATCCATCCGACCGGAAGCAAGCGCAAGGGTTATACCGCCTACGGCAAGGCCAAGGGCCAGGAAGAAATCTGGATCGGTGCCACCAAGGCGACAGCGCAAAGCTGTGGGGTGACATTCGACGACTCCAAGGGTCCGGTCCTCAAGGACAAGCCGCCGTTCCTTAATACGATCAGCATGGCCACCAAGGGCAAGCCATGGGGCAAGGGGTTCATTACTGCGCACTGGGTGAACCACAGCTTCAACGGCGTCAAATACGAATACGCAGTCGTTCCGGGCAAGAACCGTGTCGGCTACTTTGCGAACTTCAAATAGGGGCCATCCGATGTCCGTCCTCGTCAACAAAGACACCCGCGTCATCTGCCAGGGCATCACCGGCAGCCAGGGCACCTTCCACACCGAACAGGCCATCGCCTACGGCACGAAGATGGTCGGCGGCGTGACGCCCGGCAAGGGCGGGAGCGAACACCTCGGCCTCCCGGTCTTCAACTCGGTCCACGAGGCGATGGCCAGGACCGGCGCGAACGCCACCGCGATCTACGTTCCGCCCCCCTTCGCGGCAGATTCGATCCTCGAGGCGATCGACGCCGAGATGCCGCTCATCGTCTGCATCACGGAAGGGATTCCGGTTCTGGACATGATGAAGGTCAAGCGCGCGCTGGAAGGCTCGAAATCGCGGCTCGTCGGCCCGAACTGCCCCGGCGTCATCACGCCCGGCGAATGCAAGATCGGCATCATGCCGGGGCATATCCACCAGAAGGGCTCGGTCGGCGTCGTCTCGCGCTCCGGCACGCTGACCTACGAGGCGGTGAAGCAGACCTCGGACCTCGGCCTCGGCCAGTCCTCGGCCGTCGGCATCGGCGGCGACCCGATCAAGGGCACCGAGCACATCGACGTGCTGGACATGTTCCTCGACGACCCCGAGACCCGGTCGATCATCATGATCGGCGAGATCGGCGGCTCGGCCGAGGAAGAGGCGGCGGAATTCCTTGCCGCCCAGAAGAAGAAGGGCCGCTGGAAGCCGGTCGCCGGCTTCATCGCCGGGCGCACCGCGCCCAAGGGCCGCCGAATGGGCCACGCGGGCGCCATCGTCTCGGGCGGCAAGGGCGACGCGGAATCGAAGATCGAGGCGATGCGCCGCGCCGGCATTGTCGTGGCCGAAAGCCCTGCCCATCTTGGAGAGGCCGTGATGAAGGCGATCAAGGGGTAAGGGCCTCGGGGGGACGGGACATGCCGGTTTTCCGGATCGGTGACAGGCTTCACTACTACGCCCATGTGCCGAAATGCGGCGGCTCGTCGGTGGAGGCCTATCTGAAGGCCCGCTTCGGCGGGCTCGCCTTCCTGAATACCCGATTCCTCGACCTGCCCGAGGCGCGGCGCTGGACGCGCTCCTCGCCACAGCACCTGCCCTGGGACGCCTTCACCCGGCTCGTGCCCGCCGACTGGATCGCCTCCTCCTTCGCGGTGGTGCGCCATCCCGTGCGGCGGCTCGTCAGCGCGTTCCAGTACCAGGTGGAGGTGGAGGGCACCGTGGCCCCCCTCTGGTCGATCGACGAATGGTTCGACGACTGGCTGACCCGGGCGGAGGCGGAGCCCTTCCTCTATGACAACCACCTCTGCCCGCAGTCGGCCATCGTGCCGCCCGGGGCGACGGTGTTCCGGCTGGAGGACGGGCTCGACGCCATCGTGCCGCATCTCGACGCACTCGCCGGCGACACGAACAGCCCCCGCACGATCCCGGCCGAGAATGTCCGCAAGAAAGGCATGGCGCCCGACGCCGAGCGGCTGAAACCCTCGGCCGAGACGCTGGCGCGCGTGGCGCGGTTCTACGCCGAGGATTTCGCCCGCTTCGGCTATGCCGAGGGGGCCGCGCCGAAATCGCCCCATGCGACCGCGAAACCGAAGGGCCTGAAGGCCCTCGTCGGCGTCCTGACCGGGAGGCGGGCATGACGCGCCGCCTCCGCACGACGACCACCCTGCGCGCCCCGCGCGCCACCCCTTACATGCGAGGAGCGGCCGGCCGAGCGCCCGCCGAATGAGATTATGACGGAACACAGCCCCAACGACCAGTTCCACGCGTCGTCCTTCCTGCAGGGCCACAACGCGGAATATGTCGAACAGCTCTACGCCCGCTACGCCGCCGACCCGAACGCGGTCGATGCAAGCTGGGCCGCCTTCTTCCGCAGCCTCGGCGACAGCGAGACAGACGTGCGGCGCGAGGCCAGGGGCGCGTCCTGGGACCGTCCCGACTGGCCGCCCATGCCCGCCGACGACCTGACCGCCGCGCTCACCGGCGAATGGCCGATGGCGGCGAAGGAGATGAAGGGCGCCGGCGACAAGATCAAGGCGAAGGCGGCCGAGGCCGGCGTCGCCGTCTCCGAGGACCAGATCAAGCGCGCCGTGCTCGATTCCATCCGCGCGCTGATGATCATCCGCGCCTACCGCATCCGCGGCCATCTCATCGCCGATCTCGACCCCCTCGGCATGCGCGAAGAGACGCCGCACCCCGAGCTTGATCCGAAGTCCTACGGCTTCACCGACGCCGACATGGACCGGCCGATCTTCATCGACAACGTGCTCGGCCTCACCCACGCCTCGATGCGCGAGATCCTCGATATCGTGAAGCGCACCTATTGCGGCACCTTCGCGCTCCAGTACATGCACATCTCCGACCCGGCGCAGGCCGCCTGGCTGAAGGAGCGGATCGAGGGCTACGGCAAGGAGATCACCTTCACCCGCGAGGGCAGGAAGGCGATCCTGAACAAGCTGGTGGAAGCCGAGGGCTTCGAGAAGTTCCTGCATGTGAAATACATGGGCACCAAGCGCTTCGGCCTCGACGGGGGCGAGGCGCTGATTCCGGCGATGGAGCAGATCATCAAGCGTGGCGGCGCGCTCGGCGTGAAGGAGATCGTCATCGGCATGCCGCATCGCGGGCGCCTGTCTGTCCTCGCGAACGTGCTCGCCAAGCCCTACCGCGCCATCTTCAACGAGTTCCAGGGCGGCAGCTTCAAGCCCGAGGACGTGGACGGCTCGGGCGACGTGAAATACCACCTCGGCGCCTCCTCCGACCGGACCTTCGACGGCAACACCGTCCACCTGTCGCTGACCGCCAACCCCAGCCACCTCGAGGCGGTGAACCCGGTCGTCCTCGGCAAGGTGCGCGCCAAGCAGGACCAGCTCGGTGATCAGTCGGAACGCCGCGCCGTCCTGCCGATCCTTCTGCACGGCGACGCGGCCTTCGCCGGACAGGGCATCGTGGCCGAGTGCTTTCAGCTTTCGGGCATCAAGGGGCACCGTACCGGCGGCACCATGCACATCGTGGTGAACAACCAGATCGGCTTCACCACCGCCCCCCACTTCAGCCGCACGTCGCCCTACCCCACCGACATCGCCCTGATGGTCGAGGCGCCGATCTTCCACGTGAACGGCGACGACCCCGAGGCCGTCGTCCACGCCGCCAAGGTCGCCACCGAGTTCCGCCAGATGTTCGGCAAGGACGTGGTCATCGACATCTTCTGCTACCGCCGCTTCGGTCACAACGAAGGCGACGAGCCGATGTTCACGAACCCGGCGATGTACAAGACGATCAAGACCCACAAGACCACGCTCCAGCTCTACACCGAGCGTCTGGTGAAGGACGGCCTGATCCCGGAAGGCGAGATCGAGGACATGAAGGCCGCCTTCCAGGCCCATCTCAACGAGGAATTCGAGGTCGGCAAGACCTACAAGCCGAACAAGGCCGACTGGCTCGACGGCCGCTGGTCGCACCTTGACCGCGAGGGCGAGGAATACTCGCCCGGCAAGACCGCGATCACCAAGAAGGCGATGACCGAGGTCGGCGCCGCCCTGACCCGCGTGCCGGAGGGCTTCGACATCCACAAGACCGTCGCGCGCCAGCTCGAAGCCAAGGCGCAGATGTTCAAGGCGGGGCGCGGCTTCGACTGGGCAACCGCCGAGGCGCTCGCCTTCGGCAGCCTCTTGACCGAGGGCTTCCCGGTCCGACTCTCCGGCCAGGACTGCACCCGCGGCACCTTCTCGCAGCGCCATTCCGCCTTCGTCGATCAGGCGACCGAGGAACGCCACTACCCGCTCAACCACATCAAGCCGGGCCAGGCGCGCTACGAGGTCATCGACTCGATGCTCTCCGAATACGCCGTCCTCGGCTTCGAATACGGTTACTCGCTTTCCGAGCCGAACGCGCTCACCATCTGGGAGGCGCAGTTCGGCGACTTCGCCAACGGCGCGCAGATCATGTTCGACCAGTTCGTCTCCTCGGGCGAGTCGAAGTGGCTGCGCATGTCCGGCCTCGTCTGCCTCCTGCCGCACGGGTTCGAGGGCCAGGGGCCGGAACATTCCTCGGCGCGGCTCGAACGCTTCTTGCAGCAATGCGCGCAGGAAAACTGGATCGTCGCCAACTGCTCGACGCCGGCCAACTACTTCCACATCCTGCGGCGGCAAGTGCACCGCTCGTTCCGCAAGCCGCTGATCCTGATGACGCCGAAATCGCTGCTCAGGCATCCGATGTGCATCTCCGACGCGGAGGATTTCACCACCGGATCCACCTTCCACCGCATCCTCTGGGACGACGCGCAGAAGGGCCATTCGGACACGAAGCTCGCCGCCGACAAGAAGATCCGGCGCGTGGTGATCTCGTCGGGCAAGGTCTACTACGACCTTCTGGCAGAACGCGACGCGCGCGGGCTTTCGGACGTCTACCTGCTCAGGCTCGAACAGTTCTACCCCTTCCCGGCGCAGTCGCTGGTGAAGGAACTCGAGCGCTTCAAGGGGGCCGAGATCGTCTGGTGCCAGGAGGAACCGAAGAACCAGGGCGCCTGGTCCTTCGTGGAGCCGAACCTCGAATGGGTGCTCGGGCGCATCGGCGCGAGGCACGGCCGCGCGCGCTACGTCGGACGCACCGCCTCGGCCTCGCCGGCCACCGGCCTCGCCTCGCGCCACAAGGCCGAGCAGGAGGCACTGGTGAACGAGGCGCTGACCCTGGGAGCACCGGGCTGATGGCCACCGAAGTCCGCGTCCCGACGCTTGGCGAAAGCGTGACGGAGGCCACCATCGCCACCTGGTTCAAGAAGGTGGGCGAGACCGTCGCCGCCGACGAGATGCTCTGCGAACTCGAGACCGACAAGGTGACGGTGGAGGTGCCCGCACCCGCCGCCGGCCGCCTTGTCGAGATCGTGGCCAGGGAAGGCGAGACGGTGGGCGTGAACGCGCTTCTCGCCCAGATCGCCGAAGAGGGCCAGGCCGGCCCCGAAGAGATGACCCCGAAGAAAAGCGCCGTTGCCGCGCCGACAGCCGAAGAGGGCAAGATGTCAGGAAAGAATACCGATGTGATGGTTCCCGCGCTCGGCGAAAGCGTGACCGAGGCGACCGTCTCCACCTGGTTCAAGAAGGTGGGCGACGCCGTCGCCGTGGACGAGATGCTCTGCGAACTCGAGACCGACAAGGTCTCGGTCGAGGTGCCCTCGCCCGTCGCGGGCGTGCTGGCCGAGATCATCGCGCCCGAGGGCACGACGGTGGACGCCAAGGCCCGGCTTGCCGTGGTGACCGAAGGCGCCGCCGGCGCGGCCCCGAAGGCGGCCGAACCCAGGGC
>NZ_WBUS01000136.1 GCF_008933605.1 Albidovulum sp.
CGGTCGGCAGAAAATACAGGCAAGCTATGAAACCAGTTGGGTTCCGGCGTCCGTTCTGGCGTCATCTCCTCCTCGCGGCAGCCGGCGTACTCGTGACCGCGGGCGCGCCGCGAGCGGCCGAAACACACCGTCCGGGGCCGCCGCAGCGGCCACCGCCGCGACCACCGCCGCGGCCCGCGGGCCGGTCACGAACATGCCCCTGCCGCGCTTCGTCTCGCTCAAGGCGGCCGAGGGCAACGTCCGGCGCGGCCCGAGCCTCGAACACCGCATCGACTGGGTCTTCCACCACCGTGACCTGCCGCTGCGGGTCACGGCGGAGTTCGGCCACTGGCGGCGGGTGGAGGACAACGAGGGGCAGGGCGGCTGGATCTACTACACGCTCCTCTCCGGTGTCCGCACCGTGCTGATCGAGGCCGAGGGCACGGCGCTGCGTTCCCGGCCCGACGCGGCTGCGCCCGTGGTGGCCGAGGCGCAGGCGGGCGTGATCGCCCGGCTCGGCGAATGCCGGCCCGACTGGTGCCATGTCTCCGCCGGGGGGGAGAAGGGCTGGGTCGCCAAGGCCGCGCTCTGGGGCGTTGCCCCCGATGAAGTGCGCGAGTAGGCGCGGCACCGCGTCCGGTTGCGTCGCCCGGATGCCCTGCTAGAACCGGCATCCAGGATCATGGCGCAGAACCAGACATCGCTCAACCTGTCGGCCGGCATCGCCTCCGTGGCGGTGGCGCTGGCGCTCGTCGCGCTGAAGCTCTGGGCGCTTGGCACCACCGCCTCGCTCGCGGTCGCCGCGTCGCTTGCCGACAGCGCGCTTGACCTCATGATGTCGGCGGGCGGGCTCGCCGCCATCGTCTATGCGGCCCGCCCCGCCGACGAGGACCACGCCTTCGGCCATACATCGGTCGAGGACCTCGCCGCGCTGGCGCAATCGGTCTTCATCGTCATCTCCGGCGCGGTGATCGGCTGGTCCGCGGTGGCGCGGCTTCTCAGCGACACGCCGTCACGGCTCGCCGGCGAGGGGGGCGGGATCGCGGCGATGGCCGTGTCGATCGTGCTCACCCTCGCGCTGGTGCTCTGGCAGCGGCGCGTGGCGCGGGCGACAGGCAGCAAGGTAGTCGCGGCGGACTCGCTCCACTACCTCTCCGACCTTCTCCCCTCGATCGGCGCCATCGCCTCGCTCTGGGTCTCGCACCGGTTCGGGATCGGCCAGGTCGACAGCGTCGTCGCGCTCGCCGCCGCGGTCATGCTCGTCCTCGGCGCGCTCCGGATCGGCAAGGGCGCCTGGGACGCGCTGATGGACCGCAGCGCCGACCCGGCGGTGATCGAGGGGATCGGCGCGATCGCGCGGGCCTACCCCGGCGTCCGCGGCTTCCACGACCTCAAGACCCGCACGGCCGGGAGCCGGGTCTTCGTGAACATCCATATCGAACTCGACGGCGGCCAGACGCTGCGCGAGGCCCATGCCATCGGCGCGGGCCTCCGGCGGAGGATTCTTGCCGCCTATCCGCAGTGCGACGTGATCGTGCACAAGGACGTGGCGCGCGAGAACTGAGCCCGCCCGCGGACCCCGCCGCTCAGCCCTTTCTCGGTTCCTTCAGCTTGTCAATGCCGAGCATCTTCATCGTCGCCTTCTCGTAGAAGGGCTCGGATGTGCCCTTCTTGACCTTGCGGATGAAGTATTTCTCGAACCCCACCTTGGCGAGGTGGACCCACTTGCCCGAGGACGCCCAGTTGACGTTGCGCGGCGGGATCTGCGGCTGGGCGACGAAGGCCACGCCCGAGTCGCCGAAATCGGCAAGGCAGACGGCGTTCCAGGTGCCGACCTCGTCGGGCTCCTTCCCCCGCAGGATATTGCCGAGGTTGTGCGCCGTCGCGGTGACCATGCTCTCGATCATGAAGCCGGTCTTCGGCACGCCGCAGGGGACCGGGGTCGGCCCCATCGGCGGGATGGCGATACAGACGCCGATGCCGAACACGTTCGGGTACTTCGGGTTCCGCTGATGCTCGTCGACGATGACGAAGCCGCGCGGGTTCACCAGCCCCTCGATCCCCATGATCGGCTTGATGCCTCGGAAGGCCGGCAGCATCATGGCGAAGCCGAAGGGCAGTTCCTTCTCGGCCTTCACGCTGCCGTCGTCGGCGATCTCCTCGACCACCATCTTGCCTTCCTCGACGCGCTTCACCCGGGTCGAGGTCATCCACTTGACGTGCTTCTCGCGCATCTCGGATTCCAGAAGGCCCTTGGTGTCGCCCACGCCATCAAGCCCGAGGTGGCCGATATAGGGCTCCGAGGTGACGAAGGTCATCGGCACCTTGTCGCGAAGCTTGCGGCGCCTGAGCTCGGTTTCGAGGATGAAGGTGAATTCATAGGCCGGACCGAAGCAGGACGCACCCTGCACCGCGCCGACGATGATCGGACCGGGTTTCCTGCAGAAGGCCTCGAAGGCTTCCCACGCCGTCTCGGCATGGTCCACGTGGCAGATCGACTGGGTGTGTCCGCCATGCGGCCCCAACCCTTGGATCTCGTCGAAGGCCAGTTCCGGCCCCGTGGCGATGATGAGGTAATCGTAATTGATCGAGCTGCCATCGACGAGCGCGATGCGGTTTTCCTCCGGGTGCAGCTTCTCGGCCGCGACCGTCCTGAACTCGATCCCCTTCTTGCGCATCGTCTCCGCGAGATCGACGGTGATGTCCTCGCGCTTGCGCCAGCCCACGGCGACCCAGGGGTTTGAGGGTACGAAGTGATAGGCCGGGTCCTTGGTGACCACGGTGATGCGGTCTTCCTTGCGGATTTGGTCGGCCAGTTCATAGGCCATGATCGACCCGCCGAGCCCGGCCCCGAGAATTACGATATGCGCCATGCCAGTCCTCCCACGGCAATGCCGCCGGCCCTCGCCTCAGAGTCGCATTGCCGAGTCGTACTCATATATAAATTTCGGAATACGTTTTTGATCTGTGTCAAAGCGGCGCAGGCCGGGGCCAAAAGGCAGACGGCCCCGCAGCCGGCAAGGCGCGGGGCCGTCCGGTCCGCCGCGGCGGGCCTACTTCGGGATGTCGCCGGTGATCCCCTCGACGTAGAAGTTCATGCCCAGAAGGTCGCCGTCGGGCGCGGTCTGCCCCTCGGCCAGCCAGTCCGATCCGTCCTGCTTCTTCAGCGGGCCGGTGTACGGGTGATAGGTGCCCGCCGCGATCGCGTCGCGCAGCGCCTCGGCCTCGGCCTTGACCTCGGCGGGAATCGCATCGGTGATCTCGCCGATCAGCACCTCGCCGCCGGCGATGCCTTCCCAAGCGTCGGCCTGTTCATAGGTCCCGTCGAGCAGCGCGCCGACGCGCTTCACGTAGTAGGGGCCCCAGTTGTCGATGATCGAGGAGACGCGGGGCGACGGCTTGTACTCGGCCATGTCGGAGGCCTGGCCGAAACCGATCACGGCGCCATTGGTCTTGGCGGCCTCGGCCAGCGGCGCGGTGGAGTCGGTGTGGGACGCGATCACGTCGACGCCCTGGTCGATCAGCGCCTTGGCGGCATCCGCCTCCTTCGCCGGATCGAACCAGGTATAGGCCCAGACGACCGAAAGCTCGACGTTCGGGTTTACCTTCTTGGCATGGATGAAGTAGCTGTTGATCCCCATGACGACCTCGGGGATCGGGAACGAGGCGATGTAGCCGATCTTGTTCGTCTTGGTCATCCGCCCGGCGATCGTGCCCTGCACCGCACGGCCCTCGTAGAACCGCGCGTTGTAGGTCGAGACGTTCGGGTGGTCGCGCTTGAAGCCCGTCGCGTGTTCGAACTTCACGTCCGGAAACTTCGCGGCTACCGCGTTCGTCGCGTCCATGTAGCCGAAGGAGGTGGTGAAGATGATGTTGCAGCCCGACAGCGCCATCTGGGTCAGCACCCGCTCGGCGTCGGCCCCCTCCGGCACGCTTTCCTGGTAGGCGGTCTCGACCTTGTCGCCGAACTCGGCCTGGACCTGCTTGAGGCCCTCGTGGTGCTGGAAGGTCCAGCCGCCGTCACCGATGGGACCGACATAGACGAAGCAGGCCTTCACCTTCTCCATCTGTGCCTCGGCCGTGCCGCCGAGCGCGATGAGGCCCAGGGCGGCCGTGGCCAGTAGCGTTCTTCTTTTCATTCCCTCTCTCCTGTTGGCGGGGCCCTTCGGACCCCTTGGTTGCGCCGCCTCAGCGCGAGGCGTGGAAGTTCTGACCGAGGCTCGCGGGCGCGTTCAGGCCCGCGCGGCCCCGGCCGGACGACATGATGACCAGCACGAGGATCGTTATCAGATAGGGCGACATCGACAAGTACTCGACCGGGATGCGGCTGCCTGCAGCCTGGAGGTTCAGTTGCAGCACCGTGATCCCGCCGAAAAGCCAGGCCCCGACGAGCACGCGCCAGGGTTTCCAACTGGCGAAGACCACGATGGCAAGCGCGATCCAGCCCGCGCCGGCGGTGATTCCGTCGGTCCATTGCGGCACGCGGACGAGGGAGATGTAGGCCCCGCCCATCCCCGCCATCGCCGCGCCGAAGAGGATGGCGAGCACCCGGATACGGACGACCTTGTAGCCGAGCGCGTGCGCGGCGTCGTGGCTTTCGCCGACCGCCCGCAGGATTAGACCCGCGCGCGAGTATCGCAGCACCGCCCAGACCGCCGCGACGATCGCAACGGAGGCATAGACCACCCAGTCATGGCTGAAGAGTACGCGGCCGAAGAACGGGATCTGCTCCAGCGGTCCGAAGGGCAAGCTCGGCGTGCGGGGCGGCTTTATTCCGTTGTAGCCCTGGCCCATGAGGCTGGAGAAGCCGAGCCCGAAGAGCGTGAGCGCGAGGCCCGTCGCCACCTGGTTGGCGAGGAAGACCTGGGTGAGGAGCGCGAAGACGAGGCTCAGCGCCATCGCCCCGAGAGCGCCGCCGAGAAAGCCGAGTGCCGGGCTTCCGGTATGGACGGCGGTGATGAAGCCCGAGATCGCTCCCATGATCATCATCCCCTCGACGCCGAGGTTGAGAACGCCGGCCTTCTCCACCACGAGTTCCCCGATCGCTGCAAGAAGGATCGGCACGGCCGCCACCATGAGCGAGGCGACGAGGATGGCCGGGTTGATGCCGAAGAGTTCCATCAGCGAGCCTCCTTCACGAAAGCGGCGATGCGGACGCGGTAGTTCGACAGCACATCGACCGCGAGCAGGAAGAAGAGGAGCATCCCCTGGAACACCCGGATCGCCGCGGACGGGAGCCCGAGGTTCGTCGCCGCCATCTCGCCACCGACATAGGTCAGCGCCATGAGGAGCGCGGCGAGCAGGATGCCGACCGGATTGAGCCGCCCGAGAAAGGCGACGATGATCGCGGTGAAGCCGTAGCCCTGGTTGAAGTCGATGGAGATCTGCCCCGCGGGCCCTGTCACCTCGAAGAGCCCGGCGAGTCCGGCCAGCGCGCCCGATGCGCCGAGGCAGAAGATGACGAGCCGGTTCGGGCGCACGCCGGCGAAGCGCGCCGCCCGCGGAGCCTGGCCCGCGAGCCTGATCTGGAAGCCAAGGAGGTGGCGCTGCAGGAGGACATAGGCCGCGATCACCACGATGAAGGCCGCGACGACGCCCCAGTGCATCCCCGTCCCGGCGATCAGTTCGGGGTTTCGCGCGGCCGGATAGGACGAGAAGTTGCGGCTGCCCGGAAAGCCCGCCCCCTCGGGGTTGCGCAGGAAGCCGGTCGCCGCCTTCGACAGGATCGTCTCGGCGACATAGACGAGCATCAGCGAGACGAGGATCTCGTTGGTGTTGAACCGCGTCTTCAGGAGCGCCGGGATCATCGCCCAGAGCCAGCCGCCGAAGCCGCCGGCAAGGATCATCAGGGGGAAGATCCACCGGCTTTCCGTCGGATAGACGGCGAGCCCGACCGAGGCGCCGAAGATCGCGCCCATGATGTATTGCCCCTCGGCCCCGATGTTCCAGATGCCGGCCCGGAACCCGAGCGCGAGGCCGACCGCGATGAGAGCGAGCGGCCCCGCCTTCACCAGAAGCTGGCCGCGCAGGTAGAAGGCGTATTCGCCCAAGAGCGGGTCCCAGAAGATCGTGCGAACGACCGCCACCGGGTCCTTTCCGAGCATGGCAAAGAGCGCGCCACCCGCGATCATCGTGAGGAGGACGGCGAGGAACGGTGTTCCCCAGGCCCAGGCCCGCGACGGGGTCGGGCGTTTCTCAAGTCTCAGCATGGGCCACCTCCGCCGCGTGAACGTCCGCCTTGTGCATCCCATGCGCGCCACCGAGCATAAGACCGATCCGCTCGAGCGTCAGTCCCGCCACCGGGACCGGCGCCGAGAGCCGCCCCTCGTTGAGCGCCGCGAACCGGTCGGCGATCTCCAGGATCTCGTCGATGTCCTGGCTGATGACGACGACGGCCGCGCCCTTGGCGGCCCGGTCCAGCAGCGCCTGCCGGATGAAGGCCGCCGCGGCCGCGTCGACGCCCCAGGTCGGCTGGTTGACGACGATGATCCCCGGTTCCTGCAGGATCTCGCGACCGAGCACGAATTTCTGCAGGTTGCCCCCCGACAGCGCCCGGGCCGCCGTCCCGGTGCCGGGGGTGCGCACGTCGAAGGTCTTGACGACGGCCTCGGCGAAGGCGCGCGTGCCCGGCCAGTCGATGAACCCGCGCCGCACCAGCCCCTTGCGCACCGCGCCGGACAGGAGCGCGTTCTCGACCAGGCTCATGTCGGGCGCCGCGGCATGGCCGAGCCGCTCCTCCGGCGCCGTGCAGAGCCCCGCCTGCCGCCGTTCGTTCGGCCCCAGGTGCCCGATGCCGCGCCCGTGCACCCGGACGACGTCGCGTCCGGTGCGCGCCTCGCCGGACAAGGCGGCCAGCAACTCGTCCTGGCCATTGCCCGCGACCCCGCCGATGCCGAGGACCTCGCCCTGCCTGACCTCGAAGCTCACCTCTTTCAGGCTGGTGCCGAAGGCCGAGGGCGAGGCGACCGACAGCCGCTCCACCGTCAGCGCGACGGGGCCGAGCTCGCCGGTGGCGCGCGCGGGCGCATTGAGGCTCGCGCCGACCATCATCTCGGCCATCGCCCGCGCCGAAACCTCGCGCGGGACGCAGGTGCCCACGACCTTGCCGCGCCGGAGGATCGTCGCGGCGTCGCAGAGCGCGCGGATCTCCTCCAGCTTGTGACTGATGTAGAGGATCGACGTGCCCTCGGCCGCGAGCTGGCGGAGCGTCCCGAAGAGGATCTCCACCTCCTGCGGCGTCAGCACGGACGTCGGCTCGTCCATGATCAGGAGCTTCGGGTCCTGGAGGAGGCAGCGCACGATCTCCACACGCTGCCGTTCCCCGGCCGACAGATCGCCCACCAGCCGCGCGGGGTCGAGCGGAAGGCCGTAGCCCTCCGAGACCTCGCGGATGCGCGCCTCGAGGTCGCGCATCGGCGGCGGGTCGTCCATGCCGAGTGCCACGTTCTCCGCGACGTTCAGCGCCTCGAAGAGCGAGAAGTGCTGGAACACCATCGCCACGCCCGCCGCCCGCGCCGCCCTCGGCTCGGCGGGCGCATAGGGCGCGCCGCGCAGCGACATGTGCCCCTCGTCCGGCTTCACGAGGCCGTAGATCATCTTCACCAGCGTGGACTTGCCCGCGCCGTTCTCGCCCAGAAGCGCGTGGACCTCTCCGGCGCCGATGCGGAAGGTCACGTCGTCGTTGGCGCGCACACCGGGATAGGACTTGCCGATCCCCTCGATGGCCAGAAGCACGTCCGCAGAGATATCTTGTGTCACGCTTCGCGCTCCCTCTTCCGTGCCACCGCGCCAGGCCCCCGCAGGAGGTCTGCCGCCACACCGACCGCGATCGCCTGCGGATGCTTGCCGAAGGCGGGCTCCCCGATCGGGCAGCGGATGCGCGCGATCTGCGCCTCACCATGCCCGAGCGCCGCCAGCCGCGACCGGAACCGCGCCCATTTCGTGGCCGAGCCGATCAGCCCGGCCGCGGCGAATCCGCGGCCGAGAAGCCGGTGGCAGAGTTCGAGGTCGAGCGCGTGGCTGAAGGTGACGATCAGGTGCTCCGCCCCCGCCGGCGCCTCGGTCACCAGCGCCGCCGGGTCCGCCGCGACGCGGTGCGCGACGCCGGCGGGCAAGGTCTCGGGGAAGCGCCCGGCGGCCGTGTCCACCCAGGTGATGCGGATCCCCGGCAGGGGTGCCAGCACCGCGACGAGCGCGCGGCCGACATGCCCGGCGCCGTAGAGCCAGAGCGGCCGGGCGGAGCGGCGCACGATCTCCACCACCCGCCAGCCGCCGTTCTGTTCCTCGACCCAGCTGGCCTTGCGGTTGGCGAGTTCCGCGGTCCAGATTTTCCGC
>NZ_WBUS01000137.1 GCF_008933605.1 Albidovulum sp.
GCCCCGCCCGCGCCCATGCCAGGCGGAGCAGCGCGCCGAGCCGGCCGGTTCCGCCCACGACGAGCACGGTCCCGATCCCGAATGCGCCCATGCCGACTATCCGCAACCTCCCCGGCAACCTTGCTGCGCCTGCTGCCGGGCTTAGCATTCCGTGCCCCGGCAGGGAACCGGCGAAGGTGCCAGCGGCCGCGCGCGGGTTGTCCCCGCCCGCAATGTTCACCATCATGCCGCCGACTCGCCGCCGCGACCCGAGGGAGGATCCGAAATGACGACCGGCAAGAACATCCGCACCTGGTTCGAAGGCCGCTGGCACGACGGCGACGTGGCGGTGATGCGTGCGGCCGACCACGGCAGCTGGCTCGGCACTACCGTCTTCGACGGTGCGCGCTGGTTCGAGGGTGTCGCCCCCGACCTGGACCGCCACATGGCGCGCGTGAACCGCTCGGCCGAGGCGCTTATGATCACGCCGACGATGACCGCCGAGAAGATGGTCGAGATCGCCTGGGAAGGGCTCGCGACCTATCCCCGGGGCTCGGCCGTCTATATCCGGCCGATGTACTGGGCGCTCGACGGCGATGCCTCAGGCGTCGTGCCGGAGCCGGGCGCCACCGGCTTCGCGCTCTGCCTCGAGGAAATCCCGATGGCGCCGCCGGAAGCCACGACGCGTCTGACGACGACGCGCTTTCGCCGGCCGGTGATCGAAAGCTCGCTCACCAACGCCAAGGCCGGGTGCCTCTACCCGAACAACGCTCGGATGCTGATGGAGGCGCGCTCAAGGGGCTACGCCAATGCGCTCGTCGCCGACGCGCTCGGCAACGTGGCCGAGACTGCCACCGCAAACGTCTTCATGGTGAAGGACGGTGAGCTCTTCACGCCCATCGCCAACGGCACCTTCCTTTCGGGCATCACCCGCGCCCGGCATATCGAGAACGCCCGCGCCGACGGGATGGCGGTGCACGAGACGGTGCTCTCCTTCGACGATTTCCGCGCGGCCGACGAGGTGTTCCTGTCCGGCAACTTCTCCAAGGTCACGCCGGTTGTCGAGTTCGACGGCACCCACTACCAGCACGGGCAGGTAACGAAACGGATGCGCGAGCTTTATTGGGACTGGGCGCATTCCAAGGGCTGAGGCCCATGCACCGCGCGGCGCGCCGGATCGTCATCCTCTGGACGCTGGCCTCCTGGGCCGCGACCGGCTGGGTGCTGTCGCTTAACCCTTTCGCGGCGCCGGTGATCGAGCGGACCGCGGACGAGGCGCGACTGGCCTTCAGCCGCGCGATGACGCTGCGGGTGACGCCGGAGTGGCTGCTGCCGCGGCTGGAGGCGGCGGTGGTGGCGGATGCGCCTGACGATGTCGCGCTTTACCTTGAGCTTGCGGCCGAAAATGGCGTAACCCTCCCGGACGGGCTGGCCGCGCGGGCCGAGGAGGCCCTTGCCGCGCATGAGCGCTTCTTCGCGGCCAGCGCCGACTGTGCCGCCTGCGCCTGGGACATCGGCGCCTGCCCGACGCTGACGATGATCGGCATCTGTGCGATACCGGTCGAGATGACCCCGGTGGGCGACCTGAACGCGCTGCGGCGGGCAGCGGCCGACTGGATTGCCGGAGAGGAGGTGGACCGGCTTGACGCGGGCCTCGCCGTCTTTGGTCTTGCGGCGACGGCCGGGGTCGCGATCTCCGGCGGCACATCCGTCACGGCGAAAGTGGGGGCGACGGTGCTGCGTCTCGGCCGTCGGCTGGGGGCGATCTCTCCGCGGCTGATGGGGACGGTCGCGGATGCCCTGACCGGGCTCGTCCGGTGGGATCGGCTGGACGACGTCATCCTCGGCCGGATGCCGGCAGGCGAGGCGGTGGACGGGGCGCGCGGGGGGCGCTTCATGTCGCTCGCCGCCGACATCAAGAGGCTGAGCGACAACACCTCCCCCGCCGAGGCGCTGATGCTTCTGCACCACGCCGACACGGCCGAGGACCTCGCGCGGCTTGCGCGTGTTTCGGGCGTCGCGGGAACGGACACACGCAAGGTCATGCGCGTGCTGGGGAGCGACGCGTTCCGGCTCCTCCACCGGGTGTCGCACCTGGCGGAGCTGGCGATCGGCCTCGTGGCGCTCCTGGCGACGCAGCTTGCCGCGCTTGCGCTCGCGCTCCCGGGCATGTTGCTGCGCCGCCTCGCGGGCAGGGCGCGCCGGCGGCTTGCCTGATCGCGCGCAACCGGCGATGATCGCGCCGCCTGCCACGAGAGATCGACGGGGGAGATCCATGCGCAAGTTCCTGGTCGTGCTCGACGACAGCCGCGAGTGCCTGAACGCGATGCGGTTCGCCGCGCTGCGCGCGGCTCACACCGGCGCGGGGGTGACCATCCTCTCGGTCATTCCGCCCGAGGAGTTCCAGCACTGGATCGGCGTCGCCGACATCATGCGGGCCGAGGCACGCGAACGGATCGAGGCGCATTTCGAGGTCTTCGCCAAGTGGATGCGCGACCGGCAGGGCATCGACCCGGAACTCGTGATCCGAGAGGGGGAGCCGGTGACGGAAATCCTCGCGCTGATCCGCGAAGACCCCGCGATCGGCGTCCTCGTCCTCGGCGCGGGGACGGAAAAGTCGGGGCCCGGCCCCCTCGTCACGCAACTCTCCAAGACCTCGGGCAACCTGCCGATCCCGATCACCATCGTGCCGGGCGAGCTTTCCAAGGAAAGGCTGGAAGCGATCACCTGAGGGCGACGCGAAGGGGCCATCCTCCCCCGGGGCCCCCGCGGGGCCGCGCCGCGACCATGCTCAGAGCAGGAGCGAGGCCGCGCCCTCGTGCTTCAGGAGCGCGACCTTCGTCTCCACCCCGCCCGGGGCGGAGAAGCCGCCGAGCCCGGTCGCGCCGAGGACCCGGTGGCAGGGCACGATGATCGGGACCGGATTGCCCCCGCAGGCCTGGCCGACGGCCTGCGCGGGCACGCCGAGCGTGCTGGCGAGGTCGCCGTAGGTGCGGGTCTCGCCGAAGGGGATCGCCACCATCGCCCGCATGACCTCGCCCTGAAGACCGGGGCGGAAGGCAATGGGCAGGTCGAAGCCGCGGCGGGTGCCGGCGAAGTATTCGCCAAGCTGGCGGCAAGCTTCGGAGAGGAGCGCGCTGCCCTCCTCCGCAACCTCGGCCCCGCTCCATTCCAGCCGGGCGATGGCCCCGCCCTCCTCGGTCAGGACGAGCCGGCCGAGCGGCCCGGAGAAGGCGGCGCGGCGCGTCACCCCAGGACGCCGTCGCAGCGGGCGCAGGTGCCCGGGTGCTTGTGGCTGCCGACATCGGGCAGGATCTTCCAGCAGCGCTGGCACTTCTCGCCCTCGGCGGTCTCGAAGACGACGCCCACGCCCGGCACCTCGGGCAGGCGGAAGGCCTCCTGCGGCTCGGGGTCGGAGGTAAGGACGAGGGCCGAGGTGATGCAGATGTCGGCGAAATCGACCGACCTCAGCGCCGCGAGCGTCCCGGCGTCCTCGACATGCACGACCGGAGCGGCCTCGAGGCTCGCGCCGATGACCTTGGCGGCGCGGCTCACCTCGAGCGCGGCGGTGACGGTGCGGCGGACACGGCGGATCTTCTCCCACTTCTGCGCCAAGGGCTCGTCGCGCCAGTCGGCGGGCGTGGCGGGGATATCCTCGAGGTGGACCGAGGCGTCCTCGCCGGGGAAGCGGGCAAGCCAGACATCCTCCATCGTGAAGACGAGGATCGGCGCGAGCCAGGTCACCAGCCGGTGGAAGAGGAGGTCGAGGACGGTGCGCGCGGCGCGGCGGCGCGGGGAGTCTGCCCCGTCGCAGTAGAGCGCGTCCTTGCGGATGTCGAAGTAGAAGGCCGAGAGGTCCACCGTGCAGAAGGTGAAGAGCGTCTGGAACACTCCCTGGAAGTCGTATCTCTCGTAGCCCTTGCGCACCGTGTGGTCGAGTTCCGCCAGACGGTGCAGCACCCAGCGTTCCAGTTCCGGCATCTCCTCGGGCCGCACCCGCTCGGCCTCCGTGAACCCCGCGAGGCTGCCGAGGATGAAGCGGAGCGTGTTCCGGAGCCGGCGGTAGCTGTCGGCGGTGCCCTTCAGGATCTCCTTGCCGATGCGGAGGTCCACCGTATAGTCCGACTGCGCCACCCAGAGGCGGAGGATGTCTGCGCCGTATTCGTCGATCACCTCCTGCGGGGCGACGGTGTTGCCCAGCGACTTGGACATCTTCATGCCCTTCTCGTCGAGCGTGAAGCCGTGGGTCAGCACCCCCCGGTAGGGCGCGCGGCCGAGGGTGGCGCAAGCCTGCAGCATCGAGGAGTGGAACCAGCCGCGGTGCTGATCGGTGCCTTCGAGGTAGAGGTCGGCGATGCCGTCCGCCGTGCCGTCGGGCCGGTCGCGGAGCACGAAGGCATGGGTGGAGCCGCTGTCGAACCAGACGTCGAGCACGTCGAAGACCTGGTCGTAATCCTGCGGATCGACGATGCCGGACAGCGCCTTTTCCTTGAATCCCTGCACGTACCAGACATCGGCGCCATCCTTCTCGAAGGCGGCGACGATCCGGGCGTTGACCTCGGGGTCGCGCAGAAGGAAGTCGGGGTCGGTGGGCCTCGCGCCCTTCTTCACGAAGCAGGTCAGCGGCACGCCCCAGGCGCGCTGGCGCGAGAGCACCCAGTCCGGCCGCGCCTCGATCATCGAATGCAGGCGGTTGCGCCCCGTCTGCGGCGTCCACTCGACAAGCTCGTTGATCGAGGTCAGAGCGCGGGCGCGGATCGTGTCGCCGTAGGTGCCCAGGCCGTCGTCGAGCTTGCGGTCGATGGCCACGAACCACTGCGGCGTGTTGCGGTAGATCAGCGGCGCCTTGGAGCGCCAGGAATGCGGGTAGGAATGCTTGAGCTTGCCCTTGGCGAAAAGGGCCCCCGCATAGGCAAGCTGCTTGATGACGCTGACGTTGGCCGGGCCCTCCTTGCCATCCGGCAGGATGATCGCCTGCCCGCCGAAGAGCGGCAGGTCGGCGCGGAAGGAGCCGTCGGGCTCGACGTTGTAGGTCATCGGCAGGCCGTGCTTCTGGCCAAGCTGGTAGTCGTCGTCGCCATGGCTCGGCGCGGTATGGACGAAGCCGGTGCCGGCGTCGTCGGTGACGTGATCGCCGGGGAGCATGGGGACGTCGTAGTCCCATTCGCCGTTCGCGCCGTCGAGACCGCGGAAGGGGTGGGCGAGGGTCAGGGCGGACAGTTCGTCGGCCGACACCGCGCCCCGACGCCGATACATCGTATGGTCGAGCTTCGCCGCCGCAAGCACGCCTTCGGCGAGCTTGTCCGCAAGCAGGTAACGCATCCCGATCGTCGCGTTGCTGTCTTGCGGCCGGCCCGTGACCTCATAGACGCCATAGGCGATTTCGGGATTGAACGCGACGGCACGGTTCTGCGGGATCGTCCAGGGCGTCGTCGTCCAGATCACCGCGCGCGCGGCTTCAAGATGCGCTGGCGCACCCGCGATCACCTTGAATGGCACCCACACTTGATGGCTCGTGTGGTCGTGGTACTCGACCTCCGCCTCCGCGAGCGCGGTCTTCTCCACCGGCGACCACATCACCGGCTTGGAGCCCTGATACAGGCTCCCGTTCATCAGGAACTTCATGAATTCCTCGGCGATCACCGCCTCGGCGTGGTAGTCCATCGTCAGGTAGGGCGCGGCCCAGTTGCCGGTGACGCCGAGGCGCTTGAACTCCTCGCGCTGGACGAGGGTCCAGCCTTCCGCGAACTTGCGGCATTCCTGGCGGAAGGCCACCACGTCCACGTCGTCCTTGTTCAGGCCCCTGGCGCGGTACTGTTCCTCGATCTTCCATTCGATCGGCAGGCCGTGGCAGTCCCAGCCGGGGACATAGCGGCTGTCCTTGCCCATCATCTGCTGGGAGCGGACCACCATGTCCTTCAGCACCTTGTTCAGCGCATGGCCGATATGCAGGTGGCCGTTGGCATAGGGCGGGCCGTCGTGCAGGACGAAGCCCTCGCGCCCGGTCTTTTCCCTCAGCCGGTCATAGATGCCGATCCTCTCCCAGCGGGCGAGCCACTCGGGCTCGCGCTGCGGCAGGCCGGCGCGCATGGGAAAGTCGGTCTCGGGCAGGAAGACGGTCGAACGGTAGTCGGGGGCGGTCGGTTCGGGCGTATCGGCGCACATCGCGGGCGGTCCTTGGACAATCGGTGAAGCTGGAGCGGCGCACGGGCGGCGCCCTGGTCCCGGCGTCTGGGGGTCAGATCGCCGGGCCGCTAATTCGAATGAGGGTCGCGGGGTTGCGCTTCATGGCCTGCCTTATAGGAAACCGCAATCGGGGGGTAAAGTGGGCGCGGCACCCTGTCCCTTGCCTCCGCGCGGCCCCCGGCGCAAGGATCGCGGGCGAAAGGAATACAGCATGCCCGAACTGCCCCCGCGCTTTGCCGTGACCCCCGAGGAGATCGACCGCGTGGTGGCCGATTTCTATGCCGCCGTCAGGGTCCACCCCGGCCTCGGTCCGGTCTTCGCCGTGCATGTGACGGACTGGCCCGCGCACGAGGCGAAGATCGCGGGCTTCTGGCGCAACGCCATCCTCTTCGAGCGGAGCTACGACGGAAACCCGCTTCAGGCGCACCGCGACGCGGGCAACGTCCGGCCCGGCATGTTCGATGTTTGGCTCGGGCTCTTCGACGCCGTCCTCAGGCGCAATCTTCCGCCTGAGACGGCCGAGGCCTGGTCGGCCCTCGCCCACCGCATCGGCCGGAGCCTGCGCTACGGGGTGGTGGAGCAGGCCACGCTGCCGGGGGGCGTGCCGAAGCTGGGGTAGGCTGCACCCCGGGGCGCCCCGTCACCCTTCCCCGCCGCCCTCCTGCCGTCCCGCCGCCCAGCGGTTGAGCCAGGCGAGCCCGGCGAGCGAGAGGCCGAGCGCGAGGAAGGAGAAGACGCGGGTGAGGCCGGAAAGGCCCGAGATGTCGATCAGGAAAACCTTGGCGATGGTGAGTGCGATCACCGCCATCGCGGCACGGCGCAGCGTAGGCGAACGCCGCGCGATCGCCTGGTAGAGAAGCGCGCCGCCCGTTGCCATCAGCGCGAGGGTGTAGGCGTAAAGCTCGCCCTGGGTGACGCCGGGCACGGAGAGGTCGTCGCCCCGCATCAGCCGGCGGATCTCGAGCCCCGCATAGAGCGCGGCAAGCGCCACGCCCGCCGCCGTCAGCGCCCAGCGGAGCAGCCGTGGCACATGGCCAAGCCGCGTCAGCGCGAGCAACATGACAATCCCCGGCACCGCATAGGCCACGAAAAGCGTGTCGAGAAGCGGCGGGCCGTAGACGAGCCGCTCGGGTCCGCCGACAAGCCCGGCGAGCGGGTTGGCAAAGGTCACGGCCAGGGCGAGGCCGCCGAAGCCGATCATCGCCGCGACAGTCGCGAGGGCCCAGCGCAGCCAGCGCATCGCGCCGCCGAGTTGCAGCCGGTAGAGCTGGACGAGCATGAGGACGAGCCAGGGCAGCGCGTTCAGCGTCACCGCCCAGTGGGACAGTTCCCAGTCGAACTCCGCCTGCCCGGTCAGCCAGCGGGTGATGAGCACATTGGCGAAAAGCGCGGCATAGGCCGCGGCGGCGCTTTCGAGCACGACCTGTGCCGTTCGCCGGTCGAGCCCCTTGAGGAACATGAGCGCCGCCGCCATCGCCGCCGCCGCCCCGGCGTAGGAGGCGACTGCCTCCCACAGCGCGGCCGCGTCGATCGCCCATGCGAGGCCGGGATCGACCACCAGCCGCCACGACAGCGCGATCACGCCCGCCTGGATGAAAAGCCCCATCTCGGGCAGCCGGAAACGCCGGTCGAGCGCGGCCGCGACGACGACGAGCGCGGAAAGCGCGAGCGTCAGGGCGCCCTTCGTCAGGATCAGGAAGAGAGCCAGCGCGATGAGCGACAGCGTCGAAAGCGTCATGCAGGCCGCGCGCCGCATGTCGCCGCCGTCCGCGCGGGCGAAGGCCGCGGCAAGCCCCGCCATCAGCGCGGCAAGCGCCATGACATGGAGCGCCCAGGCATAGGTGCCGAGCGCGTCCGAGGGCGTCCAGAACAGTTCGAGCACCAGCGCGGCCAGGGGGGCCATGAGCGCCGCGCCCGCCGCCCAGAAGGGCTTGAGCCGCCCCGCCCCGTCGCTCGTCCAGGCGGCGGCAAGCGACATCGCGGTTGCCAGCGCCAGCAGAAGCGTCACCGTCCACGGTGCCGCGGTTTCCGGCGCGCGCAGCACGATCGCCTTCCCCGCGAGGTCGGCCGCCAGGGGACCAAAATCGAGCCCCTCGATCCCGAGGCGCGCGAGGAATGCCGCGGCCGGCAGCGCCGTCAGATCCGAC
>NZ_WBUS01000138.1 GCF_008933605.1 Albidovulum sp.
GCCCGCGTCTCCGCCTCCTTGGCGATCCGCCGGACCATGCCCGAAAGCGCCTTGCCCGCGCCGATCTCCCAGAATTCGTCGACGCCCTGCGCCGCCATCCATTCCACCGACTCGCGCCAGCGCACCCTACCCGTCACCTGCTCGACCAGAAGGGCCCGGATCACCGCCGGATCGTCGACGGGCCGGGCGCGCACGTTGGCCACCACGGGCACCTCGGGCGCCCTGATCTCCACCGCGTCGAGCGCCTCGGCCATGACGCGGGCCGCCGGCTCCATCAGGGCACAATGGAAGGGTGCGGAGACCGGCAGCAGCACGGCGCGCTTGGCACCCCTTGTCTTGGCGATCTCCACCGCCCGCTCCACCGCGGCGCGGTGGCCCGACACGACGACCTGCGCCGGGTCGTTGTCGTTGGCCGCCTGGCAGACCTCGCCCTGCGCCGCCTCCCGCGCCACCTCGCTCACCACCGCGAAATCGAGCCCGAGAAGCGCAGCCATCGCGCCGACCCCGACGGGCACCGCCGCCTGCATCGCACGCCCGCGAAGCCTGAGGAGCCGCGCCGCATCGGCGAGGCTGATCGCCCCGGCCGCGCAGAGCGCCGAATACTCGCCGAGAGAATGGCCGGCGACGTAGGCCGCCGAGGTCACGGAGATCCCCTCGGCACCAAGCGCCCGGACGGCCGCGATCGAGGTCGCCATCAGCGCGGGCTGCGCGTTTTCCGTGAGCGTGAGCGTCTCCACGTCGCCTTCCCAGATCAGCGCCGAAAACCGCTCGCCGAGCGCCGCGTCGACCTCGTCGAAGACCGCCTTCGCCGCCGGATAGGCCTCGGCCAGGGCGCGGCCCATGCCGACCGTCTGCGCCCCCTGCCCGGGAAATACGAATGCGCGCGTCATGCTTCCTCCTGCCCGAAATCTCCCCACCTCTAACCGCAGCGACGCCGTCGGACAAGCGACGCAGGGCCGCCGGCGTTGCACCCCGGAGGTATTGCCGGCAGGAGGCGGTGATCGGGACGCCGCGCTTGCATCCGGCGCGCGTTCCTCTATAAGGCCGCATCCTTCCGCATTCACGGGAACCGGCGAAGCCTCTCGTGGCGGGGCGCGGAAGGGTCACCCCGCCTATGAAGCCGCCTGAGACGAAAGGGACCACATGCCGCTTTACGAGCATGTCCTCATCGCGCGCCAGGACCTGTCCAACGCGCAGGCCGAAGGACTCATCGAACACTTCTCCACCGTCCTCGCGGACAACGGCGGCAAGGTCGTCGACCACGAGTACTGGGGCGTGAAGACCATGGCCTACAAGATCAACAAGAACCGCAAGGGCCACTACGCCTACCTCCGCTCCGACGCGCCCTCGGCCGCGGTGCAGGAGATGGAGCGTCTCGCGCGGCTCCACGACGACGTCATGCGCGTCATGTCGGTGAAGGTGGACGCCCACGAGGACGGCCCCTCGGTCCAGATGCAGAAGCGCGACGAGCGCGACCGCGGGGATCGCGGCGACCGGGGTGACCGCGGGGATCGTGGCGACCGGGGTGACCGCGGAGATCGCGGCGACCGCCGCGACCGGCGCTGAGACGGGACCTGAGGAAAGGATCACAAACCATGGCGAACAAACCGTTTTTCCGCCGCCGCAAGGTCTGCCCCTTCTCGGGCGACAACGCGCCGAAGATCGACTACAAGGACGTACGTCTGCTCCAGCGCTACATCTCCGAGCGCGGCAAGATCGTGCCCGCCCGCATCACCGCCGTCTCGGCCAAGAAGCAGCGTGAACTCGCGCGCGCCATCAAGCGTGCCCGCTTCCTCGCGCTCCTGCCCTATGCCGTGAAGTAAGGGAGACCGTCAGATGCAAGTCATCCTACTGGAACGCGTGGCCAAGCTTGGCCAGATGGGCGAGGTCGTCAAGGTCAAGGACGGCTACGCGCGCAACTACCTCCTGCCGCAGGGCAAGGCGCTGCGCGCCTCCGAGGACAACATCAAGTCCTTTGAATCGCGCAAGGCCCATCTCGAGGCACAGAACCTCGAGACCCGGAAGGAGGCCGCGGCCGTCGCCGCGAAGCTCGACGGCCAGACCTTCGTCGTGATTCGCTCGGCCTCCGATGCCGGCGCGCTCTACGGCTCGGTCACGCCGCGCGATGCCGCCGATGCCGCCACCGCGGCGGGCTTCGGCGTCGAGCGCAAGCAGATCGTGCTCGCCCGGCCGATCAAGGAGCTTGGCCTCCACGAGGTCGAGGTCGTGCTGCACCCCGAGGTTTCGGCGCAGATCCGGCTCAACGTCGCCCGGTCGGCCGAAGAGGCCGAGCTTCAGGCGACCGGCAAGTCGATCCAGGAGCTTGCCGCCGAGGCGGAGGCCGCCGCCGACTTCGAGATTGCCGAGCTCTTCGACGACATCGGCTCAGCCGCGCAGGAAGAGACGGCGGAGTAATCCGCCCTACGCGCGCAACACCCCGACCGCGCCGGCCCGTCCGGCGCGGTTTTCTTTTGCGCAGCACGTCGCCCGGCAGTTGCAACGATGTCGTTTCCCGGTCACAACGCGTCGCAACGCGCCGGCGACTCGCGCAACGCCACCCCCGCGCCTCGGCGCTCCGGCGTCGTGCCGCCCCGAGAGGAGGAACGCCCCATGTCGATGATCGCGACCGTGGTGAAGCCCATGCACCGCGAAGGCTATCGCTTCGTCGCGATCTTTGCCGCGGTGACGGTCGTGCTGTTCCTGATCTGGGAGCCGTTGGGCTGGATCGGCGTCGGGCTCACCCTCTGGTGCTACTACTTCTTCCGCGACCCCGAGCGCGTGACGCCCGCGCGGGAGGGGCTGGTCATCTCGCCGGCCGACGGCGTGGTGCAGATGATCGGCGATTTCGCACCGCCGGAGGAGCTTGGCCTCGGGTCCGAGCCGATGACGCGCATCGCGATCTTCATGAACGTCTTCAATTGCCACGTGAACCGCGCTCCGGTTTCCGGGCGGATCGAGAAGACCGCCTACCGGCCGGGCAAGTTCTTCAACGCCTCACTCGACAAGGCGAGCGTGGACAACGAACGCAACGGACTCGCCATCCGCATGGAAGATGGCCGCGCCATCGCCGTGGTGCAGATCGCGGGCCTCGTCGCCCGTCGCATCGTCTGCGAGGTGAAGGAAGGCCAGGCGCTCCTCACCGGCCAGCGTTTCGGCATGATCCGCTTCGGCTCGCGCCTCGACGTCTACCTGCCACGGGGCACCGCGCCGCTCGTCGCCGTCGGCCAGACGGCCGTCGCCGGCGAAACCGTGCTCGCCGACTTCGCCTCGGACGAACCGCGCCGGATAGGGGCGATGCGGTGAGCGAGGAGGACCCCGACCTCCCGCGCGAGGCGGACGGCGACAGCCTGCCCTTCCTCACCCTCGTGCCGAACATGGTCACGACGCTCGGCCTTTGCGCCGGGCTCACGGCGATCCGCTTCATCATGTCGGGCCAGTTCCTGATCGCGGTCTGGCTCGTCCTTTTCGCCATCGTGGTCGACGGCCTCGACGGGCTCATCGCCCGGCGCCTCAAGGCCACCAGCGATTTCGGCGCGCAGCTCGACTCGCTGTCGGACTTCCTGAACTTCGGCGTGACGCCGGGATTCCTCGTCTACCAGATGGCGCTCGCTCCCGGCGAAAGGTCGGGCGGCTGGATCTTCGTCCTCGTCTATGTCGTCTGCTGCTGCATGCGGCTCGCGCGGTTCAACGTGGCGCAGTCGCGCGCGGCCCTGAACGGCGACACGAAGCCCGCCGGCCACTTCACCGGGGTACCCGCGCCGGCGGGCGCGCTGATGGCACTCCTGCCCGCCTTCCTTGCCTTCGAGACCGGGATCGACGTCAGCGCGTGGCCGACGCTGATCGAACTCTACATCGGCGCGGTCGGCCTCCTGATGGTCAGCCGCCTGCCCACCTTCTCGCCGAAGTCGATCCGCGTTCCGCGCGAAAGGATCGCCTGGGTCATGGTCGGGCTCGCGCTCGTCACCGGGATCATGCTCGCCGAGATCTGGCGCGCGCTCATCGCCATCGTCCTTCTCTACGCCGCGTCGCTGTTACACTCGGCGGGGATGATGCTCTTGAACCGCCGTCGCGGACGGCCCTGATCGCTGAGAGGCAGAACTTGGAACTTGCGGCCGTCAAGACATCCTACCGCTACTGGGCGCCGATCTATGACTACACCTTCGGGCGGATCACCGGCCGGGGTCGTCGGCGCGCGGTGGACTACATCAACCGCCGCCAGGGCCGCGTGCTGGAGATCGGCATCGGCACCGGGCTCTCGCTCGACCGCTACGCGCCGCACCTCGAAGTGACCGGCATCGACGTTTCGACCGAGATGCTCGACAAGGCGCGCCGCAAGGTCGCCGAGCGGGAGCTTGCCCACGTCGTCCGCATCTCCGAGATGGACGCCCGCGCGCTCGCCTTCCCCGACGGCCATTTCGACACCGTCGTGGCCATGCACGTGATCTCGGTCGTGCCCGAACCCGAAAAGGTCATGGAAGAGATGGCCCGCGTCTGCAAGCCGGGCGGCGAGGTGCTGATCGTCGGCCATTTTGCCCGCGACAAGGGCATCCTCGCGGCGCTCGAACGGTTGTTCGCACCTTTGGCGGACGTGATCGGCTGGCATTCCGACTTCGAGCTCGGCCGCATCCTCGGCGTGCCCTCGCTCACGGTCACCCGATCCGTGCCGATGCCGCCCTTCGGCATCTTCACCTTCCTGATCCAGCGGAAGGCCGCGGCGTCCCCGGCGGCCGGCTGAGGCGCGAGGTCAGCGCGGTCCGACGGCCGCCCGGGCACCCTCCAGCACGGCGTGGAACGCCGCCAGCGCCGCCTCGGGCACGCCCCGCAATCCCCCGACGACCTCTTCGGCCCAGTCGAGATAGGCGCGCCGGCGCACCTGCGGCCAGTCGTGCGGCGGGGTTTCGCCGACCGAGCGGACGTTGCTGATCTTGTCGCAGAGCTTGACCAGTGCGGCCTCGGGCGACTTGGCCCGTGCGGTCACGACCTGCAGCCGCTTGCGTTCGGCCGCGCCAAGGTTCTTGTCGTCCGTCACCTCCGCGACGATGGCAGAAACCCGGGGCCCAAACGCCGCCTCGATCTCGCCAAGGCTGGTCGGCGGGCAGTCCTCCACCGTGTCGTGAAGCCAGGCCGCCGCAACGACCTCCTCCGCCCCGCCGAAGCCGGCGACAAGCGACGCGACCTCCTCGAGGTGCGTCCAGTAGGGTGTCTGCGCCGCGTCCTTACGGGTTTGCCCGTCATGCCGGGCCCGGGCAAACGCGCGCGCACGCGCGAGGATGGATGTCTCCATTCGGTCTCCTTTCCCGCGCGGGACGGGATCGCACCGGATCCGGCCGCACGAAGCGGGCCGGAAGCGCGGGCGGATACCCTGGGCGCAGGTTGCTGATGTGATTGGGAAAGGGCACCCCTGTGCCCTCGATCACCCTAGCACCGCGGCCGGGCACGTCAAGCGCCATCGCGGAGGGGGAATGAAAAGGGCCGCGCCAGCGGCACGGCCCGTTCCTCGCGGCCTCGCATGCGCTAAGCCGTCTTACATCTCGTCGAGCGCCTCGACGGCTTTCTGGAGCTTGTCCTTGGAGACTTCCTTCTCCGTCACCTTGGCACCGGCGAAGACGAGGTCGACGACCTTGTCCTCGAAGATCGGCGCGCGGAGTTGCTGCTGCATCTGCGGGTTCTTCTGGACGAAGTCGAAGAACGCGCGCTCCTGCCCAGGATACTGCCGCGCCTGCGCCAGCACCGCCTGGGTCATCTCGGCGTCGGTCACCTCGACCTTCTCCTTGCGGCCGATCTCGGCCAGGAGAAGCCCGAGCCGCACGCGGCGTTCGGCCAGCGTGTTGTGCTCGTCCGTCGGTTCGATGGAGCCGTGGTTGTGGCCGTGCTCCTCGGGGTGCTCGTCATGCCAGAGCTGGTGCGCGATCTGGTGCGCCTCGGCCTCGACGAGGCTCGGCGGGAGATCGAACTTCACGAGCTTGTCGAGCTCGTCGAGCAGCGCCCGCTTCATCACCTGGCGAGCGGCGCCGGCATATTCCGCCTCGAGCCGCTCCGAAATCTGGCCCTTGAGCGCGTCGAGGCTTTCCGCCCCGAACCGCTTGGCGAGCTCGTCGTCGATCTCGGCCGCCTTCGGTCCCTTCACGGCCTTCACCATGCAGTCGAAGACGGCTTCCTTGCCGGCGAGGTGCTTGGCGCCGTATTCGGCCGGGAAGGTCACCTTCACCGCCACCTCGTCGCCCGCCTTGGCGCCGACGAGCTGGTCCTCGAAACCGGGGATGAACGAGCCCGAGCCGAGTTCCAGCGGATAGTCCTCGCCCGCGCCGCCCTCGAAGGCCTCGCCGTCGATCTTGCCCACGAAGTCGATCACCACCTGATCGCCTTCCTTGGCCTTGGTGCCCTTCTTCCGGTCCTCGAAGCTCTTCGCCGACTTGGCGAGGTTCTCGAGCGCCTCGGCGACGGCCTTCTCGTCCGCCTTCACCACGAGCTTCTCGAGCTTGATCTTGGCGAGATCGACCTCGGGGATCTCCGGCAGCGCCTCGTAGGACATCTCGACGATGACATCGTCGCCCTGCCGCCAGGCCTCGCCACCCTTCATCTCGACCTTCGGCTGCAGCGCCGGACGCTCGCCGGTCGTGTCGAAATGCGACTTCATCGCGCCGTCGATCGCATCCTGCATCGCGTCGCCCAGGAGCCGTTCGCCGAACTGCTTGCGAAGCATCGCCATCGGCACCTTGCCCTTGCGGAAACCCTTCATCTCGATCTCGGGCTGCGCCTCCACGAGCTTCTCGGTGACCTTCGCGTCAAGATCCGCGGCCGGCACGGTGATCGTGTAGCTGCGCTTCAGACCGTCCTTCAGGGTCTCGGTGACCTGCATTCCTTCGTCCTTTTCCTCGTGGTGCGGGTGAAGGGACTTGAACCCCCACGCCTCTCGGCGCCAGAACCTAAATCTGGTGCGTCTGCCAGTTTCGCCACACCCGCAATGCCGGGGAGCGGCCCCGTGCTGGGACCGCTCCCGAAATCCGCGCCCTTCTAGCAAGGTTCGCCCGCGCATGCGAGGGGAAAAAGCGCCCCAGAAATTGCTCGCCGCAAACGCAATCTTGACATATTGTGAAAGAAAAAATCGAGGCAGCACATATAGGGGGACCCCATGTCGCAGAAGACGACGGGGCTTGTGCACGGCGCGGAACACGCCGGCATGCGCCAGATGGCAGCAGGCAGTTCGACGACAGGCATTGCGGCCGGGACGGTCGTGTTGACGCTCGACGGCGCCCTGCCGGTCGATTTCATAGAACCCGGCGACCGGATCATCACCCGCGAGGGTATGCGTGTCGTGCGCGAGGTGCGCGTCGCGCGCTATTCCGGCCCCGCGATCCGCATCGCCGCGGGCGCGCTCGGCCATGACCGGCCGGAACAGGACCTGATCCTGCCCGCGGAGACCCCGGTCCTCGTCCGCGACTGGCGGGCCGAGGCGCTCTTCGGCCTGCGGCAGGCCGTCGTGCCGGTGGAGCGGCTCGCGAACGGCGAGTTCATCGCCACCATCACGGCGCTCTCGCTCCGGCTCTACGACCTGCGGTTCGACAGCCCGCAGGTGATCTATGCCGAGGGGCTGGAGATCGCCTGCCCCGCGCTCGGAGCGGCGGACGGGGCGCGGCTCGCGGCGGAGTGACACCCGGCCGGTCGCCCGCGCGATGGCGGCGGAAGCCTCCGGCGGGAGTATTTGCGCCAAGGTGAAAGCGCCGGCGCTCAGAGCCCGAGGTCGCGGAACACGGCCGGCAGTTGCTCGGGCAGATCCTCGGCGATCAGGCCGGGGCCGAATTTCCGGGCGCATTCGACATGGAGCCAGGCGGCGGTCTCTGCCGCCTGCATCGGGGTGAATCCCCGCGCCAGAAGCCCCGCGATGAACCCCGCCAGCACGTCGCCCGACCCCGCCGTGGCAAGCCAAGGCGCCGCGCGGTCGTAATGGGCGGAGTTGATGCTGCACCGCCCCTGCGGATCGGCGATCACCGTATCGGGCCCCTTAAACAGCACCACGCAGCCCGCCCGCGCCGCCGCCTCGCGCGTGGCGTCCACCTTGGAATAGGCCGGGCCCTTCATGGCGGGGGCCGCCAGCTTCTCTGCGATGTCGGGGAAAAGGCGGGCGAATTCGCCGGCATGGGGCGTGAGGACGCAGTTTTTGTGGAGCGCCGCGAAAAGATCGGGCTCGCGGGAAAGGATGGTCAGCGCATCGGCATCGAGGACGAGCGCGCGGCGTGCCCCCCTCCCCTCTTCCCTCCCCACGAGGGGGAGGGAAAGCGCCCTATCGCCCCGCGCTGTACCTAGG